>NZ_JBEYXQ010000002.1:127981-468472 GCF_040645115.1 Streptomyces sp. NPDC046860 | reverse complement strand
GGTTGATAGGCCAGATATGGAAGCCCGGTAACGGGTGGAGTTGACTGGTACTAATAGGCCGAGGGCTTGTCCTCAGTTGCTCGCGTCCACTGTGTTGGTTCTGAAACCACGAACAGCCTCATGTGCCACACATGACGGTCTGAAAGTTTCATAGTGTTTCGGTGGTCATAGCGTGAGGGAAACGCCCGGTTACATTCCGAACCCGGAAGCTAAGCCTCACAGCGCCGATGGTACTGCAGGGGGGACCCTGTGGGAGAGTAGGACGCCGCCGAACTCCTTTTACAGCTCCGGCTCTTGGGCATACCGCCCGAGAGCCGGAGCTTTTTTGCGTTGCGGTAGGGTCATGGTGCATTGTCGGCACTTTTCGTACAGGAGGCTTCCGGGTGGAGGTCCAGGAGACCCGCGTCCAGACGGACCGGGTCCTCACCATCCCCAACATTCTGAGCATGGCTCGGCTTGCCGGTGTCCCTCTGTTCCTGTGGCTGATCCTCAGGCCGGAGTTCGGAGGACCCAAGAGCGATGGTTGGGCTCTCCTGGTCCTGGCGCTGAGCGGGGTCAGCGACTATCTGGACGGCAAGCTCGCCCGGCGCTGGAACCAGGTCAGCAGCCTCGGCCGGCTGCTCGACCCGGCCGCCGACCGGCTCTATGTGCTTTCCACGCTTCTCGGCCTCACCTGGCGCGAGATCCTGCCGCTCTGGCTGACCGCCCTGCTGCTCGCCCGTGAACTGGTTCTCCTCGTGATGGTCGGTATCCTCCGGCGGCACGGCTATCCGCCGCCCCAGGTGAACTTCCTCGGCAAGGCGGCCACCTTCAACCTGATGTACGCCTTCCCGTTGCTGCTGCTCAGCGACGGAAGCGGTTGGATCGCGTCACTGGCCGCTGTTTTCGGATGGGCGTTCGCCGGATGGGGTACAACCCTGTATTGGTGGGCAGGAGTGCTCTATATGGTCCAGGTCCGCCGTCTGGTGCGCGCGGACGCGTTGGCCGACGGAACTCCGCGATCGTCCATGACGTGACGCTTCGATGGCCCGCGACGCGAATCTGCGGGACAATCTGGACGGGTGAAGTCGGCTAGACCGTCGTCTCTTCGAGGAGGACGCTTCCGACATGAAGGCCGTCGTGATGGCCGGGGGCGAAGGCACACGCCTGCGCCCCATGACCTCAAGCATGCCCAAGCCGCTCCTGCCCGTGGCGAACCGCCCGATCATGGAGCACGTGCTCAGGTTGCTCAAAAAGCATGGGCTCAACGAGACCGTGGTCACCGTGCAGTTCCTGGCGTCCCTCGTCAAGAACTACTTCGGGGACGGCGAGGAGCTCGGCATGGAGCTCACGTATGCCAATGAGGAGAAGCCACTCGGTACCGCCGGAAGCGTCAAGAACGCCGAGGACGCGCTGAAGGACGACGCCTTCCTCGTCATTTCCGGTGATGCGCTGACCGACTTCGACCTCACCGAGCTGATCAACTTCCACAAGGAGAAGGGCGCCCTGGTCACGGTCTGCCTGACCAGGGTCCCCAATCCGCTGGAGTTCGGCATCACCATCGTCGACGAGGAGGGCAAGGTCGAGCGCTTCCTCGAGAAGCCGACCTGGGGCCAGGTCTTCTCCGACACGGTGAACACGGGCATCTATGTCATGGAGCCCGAGGTGTTCGACTACGTCGATCCCGATGTCCCCGTCGACTGGTCCGGGGACGTCTTCCCGCAGTTGATGAAGGAAGGCAAGCCCGTCTACGGCTACATCGCCGAGGGCTACTGGGAGGACGTCGGCACCCACGAGAGCTATGTGAAGGCCCAGGCCGACGTCCTCGAGGGCAAGGTCGACGTCGACATCGACGGATTCGAGATCTCGCCCGGCGTCTGGGTGGCCGAGGGCGCCGAGGTGCACCCCGACGCGGTGCTGCGCGGGCCGCTCTACATCGGTGACTACGCCAAGGTCGAGGCCGGCGCGGAGATACGCGAGCACTCGGTCGTCGGCTCCAACGTGGTCGTCAAGAGCGGCGCCTTCCTGCACAAGGCCGTGGTCGCCGACAACGTGTACGTCGGCCAGCAGAGCAACCTCCGCGGCTGCGTGGTCGGCAAGAACACCGACATCATGCGGGCCGCGCGGATCGAGGACGGGGCGGTCATCGGTGACGAGTGCCTGATCGGCGAGGAGTCGATCATCCAGGGCAACGTCCGGGTGTACCCGTTCAAGACCATCGAGGCCGGCGCCTTCGTCAACACCTCCGTCATCTGGGAGTCCAGAGGACAGGCGCACCTCTTCGGGGCGCGCGGGGTGACCGGCATCCTGAACGTGGAGATCACGCCGGAGCTGGCCGTGCGGCTGGCCGGCGCGTACGCCACCACCCTGAAGAAGGGCACCACGGTCACCACGGCCCGTGACCACTCCCGAGGCGCCCGTGCCCTCAAGCGCGCGGTGATCTCGGCGCTCCAGGCCAGCGCGATCGACGTGCGCGACCTGGAGAACGTGCCGCTGCCGGTGGCCCGGCAGCAGACCGCGCGGGGCAGCTCCGGCGGCATCATGATCCGGACCTCGCCGGGTGTGCCGGACTCCGTGGACATCATGTTCTTCGACGCCAAGGGCGCTGACCTCTCCCAGGGCAGCCAGCGCAAGCTGGACCGGGTGTTCGCGCGGCAGGAGTACCGGCGGGCGTTCCCCGGCGAGATCGGTGACCTGTACTTCCCGTCCAGCGTCTACGACTCCTACACCGGGTCGCTGCTGCGCAACGTGGACACCACCGGGATCGCCGAGTCCGGGCTGAAGGTCGTCGTCGACGCCTCCAACGGCAGCGCCGGTCTGGTGCTGCCCAGCCTGCTCGGCAAGCTCGGCGTGGACTCGCTGACCATCAACCCCGGTCTGGACGAGGCCCGGCCCACCGAGACCGCCGAGATGCGGCGCAAGGGCCTGGAGCGGCTCGGCGAGATCGTGGCCTCCTCCGGGGCGGCGTTCGGCGTGCGGTTCGATCCCGTGGGCGAGCGGCTGTCGCTCGTGGACGAGAAGGGCAGCATCATCGAGGACGACCGGGCGCTGCTGGTCATGCTCGACCTGGTCGCCGCCGAGCGGCGCAGCGGGCGGGTGGCCCTGCCGGTCACCACGACCCGGATCGCCGAGCAGGTCGCCGCGTACCACGGCACGCAGGTGGAGTGGACGACCACCTCGCCGGACGACCTCACACGCGTCGGCGGCGAGGAGGAGACCATCTTCGGCGGCGACGGCATGGGCGGCTTCATCGTCCCCGAGTTCAGCAGCGTCTACGACGGCACGGCGGCGTTCGTGCGGCTGATCGGGCTCGTGGCGCGCACCCAGCTCACGCTGAGCCAGATCGACGCCCGGATTCCGAGGGCCCACGTCCTCAAGCGGGACCTGGCGACGCCGTGGGCGGTCAAGGGCCTGGTGATGCGCAGCGTGGTCGAGGCGGCCGGCGACCGGTCCGTGGACACCACGGACGGCGTGCGGGTCGTGGAGAGCGACGGGCGCTGGGTGATGGTCCTGCCCGACCCGGCCGAGGCGGTCACCCACCTGTGGGCGGAGGGCCCGGACGACGCGTCCGCGCAGGCTCTCCTGGACGAGTGGTCGGCCGTGGTGGACAGCGCCGGGCGCTGATCCCGGGAAACGGCCCGGCGTGCCGGACAACGGCCCCCGCGGGGGCCGCTGTCCGGCACGTGTACGGGGCTCGTTCGAAGGCATCGCTCGCGGCATGCGACGATGTGCGGCATGCCGCAGCAACCCCCCGTTCGGAGCAGCCCCGCGCGGCCGAGGCGCCCGGACGCCTCCATGTCGTTGATCACCAACGTCATGGACCACAGCCTCGACGACGGGTACGCCGAGGCCGCCGCCCGCAGGGAAGCCCTCGGCGAGGGCGGCCTGCCGAAGACCCTCCGCGCCAAACTGGGGCTGGCGGGCGGCCTGGTGCTCGCGGCCCTGGTGGTGACGGTCGGCGCGGCGCAGGCGCACGTCACGGCCCCGGTGGTGGCCAAGGAGCGCCAGGAGCTGATCGACCGCATCGACCGGGAGACCGCCGCCGCCGACAAGCTGGAGAGCGGTGTCGACCGGCTGCGCGAGGAGGTCGGCGCGCGGCAGCGTTCGGCGCTGCGGCAGGCCGGGGGCAGCCAGGCGGACCTCGTGGGCCTGCTGTCCGGGGCCTCCGCGGTGCACGGACCCGGTGTGAAGCTCGTGGTGAACGACGCCAAGGAGTCGAGCGCCCAGGGGGACGGCACCAACCCGCGCGAGTCCGCCGGGTTCTCCGACACCGGGCGGGTGCGCGACCGGGACATGCAGCGTGTGGTCAACGGCCTGTGGGCGTCCGGCGCCGAGGCGGTGTCCATCAACGGGCAGCGGCTGACCTCCCTGTCCGCGATCAGGGCCGCGGGTGACGCGATACTGGTCGACAACAGGCCGCTGGTACCGCCGTACACGGTGCTGGCGGTGGGGGACGGGCAACGGCTGAGCACCAGGTTCCAGAACAGCGCCGACGGACTGTATCTGCATGCGCTCCAGGACAACTTCGGTATCCGCACCGCCATCTCCGCGGAGGGTGACGTCCGGTTGCCCGCCGCACCGAGTGTGATCGTACGAACAGCACAGCCGAGCGCCGAGCAGGCCGAGAAGACTGAGAAGGGCACATCGTGATCGCCGTACTGGGCCTCATCGTGGGAGTGGTGGCCGGACTGTTGGTCCGGCCGGAGGTTCCGGCGGTCGTCGAGCCGTATCTGCCCATCGCCGTGGTGGCGGCGCTGGACGCCGTGTTCGGCGGTCTGCGGGCGATGCTCGACGGCATCTTCGACGACAAGGTCTTCGTGGTGTCGTTCCTGTCGAACGTGGTCGTCGCCGCGCTGATCGTCTTCCTGGGTGACGAGCTGGGCGTGGGCGCGCAGTTGTCCACCGGCGTCGTCGTGGTCCTGGGCATCCGCATCTTCTCCAACGCCGCCGCCATCCGGCGCCACGTCTTCAGGGCGTGAGCGCGATGAGCGAGAAGGACGAGCGGCCGGAGAACGGGCTCCGCAGGGAACTGCCCGCCGAGGTGCCGCCCGCGGCCCCCGAGCCCCAGCCCGAGCCCGCGCCGGCCCCCGCCCCCGCGGCCGCTCCCGAGCCGGAGCCGGCCGGGCGTCCGGCTGAGCCGCAGCTCACCGGGCGCCAGCGGCTGCTCGACGGCCTCTGGCCGCCGCGGCTCACGCGTGCGCAACTCATCGTGGCGCTGCTGCTGTTCGGCCTCGGTTTCGGGCTGGCCGTGCAGGTGGCGTCCAACAGCGACGGGGACAGCGCGCTGCGCGGGGCACGCCAGGAGGATCTGGTCCGCATCCTCGATGAACTGGACGACCGTACTCAGCGTCTTGAGGACGAGAAGCAGGGTTTGGAGAAGCAGCGTCAGGAGTTGCAGAGCAGCTCGGACCAGGCCGCCGAGGCGCGCAGGCAGACCGCCGAGCGGGAGCGTCAACTCGGTGTGCTCGCCGGAACCGTGGCCGCCACGGGTCCCGGCATCACGGTGAGTGTCCAGGACACGAAGGGGGCCGTCGAGTCCGACATGCTGCTCGACGCGATCCAGGAGCTGCGCGCCGCCGGTGCCGAGGCGATCGAGGTCAATGGGGTGCGGGTGGTGGCGAACACGTACTTGGCGGACACCGACGGCAGCGTCGCCGTCGACGGGAACAAGATCAACGCACCGTATCGTTTCAAGGTCATCGGCAAGCCGCAGGACCTGGAACCGGCGTTGAACATCCCTGGAGGCGTGGTGCAGAGCTTGGAGAAGGAGCAGGCCACGGTGAGTGTGGAACGCTCGGACAAGATCGTCGTGGATGCCTTGCGGCAGGCGAAGCAGCCTGACTACGCTCGGTCGTCCTCCCGGTGAACCGGCGGTGCATGGGCGGCGTCGGGCGGGGGCATGAGGTTGCGGGGGGTCGCCGCACCGAAGGGGTGGTGCGTGGTGGAAACTGTCGGGTGGATACGGACGTTGTGAAGATGTCCGGATCGGTCGGTGTAGGCATTCTGGGTTCGTCCTGCCCCACGGGCGGGTCTGTTTCGGTCAAGGGGAATCGCCCGTGAAGTTGTTTGGGAAGTTGTTCGGCAAGAGCGCGCGAGAAGGCGGCGACAACGCGACGGCCCGCCATCGCGCACAGTCCGACGAGGATGGACAGCGTCCGCTGTTCCGGGACCAGGTGGCTGGTCCGGGTGGTGGGACTTCCGGTGGTCAGGGCGCGGCGTCCGTTGACCCTGGCCAGTCCGGCGGCATAGGTTTCGGGCAACCGTCGACCTCAGGTGCGGGTGGAGGGTTCCCCTCGGACCCGCACGCGTCCAACGCCCCCGCGGGGCTGCCGCGGCAGGAGGCTCCGTCCATGTCGGACCTGGTGTGTACGAGGTGCGGGAACCGCAACGCGGAGAACGCCCGTTTCTGCTCCCACTGCGGCGCGCCGCTGCGTGCCGGTGTGGCGCCGGAGCGTCCGTCGGAGACGACCTCCACGATCTCCATCTCCGGCATCGAGGCCTACGACTCCGAGGTCACCGGCCAGACGGCCATGCCGATGCTGTCGCCCGAGGCCCAGGCCGCGGTCGACGCGCTGCCGGTCGGATCGGCGCTGCTGGTGGTGCGCAGGGGCCCGAACTCGGGCAGCCGCTTCCTGCTGGACAGCGACCTGACCACGGCGGGCCGTCACCCGCAGAGCGACATCTTCCTGGACGACGTGACGGTCTCCCGCAGCCATGTGGAGTTCCGCCGCTCGCCGGACGGTGCCTTCGCGGTGGCCGACGTGGGCAGCCTGAACGGCACCTACGTCAACCGCGAGCGGATCGACGAGGTGGCGCTGGCCAACGGTGACGAGGTGCAGATCGGCAAGTACCGGCTGGTCTTCTACGCGAGCCGGCAGGGAGTCTGACCCACCCCCGGACACTCGTCCGGGGGAACCCCAGGGAAGGTCCATGCTTCAAACACCGAGCGGCGGTGCCGGAAGCGGTACCGCCGCCAGGGACAGTGGGCTGATGAGCATCGGTACGGTGCTGAACGCGCTGCGCGAGGAGTTCCCCGAAGTCACGATCTCCAAGATCCGCTTCCTGGAGTCGGAGGGGCTCATCGAGCCGCAGCGGACCCCGTCGGGGTACCGCAAGTTCAGCCCCCGTGATGTGGAGCGCCTCGGAGCTGTCCTGCGGATGCAGCGGGACCACTACCTGCCGCTCAAGGTGATCCGTGAGCATCTGGACGCCATGGAGCGCGGCGAGGCGGTCCACCTGCCCCTCGTCGGGCGTCAGCGCGGCGCCGGCGAGGAGCCGGAGGAGGCCGAGCGGTCCACGGTCGCCCGGATCGGCCGGGCCGAGCTGCTGGCGGCGGCGGGCGTGGACGAGGGCGAACTGCGCGAGTGGGAGTCGTACGGACTCCTCGCCCCCCTTGCGGACGGCGTCTACGACGCCGAGGCGGCCACCGTGGCCGCGCTGGTGGCCGAACTGGGCCGCTTCGGCATCGAGCCCCGCCATCTTCGGGTGATGAAGGCGGCCGCCGAGCGTGAGGCCGGGCTGGTCGACCAGGTTGTCGCGCCCCTGAAGCGGCACCGCAATCCGCAGACCAGAGTGCTCGCCGAGACCCGGACGAAGGAACTCGCGGCGCTCACCATGAAGCTGCACTCGGCGCTGGTGAAGTCCGCGCTCGGGGTGCGGGTGCCCTGAGGTGCGGTGTGTCCCGGCCCGGCTGACTTGCGCCGGATCGCCCACCTGTTCCCGGCCCGACTACCCAAACGTCCCGGGCACGGCCTAGGGTTGCTGTGTGAACGAGCTCGATGTCGTAGGTGTCCGGGTCGAAATGCCCTCCAACCAACCGATCGTGCTCCTGCGCGAAGTGGGAGGCGACCGCTACCTCCCCATCTGGATCGGGCCGGGGGAGGCGACGGCGATCGCCTTCGCCCAGCAGGGCATGGCTCCCGCGCGTCCGCTGACGCACGACCTGTTCAAGGACGTGCTGGAGGCGGTCGGCCAGGAGCTGACCGAAGTACGCATCACCGATCTGCGAGAGGGCGTCTTCTACGCGGAGCTGGTGTTCGCCAGCGGAGTCGAGGTGAGCGCGCGGCCGTCCGACGCCATAGCGCTCGCCCTGCGCACCGGCACGCCGATCTATGGCAGTGACGGGGTGCTGGACGACGCGGGTATCGCCATCCCGGACGAGCAGGAGGACGAGGTGGAGAAGTTCCGCGAGTTCCTCGACCAGATCTCGCCCGAGGACTTCGGTACCAGCAGCCAGTGACGTCCGCGGCCGGCCGGACGGGCCCCCAAGGGTCCGTGTCCGGGTCGGCCGGTGGCGCGCTGTGACCGCGCCGCGAGGGCAATTGCCAACGGCGCGTGAGAGCGTCCTACGCCTTCCCGCGAGCGCATTCGGCTAGCCTTTCCCCGCGGTGGGACACGGGAAACCACTCTCAGGGTGATTGTCACTCGGCGTGCCGAGTGTGGCGATCGTTGACGCGCCCCTGGTGACTGCCTACCGTCGATAAGGCAGGTCAAGGACGGAGGTCGGCGTGAGAATGAGCGGCGACGGTACGGCTGGGGGTGCCCCGGGACACGGTTTCGGGGAGAGCGGTCCGTACCCTCCCCCGAGCGCGCGGCTTCGGCCAGGCGGGGGACACCCACAGCCCGACGGCGCGGCCGGTCACACTCCGCAGCGACCGACGGCGGTGCCGGACGGTGAAGGGGCGACGGCCATGACGTCCGAGGAGATCGGCTATCGCGGCCCCACGGCCTGCGCGGCCGCGGGGATCACCTACCGGCAGCTCGACTACTGGGCCCGTACGGGTCTGGTCGAGCCGAGCGTGCGGCCGGCCCACGGTTCGGGCACCCAGCGGCTGTACAGCTTCCGCGACGTGGTCGTGCTGAAGATCGTCAAGCGGTTCCTGGACACGGGTGTCTCGCTCCAGAACATCCGCTCGGCCGTGCAGCACCTCAGGGAGCGCGGATTCCGGGACCTGGAGCGCATGACCCTGATGAGCGACGGCGCCATGGTCTACGAGTGCACCTCCCCGGACGAGGTCCACGCGCTGCTCCAGGGCGGCCAGGGCATCTTCGGCATCGCGGTGGGCGTGGTGTGGCGGGACGTGGAGAGTGCCCTGTCCCAGCTGCACGGCGAGCGCGTCGACACCGGTGAGACGCTCATCGGGCACAACCCCGCCGATGAGCTGGCGCGGCGGCGCAACCGGGCCGTCTGAGGCCCGGCTGCGCCGGTCGCCGACGGCACCCGCGCGGCCGCGTTGTCAGTGGCGTGGTGCAGCATCGGACCTGTGAGAGACGCGCCCACCATCCTCCATCTCGACATGGACGCCTTCTTCGCCTCGGTCGAGCAGGCGTCCAAGCCGAGCCTGCGGGGAAAGGCCGTGGTCGTGGGCGGGATCGGGCCGCGCGGGGTGGTGGCCACCGCGTCGTACGAGGCACGGGTGTTCGGCGTGCACTCGGCCATGCCCACCGCCCAGGCGCGGCGGCTCGCGCCGAACGCCGCCTACCTCACGCCCCGCTTCGCGCTCTACCGCTCGATCAGCGACCAGGTGATGGCGCTGCTGCGGGAGTTGTCCCCGCTGGTGGAGCCGCTGAGCCTCGACGAGGCGTTCGTGGACCTGGAGGCCGGCGGCACGGCCTGGGACGAGGCCTCGGCCCGGGAGGCGGGAGTGCGGCTGCGCGCGGACATCAGGGCGGTGACGGGGCTGACCGGGTCGGTGGGGCTCGCCGCGTCCAAGATGCTCGCGAAGATCGCCTCGGAGCGGGCCAAACCCGACGGCCTCGTGCTCATCGAACCCGGCACCGAGCGGGCCCTGCTGGCGCCCATGCCGGTGCGGACCCTGCCCGGCGTCGGCCCCGCCACCGGCGACCATCTGCGGCGCGCCGGGATCACCACCGTCCTGGAACTGTCGGAGGCCGGCGAGGACGAACTGGTCCGGCTGCTCGGCAAGGCGCACGGCCATTCGCTGTACGCGATGGCGCTCGCCCGTGACGACCGGCCCGTGGTGGCCGAGCGGGAGGCCAAGTCCGTCTCGGTCGAGGACACCTACGCGGTGGACATCCACGACCGGCTGCGCATCGGCCTGGAGGTCCGCCGGCTCGCCGACCGGTGTGTACGGCGGCTGCGCGGGGCCGGACTCTCCGGGCGGACCATCGTGCTGAAGGTGCGGCGGTACGACTTCTCCACCCGGACCCGCTCCGAGACGCTGCGGGGCCCGACGGACGACCCCGCGGTGATCCGAGAGGCGGCCGCGCGGCTGCTGGACTCCGTGGACACCACCGGCGGGGTGCGGCTGCTCGGCGTCGGCGTCTCCGGGCTGGCCGACTACACCCAGGAGGACCTGTTCGCCCAGGCGGCGGGCGAGCCGGCCGAGGAGACCCCCGAGGAGAGCGCCCCCGACTTCGGTCCGCTCAAGCCCGAGCCCGCCGGGCCGGAGTGGCGGGCGGGCCAGGACGTGCGGCACCCCGAGTACGGCCATGGCTGGGTGCAGGGCAGCGGGCTGGGGCGGGTCACCGTGCGCTTCGAGACCCCGCTCTCCGGGCCGGGCCGGGTACGGACGCTGCGGGCCGACGACCCCGGCCTGACACCGGCCGACCCGCTGCCGCTGGTGGCGCGGGAGAGCGGGCCGGAGGAGGAGACCGGGGAGGGCGGCGGATGAGGGAGGCTCAGGACTCCTCGGCGCCCGCGACCTTGCCGAAGTCGCGGTCCGGGGTGGTCCGGGCGGAGGGGCCCACGTCGAGCCCGTAGTGGTGGTAGAGCTGGAGCTCCTGCTCGGGGGAGAGGTGACGGCCCACGCCGAAGTCGGGGGCGTCCTTGATGAGGGCGCGTTCGAAGGGGACGCGCAGCGTGCCCTCGACCAGCTCGCTGGGCTCCAGCGGGACGAACGCGTCGCGGGAGAAGAGGCCGGTGCGCACGGCCGCCCACTCCGGGACGCCGGTCGCGTCGTCGAGGTACACCTCGTCTATGGTGCCGATCTTGGTGCCGTCGCGGTCGAACGCCTTGCGGCCGATCAGGCTGCGCGGATCGATGTCGGTCTGCACGATCCCTCTCCCTCCACATGGTCGCAACTCATCCGTAGGCACTACGAAAGAGCAGAATCAGCCCGGCGGCCACTCGAACGCCGCGCTGATGACCCCGCTGGTACGCTGAACACGGCTGCTGACCCCGTGCGGGAGAGTCCTCCGAGCAATGCGGAGGCGCCGAAGGAGCAACTCCTCCCCGGAATCTCTCAGGCACCCGTACCGCACGGACGAGGTCACTCTGGAAAGCAGGGCGGGCGCCCACGGCTCCCGCTCTCACCGACGGTGAAAGCCGGGTTCCGCAGGTTCCCGGCGAAGCTCTCAGGTAAGAGATGACAGAGGGGGAGGCCGGTGGGCACCCGCGCCGTGGTGCCCTCGCAGGTCGCAGCGACCAGGAGGCCTCCGCACATGACCGCCCCTCGCACTCCGCTCACCGAGCTCGAAGCGGGTATCCCCTTCGAGCAGCGCCACATCGGGCCCGACCACGAGGCGCGCGCCAAGATGCTCGCGCAGGTCGGCTACGGCTCCCTCGACGAGCTGACCGCCGCCGCGGTGCCGGATGTGATCAAGAACGCCGACGCGCTCGACCTGCCCGGTGCCCGCACCGAGGCCGAGGTGATCGCCGAGCTGCGCGGTCTCGCCGACCACAACCAGGTCCTCGGCTCCATGATCGGCCTCGGCTACCACGGCACCTTCACCCCGCCGGTCATCCTGCGCAACGTCATGGAGAACCCCGCCTGGTACACGGCGTACACGCCGTACCAGCCGGAGATCTCCCAGGGCCGCCTGGAGGCCCTGCTGAACTTCCAGACGATGGTCGCCGACCTCACCGGGCTGCCCACCTCCGGCGCCTCCCTGCTGGACGAGGGCACCGCCGCCGCCGAGGCGATGGCGCTGTCCCGGCGCATGGGCAAGAACAAGAAGGGGCTCTTCCTGGTCGACGCGGACACCCTGCCGCAGACCATCGCCGTCATCCAGACCCGCGCCGAGCCGGCCGGTGTCGAGGTCGTCGTCGCCGACCTGAGCGACGGCATCCCGGCGGACATCGCCGCCCGCGACATCACCGGCGTCCTGCTCCAGTACCCCGGCGCCTCCGGTGCCGTACGCGACCTGAAGCCGGTCGTCGAGCAGGCGCACGGGCTGGGCGCCCTCGTCACCGTCGCCGCCGACCTGCTCGCGCTCACCCTGCTCACCTCGCCCGGCGAGCTGGGCGCGGACATCGCCATCGGCACCACCCAGCGCTTCGGCGTCCCCATGGGCTTCGGCGGGCCGCACGCCGGCTACATGGCCGTGCACGAGAAGTTCGCCCGCAGCCTGCCCGGCCGCCTGGTCGGCGTGTCCGTCGACGCCGACGGCCACCGCGCCTACCGCCTGGCGCTCCAGACCCGCGAGCAGCACATCCGCCGCGAGAAGGCCACCAGCAACATCTGCACCGCGCAGGTGCTGCTCGCCGTCATGGCCGGCATGTACGCCGTCTACCACGGCCCCGACGGCCTGCGGACCATCGCCCGCCGCACCCACCGCTACGCCACGATCCTCGCCGAGGGCCTGCGCGCCGGCGGGGTCGAGCTCGTGCACGGCGCCTACTTCGACACCCTCACCGCGCGCGTGCCCGGCAAGGCCGCCGAGGTCGTCGCCGCCGCCCGCGAGGGCGGGGTCAACCTGCGCCACGTCGACGCCGACCACGTCTCCCTGGCCTGCGACGAGACCACCAACCGGGCGCAGGTCGAGGCCGTCTTCGCCGCCTTCGGCGTCGAGGGCGACATCGAGGCGCTCGACGGGTCGGCCGAGGACACCCTGCCCGAGGTGCTGCTGCGCACCGACGACTACCTCACCCACCCGGTCTTCCACGAGCACCGCTCCGAGACGGCCATGCTGCGCTACCTGCGCAAGCTGTCCGACCGCGACTACGCGCTCGACCGGGGCATGATCCCGCTCGGCTCCTGCACCATGAAGCTGAACGCGACCACCGAGATGGAGCCGGTCACCTGGCCCGAGTTCGGCGCGCTGCACCCCTTCGCCCCCGCCGAGCAGGCCGAGGGCTACCTCACCCTCATCCGCGAGCTGGAGGACCGGCTCGCCGAGGTCACCGGGTACGACAAGGTCTCCCTCCAGCCCAACGCCGGTTCCCAGGGCGAGCTGGCCGGACTGCTCGCCGTACGCGCCTACCACCGGGCCAACGGCGACGCGCAGCGCACGATCTGCCTCATCCCGTCCTCCGCGCACGGCACCAACGCGGCGAGCGCGGTGATGGCCGGGATGAAGGTCGTCGTCGTGAAGACCGCCGGGGACGGCGAGATCGACGTCGAGGACCTGCGCGCGAAGATCGAGCAGCACCGCGACGAGCTGTCCGTGCTGATGATCACCTACCCGTCGACGCACGGCGTCTTCGAGGAGCATGTCGCCGACATCTGCGCCCAGGTGCACGACGCGGGCGGCCAGGTGTACGTGGACGGTGCCAACCTCAACGCCCTGGTCGGCCTCGCCAAGCCGGGCCACTTCGGCGGCGACGTCTCCCACCTGAACCTGCACAAGACGTTCTGCATCCCGCACGGCGGCGGCGGCCCCGGCGTCGGCCCGGTCGCGGTCCGCGCCCACCTCGCGCCGTACCTGCCCGACCACCCGATGCAGCCCGCGGCCGGTCCGGAGACGGGCGTCGGCCCCATCTCGGCCGCCCCCTGGGGCAGCGCGGGCATCCTGCCGATCTCCTGGGCGTACGTCCGCCTGATGGGCGGCGAGGGCCTCAAGCGCGCCACCCAGGTGGCCGTGCTCTCCGCCAACTACGTCGCCAAGCGCCTGGAGCCGCACTTCCCGGTGCTCTACACCGGCCCCGGCAACCTCGTCGCGCACGAGTGCATCATCGACCTGCGCCCGCTGACCAAGGCGACCGGCGTCAGCGTGGACGACGTGGCCAAGCGCCTGATCGACTACGGCTTCCACGCGCCGACCATGTCCTTCCCGGTGGCCGGCACACTGATGATCGAGCCGACCGAGTCCGAGGACCTGGGCGAGCTGGACCGGTTCTGCGACGCGATGATCGCCATCCGCGCGGAGATCGACAAGGTCGCCGCCGGCACCTGGCCCGCCGAGGACAACCCGCTGCGCGGCGCCCCGCACACCGCGGCCGCCCTCGGCGGCGAGTGGACGCACGCGTACAGCCGTGAGGAGGCCGTCTTCCCGGCCGGCGTCTCCGCGGCCGACAAGTACTGGCCGCCGGTGCGCCGTATCGACCAGGCGTTCGGCGACCGCAACCTGGTGTGCTCCTGCCCGCCGCTGGACGCGTACGAGGACTGAGCCGTCCAATTGAGGAGGCCCCCTGCCCGGACCCGGGCGGGGGGCCTTCCCCGTCCTCGCTCAGGCCGTGGCGAGCGAGACCTCGGTCGACTTGATCAGCGCCACCACCGAGTCGCCCTCCGACAGCTTCAGCTCGGCGGCCGACTCGTGCGTGATGGCCGAGGTGACCTCGGCGCCCGGCACCGCCACCTTCACCGTAGCCATCGCCGTGCCCATGGTGATCTCGCTGATGGTGCCCGCGAGCTGGTTCCGGATCGAGATCCGGTCGACGGGCTCGGTGGCCAGGGAGACCTCGGTCGCCTTCACCAGGGCGTGCACCGGGGTGCCCTCGGCCAGCCGGAGATCCTTGGTGGCCTCCTCCGTGATCGCGGCGGTCAAGTGCTGACCGCCGTCCAGCCGGATCTTGACGGTCGCCATGACCTCGCCGGGGTGGACCGCCGTGACGGTGCCGGGAAGCTGGTTGCGGATGCTCATGCTCATGGGGCCACACCGTAGTGGCCGGACGGCCCTATGCCGGGTATGCGTGCGTCTGCGTCGCCTTGACGGTCGCCCAGACCGGTGCGCCCGTGTGCAGGTCCAGCTCGGCGGCCGCCGCCGTGGTGAGGTCGGCGGCGAGCCGGATCTCCCCGGTCAGGTCCGCGCGGATCTGGTCGCCGTGCGTCTCCAGGCCCGCGACCTCGCAGCGCCACAGGTTGCGGGCGCTCGCCCCCGTCGGACGGTCCCGGAACAGGGTGACGGCGACCGGCGGGAACGCCACGAACACCGGCCCGGTCAGTTCCTCGGTGGTGGTGATCACCGGCCCTGCCTCCAGCCGTACGGCGTGCCCGTCGGCCTCGCCCCGGTAGAGGTTCAGGCCGACCAGCTGCGCGATGTAGTCGGTGCGCGGGTGGCGGGCGATCTCCGTGGGGGTGCCCTCCTGCACCACCCGGCCGTGCTCCACCACCACCAGCCGGTCCGCGAGCACCATGGCGTCCAGCGGATCGTGCGTGACCAGCACGGCGACCGCCTCGAACTCGGCGAGATGCCGCCGCAGCTGGGAACGGACCTCCAGGCGGGTACGGGCGTCCAGCGCGGCGAGCGGCTCGTCCAGGAGCAGCAGCCGGGGCCGGGTCGCCAGCGCCCGGGCCAGCGCCACCCGCTGGGCCTGGCCGCCGGACAGCCGGCGAGGCTTGGCACCCGCGTGACCGGCCAGGCCCATCCGCTCCAGCCAGACGGCGGCCTGCGCGCGGGCCTCGGCCTTGCCGGCGCCGTGGCAGCGCGGACCGAAGGCCACGTTGTCCAGCGCGGACAGGTGCGGGAAGAGCAGATAGTCCTGGAAGACCACGCCGACCGGGCGGTTCTCCGGCGGGGTCCGTTCCAGCGCGGTGCCGTCCAGCCGCAGGTGCCCCTCCGAGAGCGGGACGAGGCCCGCCAGGGCGCGCAGCGCGGTGGTCTTGCCCGCGCCGTTCGGGCCCAGCAGCGCGACCACGTCACCGGGGGCCGCCCGCAGGGCCACGTCGAGGCGGAAATCGCCGCGGTCGACCACGAGGCGGGCGTCGAGGCCCTGTTCGCCCGCCTTGAGCCGGGCGGGGGGCGCGTCGATGTCGGTCATGGGGCGGTCGTCCTCCGTCGGCGCCGGCGTGGTCGCTGTCTTCCATCCTCGCGGCACCGTCACGCTCCCGTCATCCACCGGTCCCTGAGGCCCGCCAGCACCGCGATCGACACCGCCAGCAGGATCAGGCTGAGCGCGATGGCCGCCTCGGGGTCGTTCTGCAGGGCGAGGTAGACCGCCAGGGGCATGGTCTGGGTGCGGCCCGGGAAGTTGCCCGCGAAGGTGATCGTGGCCCCGAACTCGCCGAGCGCGCGGGCCCAGGCCAGTACGGCGCCGGCCGCGATGCCGGGGGCGATCAGCGGCAGGGTGACCCGGCGGAACGCGGTGAAGCGGGAGGCTCCGAGCGTGGTGGCGGCCTCCTCGAAGCGCGGGTCGGCCGCGCGCAGGGTGCCCTCGACGCTGATGACCAGGAACGGCATGGCGACGAACGCCTCCGCGACGACCACTCCGGCCGTGGTGAACGGCAGGGTGATGCCGAACCACGCGTCCAGCGACTTGCCGATGATGCCGTTGCGGCCGAGGGCGAGCAGCAGCGCCACACCGCCGACGACCGGGGGCAGCACCAGCGGCAGGGTCACCAGCGCCCGCACCAGGCCACGCCCCGGGAACTCCGTACGCGCCAGCAGCCAGGCCAGCGGCACGCCGAGCACCAGGGCGACCGCGGTGGCCGCGGTGGCGCTGATCAGCGAGAGCTTGAGCGCCTGCCACACCTCGGGGCTGGTCAGCTGGGACGGAAGACTGCTCCAGGGGGCGCGGACCAGCAGGGCGAACAGCGGCACCAGCAGGAACGCCATGGCCAGCAGGCCCGGCACCAGCAGCGGGACCGGCACACCGCGGCGGGGGCCGCGGACGCGCGGGCGCCGCGACCCGCCCCCGCGGGGGCGTGCCGCGGCGTCGGGCCGCTTCAGGTCGGTCACGGCTTGAGGAAGCCGGCCTGGGTCAGCACCTTCTGGCCGTCGGGGGACTTGACCAGGGCGATGAACGCGGCCGCCGTGTCGGCGTTCCGCGCGTTCTTCAGCGGGGCGATCGGGTAGTCGTTGATCGCGTCCTCGGACTCGGGGAACTCCACGCCCTCCACCTTGCCACCGGCGGACTTCACATCGGTCTTGTACACCAGCGACGCGTCGGCCTCCTTCAGCTCCACCTTGTTCAGGGCGGCCTTGACGTCCTGCTCGTAGGAGACCGGGGTGACCTTGACGCCGGTGGCGTCCAGCACCTTCTGGGCGGCCGCGCCGCACGGCACGGTCTTGTCGCACAGGACGACCTTGAGCTTCGGGTCGGAGAGGTCCTTGAGCGAGGACACCTTGTCGGGGTTGCCCGGCAGGGTGACGATCTCCAGCTGGTTGCGGGCGAAGGTCGACGGCGCGCTCGCCGTGTCCTTCTTGTCGGTGACGATCTTCATCGTCTTGGGGCTGGCGGCGGCGAACACGTCCGCCGGGGCGCCGCTGGTGATGCTGGCGGCGAGGGTGTCACTGCCGCCGAAGCTGAAGGCGACCTTGGTGCCGGGGTGCTGCTGCTCGAACTGCTTGCCCAGCGTCGTGAAGCTCTCCTTGAGGGAGGCGGCCGCGAACACGGTGACCGTGCCGGACAGCTTCGGGGAGGCGGAGCCGGAGCTGTCGGCCTTGGCGGGCGTGGACCCGTCGGAGTTGGAGCAGGCGCTCAGCGCCAGCAGGGCGGCGACTCCCACACCGGCCAGCGGCAGTGTCCGGCGGGTCCGGCGTGCGGAACGGGTCATCACGGTTGTCTACTCCTCGTCTCGGTGGAACAGCGGTCGCGCCCTTCCAAGGGGCCGGAGATCGGCCACATCGATTGATGATACTGCCGCATTTGCCAGACGTAAGCCTTCTGTCACGTTGCATGAGCTGCGAAGTTGTTATCTGGGGGTGGCATATGCGTTTGACCGGAGGGTGGTGAGGGGTAGCAATTCACCGGAGGTGGTCGCGGTGACGCTCGCTCAAGTGGCCATGACCGGCGACCTGGTCCGACCCACCCGGCTCACCGTGCCTGACCTGCACGAATGGCCGCAGTTCCGGGTGGACGTCAGCTTCGAGTGCGCCACCAGCGGTACGCAGCGACACCGCTTCTCCGGGCCTCGCCTGTATCACGTGCTGAGGGACGCGGGTCCGGAATTCGACCCGGTGCGCCGCAAGGACCGGCTGAGATTCCTGATTTCCGTGACCGGCGCCGACGGGCACCGGGCGGTGCTGAGCTGGGCCGAGATCGACCCCGACTTCGCGGACGCCCCCGTCCTGCTCGCGGTGGCGATGGACGGGGCGCCGCTGGACGCGGCCGGGCCCCAGCTCGTCCTGCCGCAGGACCGCTGCGGGGGACGGCACATCAGCGGGATCACCGCGATCCGGGTCGACGGGAGATACCACTTCGGCGCGGCCGTGCCCGGTCGCGCGGACCGGGCGACGCTCGCGGCGGGCTGAGAAGGGCTGAGAAGGGCCGAGAAGGGCTGAGAAGGGCTGAAAGGTCCGGCGAGGGCCGACGAGGGCGACGAGGTCCGTCGCGCCGGCGGCGGACCGGCCCGCGTCCGGGGACCGCTCAGAAGCGGTCGATGTGCACGTTCGTGGACTTCACCCGTGCCGTGGCCTCCATGCCGACCTCCAGGCCGAGTTCGTCGACCGCCTCGCGGGTGAGCAGCGACACCAGGCGGTGCGGGCCCGCCTGGATCTCCACCTGCGCGGCCACGTCACCGAGCTTGATGGCGGTGACGATGCCGGGGAAGGCGTTGCGCACGGAGGTGGAGGAGTTCTCCTCCTCGCCGCCCGTCTGGGCCAGCTCGACGGAGAACGCGGCGAGATCCCGGCCGGCGATCAGGCGCCGCCCGGATTCGTCCCGGTGCGTGGCCATCCGGCCGGCGTCGGCCCAGCGGCGGGCGGTGTCGGGGCTCACGCCGAGGAGCCGGGCTGCCTGGCCGATCGTGTAGGACTGCATGCTGGTCACCATAAAACGAGAGGTCGGCGGCCGTGGACCGGGGCGGGCACCCGGTGGATACGGACGCGTCCGGACGGGTCAGCCGGTGTGCACCCGCGGGCGCCTGGCCCGGTCCGGCTCCGCCTCGCGCAGCACCTCGCGGGTGACCGGCGCGACCTCGCCCTGCCCGAAGAGGAAGAAGCGCAGGAAGTTGGCGAACGGGTTGCCCTCGGTCCACTCGAAGAAGATGTGCGGGGTACGCCCGGTCAGGTCCCGTACGTGCAGCAGCAGCGCGGCGAGGGCGTTGGGGATGGAGGAGGACTCCACGGTCAGCACCCGGTAGCGGTTGTGCAGGACCTCGCCGCGCACGGTCAGGCACGTCTCGAACTCCGAGGGGTCGGCGACCGTCACCTCGACGAAGACGAAGTCCTCCTGCTCGGGCATGTCGTTGTCGGTGCGGATCTGCTCGATCTTGTCGCGGTACTCGGCCCGGTCCCGGTTGTCGGGCTCGTTGGCGATGAACCGGATCTTCCGGCTGGCCATGTCCCTGACGAAACGTTCCGCCATGGGGTCCATCGCCACGCTGGTCACCCGCAGCTCGAAGGAACGGGCCAGCCGGGACAGCAGGGAGACGAGCATGATGCCCGCGATGAAGCAGGCGCCGATCTTCACGCCGTCCGGGCGCTCGATGACGTTGGCGACGGTGGTGTAGAGGAACACCGCGGAGATGACGCCGAACCCGATGGTCCAGCCGCGCTGCCCGGCCTTGCGGGCGGCGATGGTGACCGCGATGGCGGCCGAGCTGATCAGCACCAGCACACCGGTGGCGTAGGCGCCGCCCTGCTTGTCCACGTTGGCGTCGAAGAGCCAGGTGACGAGGAAGGCGATCAGGATGAACACGATGACCATGGGGCGCACCGCGCGGGCCCAGTGCGGGGCCATGCCGTACCGGGGCAGGTAGCGGGGCATCAGGTTGAGCAGGCCGGCCATCGCGGAGGCGCCCGCGAACCACAGGATGGCGATGGTCGAGGCGTCGTAGACCGTGCCGAAGGCGTTGCCCAGGTACTCGTGGGCGAGGAAGGCGAGGGCGCGGCCGTTCGCCTGGCCGCCGGGCTCGAACTCCTCGGCCGGGATGAGCAGTGTGGTGATGAAGCTGGTGGTGATCAGGAAGCAGCTCATGATGACCGCGGCCGTGGTGAGCAGCTTCTTGGTGTCCCGGACACGGCCCGTCGGACGTTCCTCGGTGTCGCCTTCGTCGCCTTGGACGTGGGGCATCACGGCGACGCCGGTCTCGAAGCCGGAGAGGCCGAGGGCGAGCTTCGGGAAGACGATCAGGGCCACGCCGATCATCGCGAAGACGTTGCCGTGCTCCATGGTCAGGGCGTTGGTCCAGTCGGTCACCACGTGCTCGGCGGTGACCACGTGCCACAGGCCGCTGATCACCACGACGAGGTTCAGCGCGAGATAGACGCCGACGAGGGCGACCGCGACGCCCATGGCCTCCAGGAAGCCCTTGAGGAACACCGCGCCGAGCAGCGCCACCAGGATCAGCGTGATCAGCATCTGGTGGCCGCCCAGCGTGCCGGTCAGATGCGGGTTCTCCACCAGGTGGGTGGACGCGTCGGCGGCGGACAGGGTGATGGTGATCAGGAAGTCGGTGGCCGCGAACCCCAGCAGGGTCAGCACGAACAGCTTGCCCTTCCAGAAGGACAGCAGCCGCTCCAGCATGGCGATGGAGCCCTGGCCGTGCGGGCTCTCCTGAGCCACCCGCCGGTACACCGGGAGGGCGCCCGCCAGGGTGACGACGACCAGGACGATGGTCGCCAACGGGGAGAGCAGCCCGGCCGCCAGGGCCGCGATGCCCGGCTGGTAGCCGAGGGTGGAGAAGTAGTCCACGCCCGTCAGGCACATCACCCGCCACCAGCGCTGGCCCTTGTGCGGGGGTTCGGGCTCGGCGTGCGGCCCGGTCAGACCGCCGCTCCTGCCCATGTCGGAGAGCCCCTGAAGCATCCAGGCGCGCAGGCGACTGGGAGGGTGCTCGGTCGTGGCCATCGGCGTGCTCCAGGTGGTGCGGCTCGGCTGCCTGCGGTCGTCGCGCGGACAGCCGGACCAGCGTATGCGGAGAGTGACGCTCCGCCCTGGGATTCCGGACCGGGTGGGCGTCAATCCTGCGTTAAGAATGGGCCGACGGGGGCTTCTGGTGTGCCGGTGAGCGCCGGTCCGGAGCCTGCCTCGGTGGAGGGCGGGGTGCGGGCGACGCCCGGGGGAGGGCTGCCGCGGGCTCCGGGGCGGACACCGAGCGTCATCTCCTGCGAGATCCTCCGGGTGTCGGGTGCACCTTGTCCATGCTGCCCCCGGCGGGGGTGCTCCGCAGCCCAGCGGCCCCCGTCCGACGGGGGCGACGGGGGCAGCTCACAGGCCGCGGGTGTCCATGCGCCGGTGCCAGGCGTTGCGGCGGCGCACCGCCGACAGGTCGGACTCCAGCGGGGAGGGCGGCACCGCGAGCACCGGGCAGGCGGCGTGGGCCAGCAGGTGCCGGCAGACCCGGCCGGAGAAGGCCCGGTGCAGTCCGCGGCGGCCCGTGCCGACCACCAGCAGGTCGTCCTCGCGGTCCGCGACCGCCAGCAGCGCGCGGCCGGGTGTTCCGCGCACGATCACGGCGTGCAGGGGGATGCCGGGGCCCTCCTCGCCGAAGAGGTCGTCGAGCAGCGAGGTCAGACAGCGTTCCGCGAGCCGCTGCCACTCCTCGGCCAGCGGGTCGGCGGCGCCGGGCCGCCGACCGGCCGGATCTCCGCCGGGCGGGGTCCAGGCCAGTACCGGCCACAGCTCGGCGGCCAGCCGGCGGGCCAGCGCGGTGGCCCGGCGCAGGACCGTGACGCTGCCCAGGGAACCGCTCACACCGACGACCACCCGCGTGGCCGAGGGGGCGTTGTAACCGGACATCACTCCACGCTCCTCGGGGGACGGACCGCTCGCGCGCCCTCCTTCCATCCCACTCCCGCGCGGCCGATTCGACCAGCCGGGGGGGGGGGGAGATGCGCCCCGGACGCGAGTCGGGGCCGGTGCGCACCGTGTGTGCGTCCGGCCCCTCCGGGTCGTCGGGCGGTCTTCGCGGGCCGCCCCGGGTGCGGCTCAGGCGGCGGTCATCACCTGGGTCGCGGCGAGCGGGCGGTGCGGGGCGATGACCCGGCCGTCGGGCAGCAGCTCACCAGTGTCCTCGAAGAGCAGAACGCCGTTGCACAGCAGACTCCACCCCTGTTCCGGGTGGTGCGCCACGAGACGGGCCGACTCGCGGTCGGCGGACTCGGCTGGCGGGCAGGTCGGTTGATGCTGGCACATGGGCGGGATCTCTCGCTCGGTCGTGGTCATGTCCGTCCCCCGTGGTGAAACATCGGTCGGAATCCAGTGTTGCCCGCTGGGCGTCGTTCCGCAGGGATTTCGCAGCACCGCTCCTTACTCGTTCATGACGCGTCACCCACGCGGACGGTTCAATCCAACCCCACTGTCCCTTTGGGTGGTTCGGTGTGACCGGAAAGGGCTAGTCCACTCGGCGGAGCACTGTTCTCTCGCTCGTAGGAGCGGGCAATTACTCGCACGAGCGAAATGTGTGGGGCCCACGGAAATACCCGTGCCCGATACAGGAATCCGGCGTACCCGGAGAAAAGGCCGTACCCCGCTTCCGGGCCGGGAAGCGGGGTACGCGGGGGGTCGGTCAGGCAGGTGAGCCGAGAAGGGGCACGGGAGTCGCGCGATGGGTCAGCACGGGCAGCAACTCCGAGACCCGGTGCGGCCGGTGGGCTCTGATACCGGGTGGCGCCGGCGCGAGCGGCACGAGCAGGTCGGTGGCGGCGGGATGGCCCTCCGCCGGATCGGCCGCGGGGTCGCCGTGCAGCCACAGGGTGAGCATGTACAGGCCGGGCACCGACAGCAGGCGCGGCTGGTAGGGCTGGAGCAGCGCCTCCGCCTGCAGCAGCGCCCGCTCGGTGGACGGGATGTAGGGGCCCTCGAAGAAGTGCGAGAAGGCCCAGCCGTCCGGGGTGAGCACGGTGTCGGCCGCGGCGACCGGGCGGTCGCCGGAGCGGACGACGAAGCGCCAGCCCGTCAGCCGCGTCGCGGACAGTCCCTCGGGCGTGATGTGGTCCAGCACATGCAGGGCGAGCGGGAGTTCGGGGGTGACGGGGCCCTGTGCGGCTCGCAGGGCGGGGGTGCGCGCCTCGCGGACCGCGGTGGGGGAACCGAGGGCCGTGAGGACGGAGTGCAGCGCGGGCGCGGGCGCGGGGGGCACGTGCAGCGGCATGGTGGGTCGCCTCTCGTTCGACAGGCGCGGCGGCGCGGTGGCGGTGTGGCGGGGTGGGGCGGACGGCACTGTCTGCTCACAGGTGGAGGGCCGGGGACGGCGGGGTCCGGAGCGGACGCGACCGGGGCTGGGGTCGCCGGCCGTCGGCGGACGGCCGGAACTCGGCGAATACGCGTCAGAAACCGGTACCGAGGAACCATCCTTCGGCCCTGCAGGCGAAGTTTATACGACACGTGTTCACCCGTTGTTTCGGCTATCCGATTCCGATAGTCCGGGCAAGGCGATAATCGGTCGCTGATACGTGCTGAACATCCCGATTTCCCGGCCGGGCAGCCGTGCTGACCTCGTTGCACACCGCTCGCGCGGTCGGCCGATTGTCGTCGGCGTTTTTCACGAGACGATCAGGGCACCCGAAGATGCGTGATGCGGCATGCCTCGTGAATGTGCCGCAGGACACTTCCGACAGAATAATGGGCGGCGAGGCCGGATGCGGCGTTATCGATCGCTTCCGCTGGGCATCATCCCACCTGATCCGGGACCCCGGCGGCCGGACCCTCGGGCCGCCCATGCGAGGAGGGACACTTCCATGGGGGAGAAGGTCGTGGCAGGGCCGTTCGACCTGTCCGATCGCCAGCGCTACCGCGAAAAGCTCCAGAAGTGCCTGGCGGGACTGGAGCGCCTGCTGGCAGAGAAACGGTTCGACCGTCCCAAGAACCTCATGGGGCTGGAGATCGAATTGAATCTCGCCGGCCCCGACGGTATGCCGAAAATGTTGAACGGTGAGGTACTGGAGCGGATCGCCAGCCGCGATTTCCAGACCGAACTGGCCATGTTCAATCTGGAGGTCAACATCGCCCCGCACCGGCTGGGCGACCGCGTATTCGACCGGCTCGCGGAGGAACTGCGCACCTCCCTGGCCTACGCCGACCGCAAGGCGGGCGAGGTGGACGCCGGAATCGTGATGACCGGCATCCTGCCCACGCTCGGCCGGGACGACCTGGTCTCGTCCAACCTCTCCGAGGTGGACCGGTACGCCCTCCTCAACGACCAGATCGTCGCCGCGCGGGGAGAGGACTTCCGGCTGGACATCGAGGGGGTGGAGCATCTGCGGTGCACCTCCCGCTCGATCGTCCCGGAGGCCGCCTGCACCTCGGTGCAGCTGCATCTCCAGGTGACGCCCGACCGGTTCGCGGACGTGTGGAACGCGGCGCAGGCGGCCTCGGCCGCGCAGATCGCGGTGGGCGCCAACTCGCCCTTCCTGTTCGGGCACGAGCTGTGGCGGGAGTCCCGGCCACCGCTCTTCCTCCAGGCCACCGACACCCGCCCGCCCGAACTCCAGGCACAGGGCGTGCGGCCGCGCACCTGGTTCGGCGAGCGCTGGGTCACCTCAGCGCACGACCTGTTCGAGGAGAACCTGCGCTACTTCCCGCCGCTGCTGCCCATCTGCGACGACGAGGAGCCGCTGGAGGTCCTCGACACCGGAGGCGTGCCCAGGCTGGCCGAACTCGTCCTGCACAACGGCACGGTGTACCGCTGGAACCGCCCGGTCTACGACGTCGCCGACGGCGTTCCGCACCTGAGGGTGGAGAACCGGGTGCTGCCGGCCGGCCCCACCATCACCGACGTGATCGCCAACGCCGCCTTCTACTACGGCCTGGTGCGCGCGCTCGCCGAGGAGTCCCGCCCGGTGTGGACCCGGCTGCCCTTCGAGACCGCCGAGGCCAACTTCGACGCGGCCTGCCGGTACGGCATCGACGCCCGCTTCGTCTGGCCCCGCCGCGGCCGCTACGGCGGCACGGCCGAGGTCGACGCCGTCACGCTGGTCCGCGACGAGCTGCTGCCGCTCGCCGCCGCGGGACTGGACGGCTGGGGCATCGAGGCCGCCGACCGGGACTTCTACCTCGGCGTCATCGAGGAGCGCTGCCGCAAGCGGGTCAACGGCGCGTCCTGGCAGGCGGCCACCTTCCACCGCGCGCTGGAGAAGGGACACGGCCGGCAGGAGGCGCTGGCCGCGACGACGCGCCGGTACGCCGAGCTGATGCACGCCGGGGAACCGGTGCACACCTGGCCGGTGGGGGTGCCGGAGCCGGTGCCGCTGGGCTGAGGCCCGGGGAGACACGGCCGTACGCGGACGGGCGCCCGCCCTCCGTGTACGGCCCGCTGCCCTGGCCGTACGCGACCCGGTGCGCGGGCCGGCCGGGTCCTTCTGCGATCCTTTGCGCAGCACAGGCGCGCGGGGGCAGGTCGAGCCGCCCGGCGTCCGGAACGCGGGTGGAGGCGGAACCGGTGGCCGAGTCCATGGCATGGCAGCAGCCCTCCCGGCGGACGCTGCGGGACGAGACGCTGATCGTGCTGGCGCTCTCGCTCGGGGCGAGCGGCGTGTCCGCGCTCATCAGCTTCATCGGCTCGGTCACCCGGCCCGGCGGACTCAAGGACCAGGCCGCAACCCTCAACGCCTCGGCCGCGCCCGGCCGTCCATGGCTCGATCTGGCCTGGCAGCTCTTCGGGATCGCGTCCGCCCTCGTGCCGGTCGCGCTGGTCGCCTATCTGCTGTGCAGGGAGGGCGAGAGCCTCAGGACGATCGGCTTCGACCGGGGGCGGCCCGGGCCGGACCTGGCGCGCGGGGCCGCGGTCGCCGCGGTGATCGGCAGCACCGGCATCGCCTTCTACCTCGCGGCCCGCGGCCTCGGCTTCAACCTCACCGTGGTGCCCGAGGCGCTGCCCGACGTGTGGTGGAAGTACCCGGTGCTGGTGCTGTCCGCGATGCAGAACGCGGTCCTCGAAGAGGTCATCGTCGTCGGCTACCTGCTGCGCAGGCTGCACCAGTTGGGCTGGACCCCGGGGACCGCGCTGGTGGCCAGCGCGGTCCTGCGGGGCTCGTACCACCTCTACCAGGGCATCGGCGGTTTCATCGGCAACATGGTGATGGGCGTGGTCTTCGTCTGGCTGTACCGGCGGTGGGGCCGTGTCGGGCCGCTGGTCGTCGCCCACTCGCTGCTGGACATCGGCGCCTTCGTCGGATACGGCCTGCTGGCCGGGAAGGTGGGCTGGCTGCCCACCGCGTGAGCGGTGCCCCGTCCGCTCCGCTCAGGCCAGGAGTTCGCCCTCGATGACGGTGACCGCGCGGCCCACGAGCAGGGTGCGCGCGCCGCGCAGACCGGTGCGGACCAGCCCCGTGCGCCGCGACGCCTGCAGGCCGGTGAGGTCGTCCCGGCCCAGGCGCCGGGACCAGTAGGGGGCCAGCGCCGTGTGCGCGCTGCCGGTCACCGGGTCCTCGTCGACGCCGACGTTCGGGAAGAAGCAGCGCGAGACGAAGTCGTAGCCGAGCGCGGGGTCCACGGCGCGGGCGGTCACGATCACGCCCCTGCCGGCGCGGCCGGTCAGCGCCCGGTGGTCGGGGGACAGTTCCAGCACGGTCTTCTCGTCGGCCAGTTCCACCAGGAGGTCTCCGACGTCCGGGCCGGTGTCGAACGCGGCCACCGGCTGGGCGCCCAGCGCCTCGGCGAGCCCCTCCGGTACGGCGACCTCGGTCAGCGGCGCGGTGGGGAAGTCCAGGGTGATCGTCCCGTCCTCCTCCGGCGTGGCGACCATGACCCCGCTGCGGGTCGTGAACCGGACCGGGCCCCGCTGGGTGCCGGTGGTGTGCAGGACGTGCGCGGTGGCGAGGGTGGCGTGCCCGCACATCGCCACCTCGGCGACGGGCGTGAACCAGCGCAGCGCCCAGTCCGCCTCGCTCCCGGCGGGCAACCGGTGGGCGAAGGCCGTCTCGGAGTGGTTCACCTCGGCGGCGACCCGCTGGAGCCAGTCGTCGGCGGGGAACACGTCGTCCAGGAGCAGGACTCCGGCGGGGTTGCCGGTGAAGGGGAGGTCGGCGAAGGCGTCGACGATTCGGATGCGCATGGCGCGAACCCTAGGGGCTGCGACGCCCGTGCGGCCAAGGCCAGTTGCGGACAGGTGGCCTTGGCCGTCGGCCCGCGCCCCCGCTCAGGGGGCCAGGGGCAGCTGTCGCTTGTGCTCGGTACGGCGGTAGCGGTCGACGATCGTGGTGAAGGCGGGCTCCGCCACCGGCTTGCCCTCCAGGAGGTCGTCGATGTCGTCGTACGTGACGCCGAGCGCCGTCTCGTCGGCCTTGCCCGGGTCCAGGGTCTCCAGGTCGGCGGTGGGGGTCTTCCAGACCAGCTCGGCCGGGGCGCCCAGGGCGTCGGCCAGGGCGCGCACGCGGCGCTTGGTCAGGCCGGTGAGCGGGACCACGTCGGCCGCGCCGTCGCCGAACTTGGTGAAGAAGCCGGAGACCGCCTCCGCCGCGTGGTCGGTGCCGACGACCAGGCCGTCGTGGGCGCCCGCGACCGCGTACTGGGCGATCATGCGCTGGCGGGCCTTGATGTTGCCGTGCACGAAGTCCTGGTGGTGCGCGTCGTGGAAGACGGTGCCGCCAGCCACGACCGCCGCCAGCGCGGCGTCGCTCGCGGGGCGCACGTCCACGGTCAGGGTCCGGTCGGGGCGGATGAAGTCCAGCGCCCGCTGGGCGTCGGCCTCGTCGGCCTGGACACCGTAGGGCAGCCGCATCGCGTAGAACGTCGCCTCGTGGCCGGCGGCGCGGGCGCGCTCGACCGCGAGCTGGCACAGCCGGCCCGTCGTGGTCGAGTCCACGCCGCCGCTGATGCCCAGCACCAGAGCGCGCAGTCCGGTGGAGGTCAGACGCTCCGCGAGGAAGGCGATCCGGCGCTCGGTCTCCTGCTCCACGTCGAAGGACTCGGGGACCTGGAGATCGCGGGCGATCTCCTTCTGCTGCGACGCGGCGGCCAGGTCGGTCATGCTCGTTCCTCACACTTCGGCGGCGGCCCTCACCTGCGGGCCGGGTGCCATTCTGGCAAACCCGCGGCGGGCCGGGACGCGACGGGTCAGGGCTCTTCCCTGGCCTCGCGCGCCGCGCGTTCCACGCGCGCCCGGTGCTCCGCCCACCAGGCCGGGTCCCGCGACGGCAGGGCGGTGTGGCCGCTGCGCAGGCCGGCGGCGCCGTCCATGAGCTCCCGGACGATGTCGGCGTGCCCGGCGTGCCGCTGGGTGTCGCCGAGGACGCGTACGACGGCGTGGTGCAGGGTCACCTCGTCCTGGCCGTCCGGCCACCAGGGCACCCGGCCGACGGCCGTCAGCGGCAGCGCCTCGACGGTCGCGTCCGCGTGCGCCCAGGCGCGGCGGTAGAGGCCGACGATGTCCGCGCGCGACTCCTCGGCCGTCGCCCACATGTCCGCGTTGGGCTCGGCGCCCTCGGCGAGCCACGGCAGCTCCTCACCGGACGGGCGCCCGAAGACGTCCCCGAGATAGCCCAGCTCGATCCCGGCCGCGTGCTTGACCAGCCCCAGGAGGTTGGTGCCGGTCGGGGTGAGCGGGCGGCGGACGTCGTACTCACAGAGCCCGTCGAGCTTCCAGAGCAGGGCCTCGCGGGCGGAACCGAGGCAGCGGAGCAGGTCGGTCCTGGGGCCGGGTGAGGGCGCGGGCGTCACAGCGGCGTCAGCACGCAGAACTCGTTGCCCTCGGGGTCGGCGAGGACGGTCCAGGGGACGTCGCCCTGGCCGAGGTCGAGGTCGGTGGCGCCGAGGGCGCGTACGCGGTCCGCCTCCGCGGCCCGGTCGTCGCCGGGGTAGGGGCGGACGTCGAGGTGGACGCGGTTCAGGCCGGTCTTCGCGTCGGGGGTGCGGATGAACTCCAGGAAGGGCCCGACGGCCTTGGCGGAGCGCAGCCTGGCGACGCGGTCGGTCACCTCGTGCACCGTCCAGTCCATCGCCTCGCCCCAGAAGCGGGCCAGGGCGCGCGGGTCCGCGCAGTCGACGACCACGGCGGCGACCGGACCGGTGTCCCGGTAGACCTCCCTGGGCTCCAGCACGCAGAACTCGTTGCCCTCGGGGTCGGCGAGGACGGTCCAGGGGACGTCGCCCTGGCCGATGTCGACGGGGGCGGCGCCCAGCTCCCTCAGGCGCGCGACCAGTTCGGCCTGGTGGGCAGCGCTGGTGGTGGCGAGGTCGAGGTGGACGCGGTTCTTCACCGTCTTGGGGTCCGGGACGTTCAGGACGTCGATGCAGACGGCCTCGGGGGAGGGGTAGGTCACGTCACCGGGTTCGACGTCGGTCTCGTCGGGTGTGTCCCCGGTGACCTGCCAGCCGAGCGCCTCCGCCCAGAACCGGCCGAGCGCGGACTTGTCCCGGGCCTTCATCGAGATCTGCACCAGACGTGTCGTCATGCGGCAGATCGTATGCCCGCGCCGCCGGGGGGCGGGCAACGGTGTTTTCTCACGGCGGGGTCTTGTCGGTGACGGCTTACCGATATATCGTCGAAGTGTCGCGGAAGCTACGCGATCGGATGTGACGGATCGACGACAGGACGGAGTGATCGTGATGCACGGTCATGGATTCGCGCGCGGGCCCTGGGGGCCCGGACCCGGCCCGCACGGCCCGCACGGCCCGGGTGGCCCGGGTGGATTCGAAGGGCGGCGGGGCGCGTTCGGGCCCTTCGGGCCGGGCGGCCCCGGATTCGGCGGCCCCATGTTCGGCGGCCCCGCCTTCGGGGGCGGACGCGGACGCGGCGGGCCAAGGGGACGGGCGCGGCGCGGCGACGTACGGGCGTCGATCCTCGCGCTGCTGGTGGACCGGCCCATGCACGGCTACGAGATGATCCAGGAGATCGCCGAGCGCAGCGGCGGCGCGTGGAAGCCGAGCCCCGGCTCGGTCTACCCGACCCTGCAACTGCTGGAGGACGAGGGGCTGATCGCCAGTGAGAGCGAGGGCGGCAAGCGGCTGTTCGCCCTCACCGACAGCGGCCGTACCGCCGCCGAGGAGGGCCCGGACGCCCCCTGGGAGGAAGCCTCGCGGGGTGTGGACTGGGAGGCGCTCGGCGAGATCCGCCAGGCCGGGGCCGGCCTGATGGAGGCGTTCGGCCAGGTCTGGAAGACCGGGACGAAGGAGCAGCGGGACAAGGCCCTGGGCGTCCTCAACGACGCGCGCAAGCGGCTGTACCTCATCCTCGCCGACGAGGACTGAGGCTCACGCGGGCACGCGTCGTATCACCGCCGCGTCGAAGAGGTCCCAGGCGCGCGGGAAGGGGCCCTCGTCGTGGCAGTGCCAGGCGTCCCAGAACAGATCGGCGGGCAGCGCGTCCGACGGGGCGTACACCCGGTACACGTACTGCCTGCCGTCGACCGCCGGCAGGCTCACCAGCCAGCACAGGCGTCCTTCCTCCACGTCGTGTGGGACGTGTGCGGGCGCCGTGTGGTTGCGCCGGGGCGCGCGGCGGGCCGGGCGCGCCCCTGAGGCGGGCGGTCCGGCGTCATCCGTGAGAAGGAGACGCGGGGCGCGGGCCTCCACTCTGCGTGGGACGCGCGAATGGTTCCCCTCGTGGATGTGAAGAGACCGCCGTGACTGATGGGGTGGGACCGTGGAACCCCGTACAGCCGGCCGGGCCGTCCCCGACGAGGGCGGCGCCGGCGCACAGGACGACACCGGAATCGACGCCACGCTCGCGGCGGCCGTCGCCGGTGCCCGCCGCCGCGCCGTGCGGGACGGCGACCGGCAGATCGACACCGCCCATCTGCTGCACTCCCTCCTCGACTCCGACCCCGAGGCCCGCGCCGCCGTCGGGCCTCCGCTGGTCCGGCTGCTCGGCTACCTCGTGCAGCGGAGCATCGGCTATGGGATCGGCTGGCAGCGCGCCACCGAGGGCGGCGGCGCGCCGGGCCCGGTGCCCAGGCCGGTACGGGGCGACGGCACCTTCGAGGGGCCCGAACGCTGGTCGCCCCCGGCGGCCGAGGCCATGCGGGACGCCCGGCGCCGCGCCGCCCGCCGGGGCGAACCCCGCGCGACCGGCATCGATCTGCTCGCCGCCCTGGTGGCCGACCCCCGCTCCCGCGCCGTCGAGGTCCTGGAGCGCGCCGGAGTCCCCGCCGGCGCACTGGCCGCGGCGACGCGCCCCGCGGCACGGCCGGCGCCGGACGTCGGGACGGGCTCCGGGTCCAGCCTCTGAGACAGGTGCGAACAGGGGTGACGCTCATGTCGTCGCCTGTCATCATGTGCGCGTGCGTTCGACCGGAAACACTGAGAACGGCCGGGGAGCCGGGCTCGCCCTCGCGCTGGTGTCGGCCCTGGCCTTCGGCGGGTCGGGAGTCGCGGCCAAGCCGCTGATCGAGGCGGGCCTCGACCCGCTGCACGTCGTCTGGCTGCGGGTGACCGGCGCTGCCCTGGTGATGCTGCCCCTCGCGGTACGCCACCGCGCGCTGCTCCGTCAGCGCCCGGCGCTGCTCGCCGGGTTCGGGCTGCTCGCCGTCGCCGGGGTGCAGGCCTGCTACTTCGCCGCGATCTCCCGCATCCCGGTCGGCGTCGCGCTGCTCGTGGAGTACCTGGCCCCGGCGCTGGTGCTCGGCTGGGTGCGGTTCGTGCAGCGCCGCCCGGTGACCAGGGCGGCCGCGCTCGGCGTGGTCCTCGCGGCCGGGGGACTCGCCTGCGTGGTCGAGGTCTGGTCCGGGCTGCGCTTCGACGCGCTCGGTCTGCTCCTCGCCCTCGGCGCCGCCTGCTGCCAGGTCGGCTACTTCGTGCTGTCCGACCAGGGCGGTGACGCGGGGGAGCGGGCGCCCGATCCGCTCGGTGTGATCGCGTACGGGCTGCTGGCCGGTGCCGCCGTGCTCACCGCCGTGGCCCGGCCCTGGACCATGGACCGTTCTGTACTGACCGGCACCGCCCGCCTGGACGGCGTCCCGGTGCCCGCCGTCGCGCTGCTCGCCTGGATCGTCCTCGTCGCCACGGTCGCCGCCTACGTCACCGGCGTGCTGTCGGTGCGGCGGCTGTCCCCGCAGGTCGCGGGGGTCGTCGCCTGCCTGGAGGCCGTCATCGCCACCGTGCTGGCCTGGGTGCTGCTCGGCGAGCACCTGTCGCTGCCGCAGGTGGCCGGGGGAGCGGTGGTCCTGGCCGGGGCGTTCATCGCGCAGTCCTCCGCGCCGGCCAGGGGACACCCCGAGCCGGTCGCGGAGGGCGGCGCGGAGCGGGAACTGTCCGCGCGGGGGACCGCCGCCTGACGCGGGGGACCGCCGTCCAAGGGCCCCTGGTTCGGGGCCCCTAGTTCAGGGCCTCGGCCTCGCCGGCCGGGTGTGCCAGGTAGGCGGGCAGGCCGGTGTCCGGTGCGAGGTCCGCGTCCGCGAGCGGGGTGCCGTACGCCGTGTGCACGGGGACGACGCCGGCCCAGTACGGCAGGGCCAGGTCCTCGGGCTCGTCGTTCACGCCGCCGGTGCGGATCTTGGCGGAGACCTCGTCCAGGTCCAGCCGGATCACCGCCGTGGCCGCCAGCTCCTTGCGGTTGGCGGGGCGGGAGTCGGCCGACCGGCCCGGCACCACCTGGTCCACCACCGCGTCCAGCGCCGTCCGCCGCTCCTCGGGGTCGGTGACCTCGTGGGCGACGCCGTGCACCACCACGGAGCGGTAGTTGATCGAGTGGTGGAACGCGGACCGGGCGAGCACCAGCCCGTCGACATGGGTGACCGTCAGGCACACCGGCAGGCCCGGATCGGCGGTCCCGGTCATCCGCAGCGGGCGCGAACCCGTGGAGCCGTGCACGTACAGCCGCTCACCGACCCGGCCGTAGAGCGTCGGCAGCACCACGGGGGCGCCGTCGCGGACGAAGCCGAGGTGGCAGAGGTAGCCCGCGTCGAGGATCGCGTGCACCGTCTCCCGGTCGTACGCGGCGCGCTGCGCGGCCCGGGTCGGCACGGTGCGGTCGGTCGGTGCGTAGGCGGCCTGCGGTGTTTCCTGTCCGGTCCCCTGCATGGCGGTCCCTCCCTGGTTTTCTGACTGGACTTCTGATTGCACTAGTGCATAATTAGGTTTGTGCTAGGAGAGTATCGGATTCAGGGGCGCGGTGCGGCGGAGATCGCCGCCGATGTCGAACGCGCGGTCGGTTCCGGGGAGCTGCTGCCGGGCCAGGCGCTGCCTCCCATGCGGGAGTTGGCGGCCCGGCTCGACGTGAATCCCAATACGGTCGCGGCCGCCTACCGCACCCTGCGCGAGCGCGGGGTGATCGAGACCGCCGGCCGCCGGGGCAGCAGGGTCCGCCCGAAACCGGCGACGACCGGCCGCGACGAGCTGCGCGTCGACGTGCCCGAGGGGGTGCGGGACCTGTCCACCGGCAACCCCGACCCCGCGCTGCTGCCGGCCCTCGCCCCGGCGTTCGCGGCGGCCGCGGCCCACGCCGACCGCGCCCCGGTGCTCTACGGCGACGACCCGGCCGACCCCGGTCTCGTCCGCGCCGCCCGCGCGGCGCTGGACGCCGACGGTGTCCCCGTCGGGCCGCTCACGCTCACCTCCGGCTCCCTCGACGCCATCGAGCGCGTCCTCGCCGCCCACCTGAGGCCGGGCGACGCGGTCGCCGTGGAGGACCCCGGCTGGGGGAGCGTGCTGGACCTGATTCCCGCGCTCGGGCTGCGCGCCGTCCCCGTGGGCGTGGACGACGAGGGCCCGCTGCCCGCGGGACTGGAGGCCGCCCTCGCCTCCGGTGCCCGCGCGCTGGTCGTCACCGCCCGCGCCCAGAACCCCACCGGCGCCTCGGTGAGCGCCGCGCGCGCACGGCTGCTGCGCGCCGTGCTGCACCGGCATCCCGCCACCGTGCTCATCGAGGACGACCACGGCCACGGCTTCGTCGACCTCCCGGCGCACCCCCTCGCGGGCGCCACCCGGCACTGGGCGTTCGTCCGTTCCGTGTCCAAGACCTACGGCCCCGACCTCCGGCTGGCCGTCCTCGCGGGCGACGCCCGCACCGTCGACCTGGTCCGCGGACGCCAGCGGCTCGGCCCCGGCTGGGTGAGCCATCTGCTGCAGCGCGCCGTCGCCCGGCTCTGGGCGGACGGGGCGGTGGGTCCGGAGGCGGCGGCCGCGTACAGCGCGCGCCGCGGCCGGCTCCTCGAGGCGCTGGCGGAACGCGGGGTCACCGCCCGCGGCCGCAGCGGCATGAACGTCTGGGTGCCGGTGCCCGACGAGACCGGCGCCGTCGCCCGGCTCCTCCAGCAGGGCTGGGCGGTGGCCCCCGGCGCCCGGTTCCGGCTGGACTCACCGCCCGCCGTCCGCATCACGGTCTCCCCCCTGACCGAGGCGGACATCGAACCGCTCGCGGACGCGGTGGCGGCGGCGGTACGCCCGTCCCCGGCCCGCACCCTGCGATAGCGCTCAGGCCCGCCCGTCAGGCCCGGCTCTTGCGCCTGACCTGTGTCAGCGCCGCCCCGACGATGACGATCACCGCGCCCACCGGGGTGGTCCAGCGCAGCGACTCGCCGAGGATCGTCACCCCGGCCACGGTGGCGATCACCGGCACGAAGTAGGTGACCATCTGGGCCGTCGTCGGCCCGACCTCGGCGACCAGGCCGTACTGGACGAGCATCGCCAGGCCGGTGCCGAGGGCGCCCAGCACGGCCACCGCCAGCAGCGGGCCCACCGGGAAGCGGTCCGGGACGGAGGTGAACAGCGGGGTGACCACCGCGAGCTGGCCCGTGGCGAGCAGCAACTGCGCGCCGGTCATCGACAGGTGGGAGTTGCCCGTGCCCGCCAGTGTCCGCCGTACGTAGATCCAGCCGACCGGGTAGCTCAGCGAGGCCAGCAGGGCGAGTGCGGTGCCCTGGGCGTCCAGGCCGTGGAAGCCCTGCCAGGCGCCCAGGACGGTGAGCACGCCGAGGAAGCCGAGTCCGAGCCCGGCGACGCGGAGCCTGGTCGGCCGGTCCTCCGAGAGGGCGACCAGGGAGAACGCCATGCCCCACAGCGGGGAGGTGGCATTGCAGATGCCGGCCAGCGTGGAGGGGATCGTCAGCTCGGCGAACGCGAAGAGGGAGAAGGGCAGGGCGTTGAGGAAGAACGCGGCGACCATGAGGTGGGCCCAGGTCCTCGCCCCGCGCGGCAGCCGCTCCCGCTTCACGGCCATGGCCGCCACGAGCACGGCGGTGCCGAACAGCAGGCGGCCCAGGGTGACCTGGAAGGGTGCGTAGGCTCCCGTGCCGACCTTGATCAGCAGGAAGCTGAAGCCCCAGATCAGGGACAGCAGGCCGAAGCGCAGCCGCCAGTCCAGCAGGCGGGGCGTGCGCGGGGGCGCCGGGACGGCGGCGGACGTGGTGGACGGGGGCCGGGAAGGGGTGACCGTGCTCATGACGTCAAAGATGCGGTACGCAACTTCGTAGCACAATCGAGAATTACAGCGCGATACCTTTTAGGATCGCTTACATGTTGAACCTGGAGCGCCTGCGCACCCTGCACGCCTTCGCCCGGCACGGCTCGGTCAGCGCCGCCGCCGAGGCACTGCACGTGACCACCTCCGCCGTCTCCCAGCAGCTCGGCAAGCTGGAGCGGGAGGCCGGACAGCGGCTCCTCGCCAAGAACGGGCGCGGGGTACGGCTCACGGACGCCGGGCGCCTGCTGTCCGAGCACGCGGCCCGCATCCTCTCCCAGGTCGAGCTGGCCCAGTCCGACCTGGAGGCGCACCGGGGCCAGGTCGCCGGGGAACTCAGGATGTCGGCGTTCCCCACCGCGGCCAGGGGACTCTTCCCGTCCGCGCTCGCCGCGCTGCGCGCCCGGCACCCCGCCCTGCGGCTGCGCTCCTGCGAGCTGGAGCCGGAACTCGGCGTCGCCGGGGTCGCGCGCGGAGACCTCGACCTCGCCGTCGTCCTCGACTGGTACAACAAGCCGATGCCCGTGCCCGACGGCCTCGTCAAGGAACCGCTCCTGGACGACCCGGCCGAGGTCGCGCTGCCCGCCGGGCACCCGCTCGCCGGGCGCGACGAGGTGGACCTCGCGGAGTTCGCCGAGGACGAGTGGATCACCTGGGGCGAGGGCGAGTTCTGCCACGAGTGGCTGCTGTTCACCCTGCGCTCCAAGGGCGTCGAACCCATCGTCGGCCACCGCGCGGGCGAGACCCACACCCAGCTCGCGCTGGTCGCCGCCGGGCTCGGGGTCTGCATCGCGCCCCTGCTGGGCCGCGACCCCGTACCGCCCGGCGTCGTCCTCGTCCCGCTCAGGCAGCGGGTGCGGCGGCACGTCTACGTGCTGTGGCGGGCGGACGCCGACCGCCGCCCCTCGATCCGCGCCGCCGTCGACGCGTTGCGCACGGCGGCCGGACAGGCCCGCTGACTCCTCAACGCCCGCCGGGCGCGGCCAGCTTGCGGAAGTCCCAGGACACGATCTTCTCCGGCGTCAGCCGGGCCCAGGCGTGCCGGCCGTCGTGCGGCATCTCGTCCATGCCGAAGTTCTTCCGCGCGAACAGCGTCTCCGCCGTGTCGAGTTCGGCACACAGTTCGCCCGTGCGCGGCACCTCACCCACGAACTCCATCCGCCCGGACAGCTCGGCCCCCCGCAACTGGTCGTACTCCTCACCGCAGTCGACGACCACGGCCACCCGCGCGTCGTGCCGCAACTGGGTCCAGCGTCTGCTGCGCACGACGGAGTAGAGCCACAGCGAGGTGCCGTCCCAGACGAACCACAACGCGCTGACGTGCGGAGTGCCGTCCGCCGAGACGGTCGCCACCCGGCAGGTGCGCTGACCTGTCAGGAAGTCGTCCAGCTCACCGGGCGTCATCATGATCTTCCGGCCCCGGCGCTGCTGAGTGACGGTCATGCGGCCCCCCCCCTTGTCGGCCGGTCAGGCCAGCTTGATCTCGTCGCCGGACACGGTGATCTTCTCCTCGGGCAGGGGCGCCGTCGCGGGCCCCTGCTTCACGCTGCCGTCCGTCACCGAGAAGTGGCTGTTGTGGCACGGGCAGACGATCACCCCGTCCGCGACGCTGCCCACCGCGCAGCCCTGGTGGGTGCACTTCGCCGAGAACGCCTTGTACGTCCCGGCGCTCGGCTGGGTGACCACCACACCCTGGTCCTTGAAGATCTTGCCGCCGCCCTCGGGGATGTCCGAGGTCTTGGCGAGGGCGTCACCGGCGGAACCGGTACCGGCCGCGTCCGAACCGCCGTCCTGCGAACCGCAGGCGGCCAGCGCCACGGTGAGTCCGGCCGCTCCCGCCGCCGCGATCACGGTGCGCCGGTCCGGTCCGGCAGTGGGTCGGGGCGATGCGCTGGTCATGGGGCGTTTCCTTCCGCCGGAGTGAGCGTTCTTGATCCGTCCAGGGGTACGGCCCCGTGGCAGCCACCGTTCAGCGACGGCCCTGATCCTCGCGCCCGGGGCATGAGGAAGGCGTAAGAACCCGGTCCGGGGCCGGCGCCCGCCCGCTGAGACACGGTCAGGTGACCGGTACGAGCCGGACCGGCAGTTCCCGCACGCTGTTGCCGACGAAACCGGGGTGCCGGGGCAGGTCCGCCTCCGCGACGGCCGGTTCGAGGTCCGGGAACCGGGCGAACAGGCGCTCCAGCGCGACCGTCGCCTCCAGCCGCGCCAGCGGCGCGCCCAGGCAGTAATGGGCGCCGTGCCCGAGGGACAGATGGCGCACGGCGTCGGGCCGGGCCGGCAGCCGCACGTCGAAGCGGTCGGCGTCCGGCCCGTGGGCCGCCTTGTCGCGCCCGGCGGCGGAGTAGCCGGCGAGGACCGGGGTGCCCGCCGGTACGGTCGTGCCGCCGACGGAAAGGTCCCGCACCGGATAGCGGAACGGGAAGCAGCTCACCGGCGAGTCCCAGCGGAGGGTCTCCTCCACCACGTCGGCCCAGCCCGCCTCGCCCTCGCGGACCAGTTCGAGCTGGTCGCGGTGGCCGCACAGGGCCCGCACCGCGTTGGTGATCAGGTTCAGCGTGGTCTCGTGCCCCGCGACGATCAGCAGCACCAGGGTGCCGATCAGCTCCTCCTGCCCGAGCCGGTCGCCGCCCTCGTCGCGGGCGGCGATGAGGGCGCTGATCAGATCGCCGCCGGGGTCCGCGGCCTTGCCCGCGGCTATCTCACCGAGCACGGCCAGGAGTTCACGATTGGCGGCCAGCACCGCCTCCGGGGCGAGGTCGGTCGACACCACATGGCTGCTCAGCTGGTGCAGGCGGTCGCGGAACCGCTCGTCCACGCCGAGGAGTTCACAGATGACGCCCATCGGCAGCGGCAGCGCGAAGTGCCGCCGCAGGTCGACCGTGCCGCCGCCCGCCGCCTCCATGCCGTCCAGCAGCGAGTCGGTCAGCTCCTCGATCCGCGGCCGCAGTTCGGCCACCCGGCGCGGCGTGAAGGCGCGGCTGACCAGCGACCGCAGCCGACGGTGGTCGGCTCCGTCGGCCGTGGTCATGCCGCGCACGGTGGCGAACGTCAGCAGCGGCCAGCCCGGCGCGATCCGCCCCTCGCTCAGGGCCCTGAAATGCGCGGCGTCCTTGGCGACTTCGGGATGCTGGAGGAACTCCCGCAGCGCGTCGTGCCCCAGGACGGCCACCCCCTCGATCCCGCCCGGCAGTCCGACGGCGGCCACCGGGCCGCGCGCCAGCAGACGGGCGTTGTCGGCGTGCGGGCAGCCCCCGGAGGCGTCCAGGCGGTGCGGGTCTCCGGCGGATGAGGTCTCCACGGTTCTCCTGACGGTCGTACGGCCGGTCCGGGTCGTGCGGGGAGGTACGAGGCCGATCGTAGGCGCGCGCGGGCCCTGGGCGGAGGGGGCCGGCCGAGGTGGTGCGCGCGGCCGGGACGCGGCCCCCGGCCGGCCCCCGGCGGGCCCGCGGCGTGCTTCCGGCCGGTCCTCGGCGGACCTCCGGCGGGCCGCCGCGGGCGATATAGCCTGGGCGGATGCTGAGCGAAGTCACCGCCACCCGGTTCGTCACGCCCCTGCGTGAGGGCGGTTCGATGCCCGGGCTCGTCGAGACCGACGATCTCGGGCTCCACGTCCTGAAGTTCACCGGCGCCGGGCAGGGCCGCAAGACCCTCGTCGCCGAGGTCGTGTGCGGGGAACTGGCCCGGCGCCTCGGCTTCCGGGTGCCCGGTCTGGTGACCGTCCGGCTGGATTCCGTCCTCGGCCTCGGCGAACCCGAGCGCCAGGTGCAGGACCTGCTGCGCTCCAGCGGCGGCGTCAACCTCGGCATGCGCTTCCTCTCCGGCGCCCTCGGCTACGACCCCCTCGCCTTCCCCGTCGATTCCGCGGAGGCGGGCCGGATCGTCTGGTTCGACGCGCTGGTCAACAACGTCGACCGCTCCTGGCGCAACCCCAACCTGCTGGTGCAGGGGGGCGGGCTGTGGCTCATCGACCACGGCGCCACCATGATCTGGCACCACAACTGGCCCTCCGTGGACGCCTCCGCCGCCCGGCCCTACGACGCCGCCGACCACGCCCTCGCCCGCTTCGCCCCCGACGTCACCGCCGCCGCGGCCGACCTGGCCCGCCTGGTCACCGAGGACCTGCTCGCGGAGGTCACCGCAGAGATCCCCGACGCCTGGCTCGCCGACGAGCCCGGCTTCGACACCCCCGACGACCTGCGCCGTGCCTACGCGCGCCCGCTGCTCGCCCGCGCGGGCACCGTCCACGAACGCATCGAGGGCCTCAAGGAGAGCAAGTGAGCGAGCACCACATTCACATGGCCGGAGATGTGGTCGAGCGCCACATCATCCGGGGCGGCCAGGGCGGCGACCGCGAGGTCTACGAGTACGCCCTGCTGCGGGTCGTGCCGCGCGTCGAGCGAGGGGAGCGGATCAACGCCGGGGTGATCGTCTACTGCCGCGCCCGGGGCTACGTCGGCGCCCGCACCCACTTGGACGAGGCCCGGCTGCTCGCGCTGGACCCGTCGGCGGACGTCGCCGGGGTGCGCGCCGCGCTCGGTGCCGTGGAGCGGGTCTGCGCGGGCGGGGAGGAGGCCGGGCAGGCGGCCGGTGACGACGCCGGGCGGCGTTTCCGCTGGCTGATCGCGCCCCGCTCCACCGTCGTCCGGCCCGGTCCGGTGCACACCGGGCTGACCGCCGACCCGGTGGCCGAGACCGAGCGTCTGCTGGACCTCCTGGTGAGGTAATGGATCACACCGCCCGGTGTCTCGTTGACACCGGGTGCCAGGGCTTCTAGCGTCACGGGTGCTGAAGGTACTAAGCGGTCGCTCACCGCACGGCGGGTCCGGTGCCGGACCCGACGGGTTCTCTCAAGGGCGAGGAGAAGCAGCACATGTCCACCAATGAACAGCGGGTCGCGGTAGTCACCGGCGCGGCGCGCGGCATCGGCGCCGCCACCGCCGTACGGCTGGCCGCAGAGGGTCACGCGGTCGCCGTGATCGACCTGGACGAGGCCGCCTGCAAGGACACCGTCGAGAAGATCACCTCGGCGGGCGGCAAGGCCGTCGCGGTCGGCGCCGACGTCTCCGACGAGGCGCAGGTCGAGGCCGCCGTCGCGCGGGTCGTCGAGGAGCTGGGCGCGCCGACCATCCTGGTCAACAACGCCGGTGTGCTCCGCGACAACCTGCTGTTCAAGATGAGCGTGTCCGACTGGGACACCGTGCTCGGCGTGCACCTGCGCGGCTCGTTCCTGATGACCAAGGCCGTGCAGAAGCACATGGTGGACGCGGGCTTCGGCCGGGTCGTCAACCTGTCCTCGTCCTCCGCGCTCGGCAACCGCGGCCAGGCCAACTACTCGGCCGCCAAGGCGGGTCTGCAGGGCTTCACCAAGACCCTCGCCATCGAGCTGGGCAAGTTCGGCATCACCGCCAACGCCGTCGCCCCCGGCTTCATCGCCACCGAGATGACCAAGGCCACCGCCGACCGCGTGGGCATGGGCTTCGACGACTTCAAGAAGGCCGCCGCCACCCAGATCCCGGTCCAGCGCGTCGGTGAGCCCGAGGACATCGCCAACGCCATCGCCTTCTTCACCGGCGAGGCGGCCGGATTCGTCTCCGGCCAGGTCCTGTACGTCGCGGGCGGACCGCTCGACTAGCCGGTCCGACCCGAGGAACCTGGAGCACACGGACATGACTGAACTTCCCGCACTCTCCGGCAAGGCGGCGCTCGTCACGGGCGCCAGCCGGGGCATCGGTTACGGCGTCGCGGAAGCCCTGGTGGCGCGCGGTGACCGCGTGGTCATCACCGGCCGCAACGAGGAGGCGCTGAAGGAGGCCGTCGAGCGGCTCGGCGCCGACCGCGTCATCGGCGTCGTCGGCAAGGCCCACGACCTGGCCCACCAGACCGAGGCCGTCGAACGCGCCATGGAGGCCTTCGGCCGCGTCGACTACCTCGTCAACAACGCGGGCACCAACCCGGTCTTCGGCCCCATCGCCGACGTCGACCTGGACGTGGCCCGCAAGGTGTTCGAGACCAACGTGATCTCGGCGCTCGGCTTCGCCCAGAAGACCTGGCACGCCTGGCAGAAGGACAACGGCGGCGCGATCGTCAACATCGCCTCCGTCGCCGGCCTCGCGCCCTCGCCGTTCATCGGCGCGTACGGCGTGAGCAAGGCCGCGATGATCAACCTGACCCAGCAGCTCGCGCACGAGTTCGCGCCGAAGGTACGGGTCAACGCCATCGCCCCGGCGGTGGTGAAGACCAAGTTCGCCGAGGCCCTGTACGAGGGCCGCGAGGCGGAGGCGGCCGCCGCCTACCCCCTCGGCCGCCTCGGCGTCCCCTCCGACATCGGCGGGGCCGCGGCCTTCCTCACCTCCGCGCAGTCCGACTGGGTCACCGGTCAGACGCTCGTCGTGGACGGCGGCATCTTCCTGAACGCCGGGGTGGGCTGACCCCCTCCGGCCCGCGCCGTACGGGCGCCGTTCCCCTCGGGGAGCGGCGCCCGTACGCGTTTTTGGCCGGGTCGCGGACCTGACAACGTAGTCATGCATAACCGTTCAACAACCCATGTTTCAGGAGAGGTTCAGGAGGTCTTGGGCTGCGGTATGGTCTGCCGACCTTGGTACGGCGGATCGAGGAGCGAGCGCGTGTTCAAGCGGAACAGAGTCCGGCGCAGGGTCGCGGCGGCCGTGTCCCTGACCTCCCTCATCACCCTGCTGCCCGGCTGCGGTCTGTTCTCCGACGGCGGCCCCGACGACAGCAGCCCCATCGTGGTGGGGACGACGAGCGCGCCGAGCACCCTGGACCCGGCGGGGGCCTGGGACGGCTCCTGGGAGCTGTTCCGCAACGTCTACCAGACCCTCCTGGCCTACCCGAACGGCGCGACCACCCCGCAGCCGGACGCCGCCGAGAGCTGCTCCTTCACCGACTCCACCAGCCGCACCTACCGCTGCCGGCTGCGTTCCGGGCTGAAGTTCGCCGACGGCGACCCGCTGGACGCCGAGGCCGTCCGGCACTCCGTGGACCGCATCCGCACCATCAACGCCCCGAGCGGCCCCGCCGGACTGCTGGAGGGTCTGGACCGGGTGGAGACCGCCGGCGACCGGGAGGTCGTCTTCCACCTGAAGAAGCCCGACGCCACCTTCCCCTTCGTGCTCGCCACCCCCGCCCTGTCCCTGGTCGACCCGCGCGAGTACCCCGCCAACGCGCTGCGCGCCGAGAAGAACGTGCGCGGCTCCGGCCCGTACCTGCTGGAGTCCTACGACGAGGGCGAGCAGGCGGTGCTGAAGCGCAACGACCGGTACGAGGGCTTCGCCGAGCGGGAGAACCGAGCGGTCACCATCCGCTACTTCCAGGACTCCGGCGCCATGGTGAAGGCGCTGCGCGACAAGCGGATCGATGTCACCTACCGCGGGCTCGCCGCCGACGACATCCTCGCCCTGCAGCAGCAGGCCCCGGCCGATCTGCAACTGGTCGACGGCACCGGCACCGACATCAGCTACCTGGTGTTCAACCCCAAGGACCGCTGGGCCGGCAACGCGGCCGTGCGCAAGGCCGTCGCCCAGGTCGTGGACCGGGGCGCGATCGCGCACAAGGTGTACCGGGACACCGTGGAACCGCTGTACTCGATGGTCCCCAAGGGCCTGACCGGCCACGCCACCTCCTACTTCGACCGCTTCGGCGACCCGAGCGCGGGCAAGGCCCGGGCGATCCTCACCGGGGCCGGGATCAAGCAGCGGGTCCCGCTCACCTTCTGGTACACCTCCGACCGGTACGGCTCCGAGACGGCCGTGATGTTCCAGGAGCTGAAGCGGCAGCTGGAGGCGTCCGGGCTGTTCACCGTCACCCTGCGCACCCGCCCGTGGAAGACCTACGTGACCGGCTACCAGAAGGGGGAGTACCCGGTGTTCGGGCGCGGCTGGTTCCCGGACTTCCCCGACGCGGACAACTTCATCGCGCCCTTCGTGGGCGAGCACAACGCCCTCGGCACCCCCTACGAGACCAAGAAGATCACCGGCGAGCTGCTGCCCCGGTCGCGGGCGCAGGGCAACCGGGCCGAGGTGGTGAAGGACCTGACGTCCGCCCAGCGGATCATGGTGGAGGACGCCCGGCTCATCCCGCTGTGGCAGGGCCGCCAGTACGTCGCGGCCAGCGAGGACATCGCGGGCGGCGAGAAGGCACTCGACCCGTCGACGATCATGATGATGTGGGAGCTGCACCGCAAGACCAGCTGGTGAGCGGCCCGCCCGCCCGCGTTGTCAGTGGTCGCCTGTAGGTTCTGAAGCCTTGGAAGTGACCGCCGATCGTTAGGGACACCGACGTGACCGACATCGCCATGCTGCCCGAGTCCTGGCAGGGCGTTCTGGGCGACGAACTGCAGCAGCCCTACTTCAAGGAGCTGGCCGAGTTCGTCGAGGAGGAGCGGGCGAAGGGTCCCGTCCACCCGCCGCGCGAGGAGGTCTTCGCCGCCCTCGCCGCGACGCCGTACGACAAGGTCAAGGTGCTCGTCCTCGGCCAGGACCCGTACCACGGCGAGGGCCAGGGGCACGGCCTGTGCTTCTCGGTCCGGCCCGGGGTGAAGACCCCGCCGTCGCTGCGGAACATCTACAAGGAGATGCGCGAGGAGCTGGACCTGCCCGTCCCGGACAACGGCTATCTGATGCCGTGGGCCGAACAGGGCGTCCTGCTGCTGAACGCGGTCCTCACGGTGCGCTCCGGCGAGGCCAACTCGCACAAGGGCAAGGGCTGGGAGAAGTTCACGGACGCGGTGATCCGCGCGGTGGCCTCCCGTCCCGACCCGGCGGTCTTCGTGCTCTGGGGCAACTACGCCCAGAAGAAGCTGCCGCTGATCGACGAGACGCGGCACGTGGTGGTCAAGGGCGCGCACCCCTCGCCGCTCTCCGCGAAGAAGTTCTTCGGCTCGCGTCCCTTCACCGCGATCAACGAGGCCGTCGCCGCGCAGGGCCACGAGGCGATCGACTGGCGCATCCCCGACCTGGGCTGACCGGGACCGGCCAGGCGGTCTCGCCACGTCGCTCGGGGCCGCCTGCCCGGTATCGCCGCCGACTGCGGTTAGCGTCGGGGGCGGACGGCCGACGAGCGGCCGGAAGACGCGTCCGGAGGGTGCGGTGGCGGAGCGACAGGAGCAGACGGCGCCCGACGCCCTGCTCACCCGGATCGGGCAGATCGTCATGCTGCACCGCGGCGGCGACCGCGAGGAGGCCCGGACCCGGCTGCTGGAGCTGTGGGACCGGGCGGCCGAGTCCGGTGACGCCCTGCACCGCTGCACCCTCGCCCACTACCTGGCCGACACCCAGGACGACCCGGCGGACGAACTCGCCTGGGACCTGCGGGCGTTGTCGGCGGCCGACGAGCTGACCGACGGCCGCCCCGGCGCCGACCCCTCGACCGTGCGCGGCTTCTACCCGTCCCTGCACCTCAACCTCGCGGCCGACTACCTCAAGCTGGACCGCGCGGAGGCCGCCCGCACCCACCTCCGCCGCGCCCGCCGCGCGGCCGACACCCTCACCGACGACGGCTACGGCACCGGCGTCCGGGCCGCGATCACCCGCCTGGAACTCCGCCTGTCCGCCACCGGCCCCACAGAGCCGGACGGCTGGGGACCACCGCGACAGCGGCCGAAGAGCTAACCCCGACGACGCGTCTCACCGCCCGTACGTCCGGTCGCAGATCGTGGACTGGGGGCTGTTCTTCGGCCAGCCGCCGTACTTGCGGCCCAGGGCGCACACGTTCGGGGCTCTTGGCGCGGTGCGGGGCCGATGCGGGGTGCCGGTGCGCGGGTTCCGCTGCCGCTGTTCCGGGTATGCCCGGCGGGGTGCGGGGGCGGCTGGAGGGCGCCGCGGTTCGGGGGGAGCGGCCACCGGGGGGCGCGGTGCGGCCGGGCGGGGGGAGGTGCCGGTCCGCTCCAAAGCCTCCCGCGCGGGCCCCGGTTCCATCCGGGGCAGCGCGCTGCCGTCCGGGCGGGCCGCCGCGGGCCGGGAGGGCCGGGCGTCAAGGCCCGGTTCGGGCGCCGAGGGCCCGTGCACGGTCATGCACCCGGTGAGAGCCGCGACGGCCACGGTGAGGAGAAGCGCTGCGGCGGTCGTCGTTCGATCCACCCGCCCACTCTGCGCGCCCGGCCCACCGCCCGGCCCCGGTGACGGGCCCCGGATGCCCCGCACGGGTGATCTCTCGCCCCGCCGGGAGGGCGTGGCGCGGACGGAGGCTGACGCCGCCCGCCGGTCGGCCGGGAGACGGACGTGTCCCGGCGGAGCGCCTCAGCCGTCCAGGTGCCCGCCGTATGCTTCCGGGAGGAAAACGCAGGACAGCGGCAGGGAGAGCACACGTGAAGGTCGGCTGCATCGGACTCGGCGACATCGCGCGGAAGGCCTATCTGCCGGTCCTCGGCACACAGCCCGGACTCGACCTCCACCTGCAGACCCGTACCCCCGCCACCCTCACCGCCGTGGCCGACTCGCTGCACCTGCCCGCCGGGCAGCGGCACGAGACGCTGGACTCCCTCCTGGACGCCGGCCTCGACGCGGCCTTCGTGCACGCGCCCACCGCCGTGCACCCGGAGATCGTCACCCGGCTCCTGGAGGCGGGCGTGCCCACCTACGTGGACAAGCCGCTCGCCTACGAACTCGCCGACTCGCAACGGCTCGTGGAGCTCGCCGAGCGCCGGGGCGTCCCCCTCTTCGTCGGCTTCAACCGCCGCTACGCCCCGTCCTACGCGCAGGTGCTCGAGCACCCGCGCGACCTGATCCTGCTCCAGAAGAACCGGGTCGGCCTCCCCGAGGAGCCGCGCTCGATGATCCTGGACGACTTCATCCACGTCGTCGACACCCTGCGCTTCCTGGCGCCCGGACCCGTGGACGACGTCACCGTGCGCGTCCGGAGCGAGGCAGGGCTGCTCCACCACGTCGTGCTCCAGCTCTCCGGGGACGGCTTCACCGCGCTCGGCGTGATGAACCGGCTCTCCGGCTCGGCCGAGGAGGTCCTCGAGGTCTCCGGGCAGGACACCAAGCGCCAGGTGATCAACCTCGCCGAGGTCGTCGACCACAAGGGGCAGCCCACCGTGCGCCGCCGGGGCGACTGGGTCCCGGTGTCCCGGCAGCGCGGCATCGAGGGGGCCGTCCTCACCTTCCTCGACGCCGTCCGCGCGGGCGAACCGCTCAGCGCACGGGACGCGCTGGCGACTCACGAGCTGTGCGAGCGGGTGGTACGAGCGGCCGGGGACCCGTCCGGCGCGGCCTGAGCGCCCGTACCCCCTCCGTCACGCCCAGCACCGTCAGCACCAGCAGCGCGACGTCCACCGGCCAGTCGCCGTGCCGGACGTACGGGGTGACTCCGTGCGCCAGCGGGACGTCGTACACCCGGGCGGCGCTCGCGCCGGTGCCGAGCCAGGGGCCGAGGCGCTCGCCGTCCGGGCCGTACACCGCCGAGACGCCGGTCAGGGTGGCGTGCACCATGGGGCGGCCCGTCTCGGCGGCCCGGAGCGCGGCCAGCGAGGCGTGTTGTTCCGGGGCCCAGCTCCGCTGGAAGGTGGAGGTGGCGGACTGGCCGACCAGGACGTCCGCGCCGTCCTCGGTGAGATGGCGGCCCATGTCGGGGAACGCGGTCTCGAAGCAGACCAGCGGGCCGAGCCTGAGACCTCCGGCGTCCATCACGACCTGCTCGGCGCCCCGGTGCCGGTCCTCGCCCGCCGCCTCGCCGACCGACGTGGCCCAGCCGAGGAGGGCGCGCGCCGGGACGTACTCGCCGAACGGCACCAGCCGCATCTTGTCGTACCGGTCGCCGGTGGGGCCGTCGGGGCCGATCAGCACGGAACTCTTGTAGATGCCGGGGCGGTCGGAGCGGCGGGCGTCCACGTTCACCAGCACCCCGGCGCCGGTCTGCCGCGACAGGGCGGCGATGCGGCGGGCCAGGTCGGGCCGGTCGCCGAGGTCCTCGCCGACACTGCTCTCGCCCCAGACGACCAGGTCCACGTCCCGCCCCGCCAGTTCCCGGGTCAGCGCCTCCTCCCGCGCGAACCGCTGCCCCGGCCCCCGGGGACCGTCGTACACCCCCGGCTGGACGACCGCGATCCGCGCCCGCCCGTCCACGTCCGCGCGCGGCACCCAGGAGTACGCGGCGCTCGTGGCGGCGGCGGTGGCGATCAGTGAGGCCACGGCGGGCACCCGGGAGGCGCGCACCGAGACCAGCACCGCCAGCGCCACGTTGACGGCGACCACCAGGAAGCTGAGCAGCCAGACCCCGCCCACGGAGGCGAGCCGCAGCGCCGGGCCCACCTGCCACTGGGTGGAGCCGAGCATCCCCCACGGCCCGCCGAGCCCCTGCCAGGAGCGGACCAGTTCCACCGCCAGCCACGCCGAGGGCAGCACCAGCAGGGCGGCCGAGGCGCGGCCGGGGGAGGGGGTGCCGCCGAGGAGACGGTGCACCAGCAGACCCCAGGGGGCCCACAGCGCGCCGAGCAGGGCGGCTATCAGGAAGATGAACACGTGCAGGCTCGGCAGCAGCCAGTGGTGCACGGCCAGCATGAACCCGATGCCGCCGCACCAGCCGTCGAGCGCGGCCCGGCGCGCGGTCGGCGCCGAGCGGGCCAGCGCGATCCAGGGGACGAGGGCGACGTAGGCGAACCACCACAGGGCGGGGGCCGGGAACGCGAGCACCGGCAGCGCGCCCGCGAGGGCCGCGGCGCCCGACCGGGGCCAGGGGGAGCCCAGTGGCCGGCCGAACTTCCTCGTGCTCCTCATCCGGAGTCTCCCTCCCCAGGGCCCTCACCCCCAGTGTGCGCGCCTCACGCGCTCCACGACAGGGCGCCACCGGCGATATCCGGTGGCGGGGCGGGCGTCCGGTGGCCGAACCTGGTCCCATGACCGACCGACCCGCCGCCCCGGAACCGAAGTTCCGCATCCGGGCCGCCCACACCTCCGACACGGTCACGGTGTACCAGGCGTACCGGCCGGAGATCGGTGTCCCGGCGGCCCGGACGGGCCGTTTCCCGGACTCCTGGAGCCGGACCCGGATGACGTGGATCAAGCCCTCGTTCCTGTGGATGATGTACCGCTGCGGGTGGGGGACCAAGGAGGGCCAGGAGACGGTCCTCGCCGTGGACATCACCCGCGCCGGCTTCGCCTGGGCCCTGCGCAACGCCTGTCTCTCCCACCACGTCCCCCGACTGCACGGCACCCAGGCCGAGTTCAAGCGCCGTCTGCGCGAGGCGCCCGCCCGCGTGCAGTGGGACCCGGAGCGCGACCTGCACCTGAGTCCGCTGTCCCACCGCTCCCTCCAGCTCGGCCTCACGGGCGAGGCGGCGGCCCGCTATGCCGACCGGTGGATCGTGGACATACGGGACGTGACACCCCTGGCCCGGGAGATCCACGGGGCGGTACGGGCGGGCCGGTCGGAAGACGCGGCCGGGCTGCTGCCCGCGGCCCTATCCCGTGGCCGAGGGGATGCTGGCCCATCTGGGCGCGTAGATCACCGGGGCGGGACGTCCGCACTACCCTGGCCACCATGATTCGCGCAGCGGTCTTCGATGTCGGTGAGTGCCTGGTCGACGAGACGACGGTGTTCGGTACCTGGGCGGACTGGCTGGGAGTGCCCCGGCACACCTTCTCCGCGATGTTCGGGGCCGTCGTCGCGCAGGGGCGTGATCACCGCGAGGTGTTCGAGGAGTTCCGGCCCGGCATCGACCTCGCGCGGGAGCGGGCGGAGCGGGCCGCCGCCGGCCTGCCGGAGGGGTTCGCCGAGACCGACGTGTACCCCGACGTCCGCGACACCCTGGCCACCCTGCGCGCGGACGGCCTGTGGCTCGGCATCGCGGGCAACCAGGACGAGCACGCCGCCCGCCTCCTGCGGGAACTCTTCGCCACGGACGTCGACCTGATCGGCACCTCGGCCGACTGGCACGTCTCCAAGCCCGACCCGGCCTTCTTCGCCCGCCTGACCTCCCTGGTCCCGGCCGAGCCGGACGAGATCCTCTACGTGGGCGACCGCCTCGACAACGACCTCCGCCCCGCCCACCGGGCCGGACTGCACACGGCGCTCGTGCACCGGGGTCCCTGGGCCCGGCTGGCCTGGAACACGAGGGACGCCGGGCGGCTGCCCCTGTTCCGGATCGAGAGCCTGCTGGAACTGTCGGGACTGATCAGGGAGTTCAACGACCACAGGGGCTGATGCCCGCGTCCGCGCATCCGGGAACCGCGTCCCGCTCCCCGGCGTGATCATGGGAATGACACGGAAACAGCGGGCGCGCCGGGCGATCGGACATCTGACGGCCGTCTGGGCGGCCGGAGGCGCCATGGCCTACGTGCAGTTCATGGCGGTGGGCGTCGCCCTCTTCGCCGACCTGGCCGCGCCGTTCACGGCGGTCGCCGTCGGCTCGATGCTGCTCGCGTTCGCGGCGCTGGCCGGACTCGGGGCCGCATTCCGCCGGTGGGTGCCGCTCATGCGCCGGACGGGCGGGGTGTGGGCCTGGGCCGCGGCTGTGTACGTCCTCGGAACGGCCGGCGCGACCGGGGTCGCCGTGATGGTCATGGAGACCGACCGACCGTGGGGTGTTCCGCTGGTCTTCATCGCCGGGGGCGCCTGCTACGCGATCGCCGCCGCGCTGCTCCTCCCCGGCGCCCGGGTGAAGGCCGGCGCACTCGGGACGGCGGCCGCCATGGCGGCCGGCTGCTGGTACACCGTGTGGGCCGCCGCGCAGCCCCCCACCCTCGACGAATGGATCACCGCCAACGGCGTGGACCGGACCATGCTCCGCGTCGGCGACCCGCCGCCCGGCTACACGCTGAACGTCCTCGGGGCGAGCGAGGACGGATTCGGCGCCGACTACGAAAGCTCCTCCTCGACGCACCTGCACCTCGGCGTGGAACGCACCGGCCACGACACCCGCCGCGCCGACGCGAGCGGCTGCCCGGTCTCCTACGAACCGGTCCACTGCACGGACGACGGCGCGGGACGCCGGCTGATCACCTTCGAGGGCGGATACGAGCACCAGGAGCTGCGCCTCACCCGCGACGGCCTGGTCTGGACCGTGACCATGGACGGCACACACACCGACCTCGCCCCGGCCCGCCACATCCTCTCGACCCTCCGCCCGGCCACCGACACCGAACTGGCGGGCCTCGTCGAGCGCCCGATGCGCCGCTGACCCGAGCCGGGCGGCCGGCTCAGCCCGCCGACTCCGCCGCGTGCGGGCTCAGTACGCCCGCGCCGACCAGGGCGATGATGACGATGCCCAGGGCCACCCGGTAGTAGACGAACGGCATGAAGCTCTTGTTGGAGATCCACTTCATGAACCATGCGATTACGGCGTATCCCGACCCGAAGGCGATGACCGTGGCGAAAAGGGTCGGGCCCCACGCCACCTCGCTGCTCTCGCCCAGGGAGTGCTTCACCTCGAAGACGCCGGAGGCGAGGACCGCCGGGATGGCGAGGAGGAAGGAGTAGCGGGCCGCGGCCTCGCGCTTGTAGCCCATGAAGAGGCCGCCGCTGATGGTGGCGCCGGAGCGGGAGACGCCGGGGATGAGGGCGCACGCCTGGCAGAGGCCGAAGATCAGGCCGTCCCGGACGCCCAGGTCCTGCAACGTCTTGCGCTGCTTCGGGCTGCGGTGCCGGCCGCCGGACTCGTCGCGGGCCGCCATCCGGTCGGCGATGCCTATGACCACACCGACCACGATCAGCATCGTCGCCGTGATCCTCAGGTCCCGGAACGGCCCCTCGATCTGGTCCTTCAGCGTCACGCCCAGCACCCCGATCGGGATCGAGCCGACGATCACCAGCCAGCCCATCTGCGCGTCGTGGTCGTGCCGCATCGACTTGTCGAACAGGGAGCGGAACCAGGACGAGATGATCCGCCCGATGTCCTTGCGGAAGTAGATGATGACCGCCGCCTCCGTGCCGATCTGCGTGATCGCGGTGAAGGCCGCGCCGGGGTCCTGCCAGCCGGAGAAGGCCGCCGTCAGCCGCAGATGCGCGCTGGAGGAGACGGGCAGGAACTCGGTGAGCCCCTGGACGAGTCCGAGGACGAGGGATTCAAACCAAGACATGGAGGTGTGGCGTCCAAGCGCTGGGGAGCGTAGGGGGATCGTGCGACGCAGGGCAGCGTAGCGGGCGCCGTTGGCAAAGCCTTCACAGGGGGTTGGTCATGCGATGGTCATGAACAGCGGGCCATCGGTGGGGGTACGAGGGGCGTACCAAGGGCGTACCAAGGGCGTACGAGGGGTGTCCGGGCGTCTCCGGGGACGCGTCAACGCCCGCGCAGATGGTGCCGCTTGCGCCAGGCCACCACCGCACCCGCCAGCGCCGGCAGCCCGATCACGGCCAGCGCGACGAGGAACAGGGGCGAGGTCGGCGTCGAGGCGCGGGCACCGGCGACGGCGTACGCGGCCGTGTTCGGGATCGAGCCGAGCGCCGTGGCGAGCAGGAAGGGCGCCGCGCGCATCCGGGAGACCGCCGCGCAGTAGTTCGCCGCCCAGAACGGGACGCCGGGGAAGAGCCGGGCCGCCAGCATCGACCGGAAGCCGTGCCGGCTGAGCTGCCCGTCGGCTGCCTTCAGCCAGCGCCCGCGCAGCAGCGGGCGCAGCGCGTCCTGGCCCAGCGCCCGCCCCAGCCCGAACGCCAGCCCGGCGCCCAGCACCGTGCCCGCCAGCGCCGAGGTCAGCCCCAGGGCGGAGCCGAACAGGGCGCCCGCCGCCAGGTTGAGCAGGGGGCGCGGCACGAACGCCACCGTGCACACCCCGTACGCCAGCGCGAACACCCCCGCCGCGGCGAACCCGCCGAGCTGCGGCGGCCAGCCCTGGGTGAGGTAACGCTGCGGGTCGAGGACGAGCACGGCCGTGGCCGCGCCCGCGAGGAGCAGGAGCAGCAGCGCGAGGCGTGCGTACGGCGACGGCCACACGAGCATGGCGCGCGCGACGAGTCCGGCGCGGGTGAGGAGCGGGACGGGCACGGAGACGGTCGGCCTCAGGGCGACGGCCGGGGGAGCGGCCGTGGCGGTGCCCCCAGAGCGGGTGGTGGCATCGGGCATTCGGCGACACTAACCGACACCGGGGTGTGATCGGCGTATGGTTCACGGCCGTTGACCCCTGTGGGCCCGCGGAAAACCGTTCGACGTGGGACGACGCTTCCGCAATGATCTGCGTCATGTTCCGGTACGCCTTCCTCGCAGCATCCGCGGTCGCGGACGCGCCGAAGGCTGCCGTCCTCGTCCTCGTGGCCGCCGTCGACGGCGCCCGAAGCTGACCCTCTCCGGAAAGTCCGGCGGACCCCGCGAGGGGAGGGTCGGCGAGTTCCAGGGGTCCCGCGCTCTCCACGCACCACCGAGACCACGAGGGACAGCCATGCCCAAGACGGCGTACGTGCGCACCAAGCCGCACCTGAACATCGGCACCATGGGGCACGTCGACCACGGCAAGACCACCCTGACCGCCGCCATCACCAAGGTGCTCGCCGAGCGCGGCACCGGCACCTTCGTGCCGTTCGACCGCATCGACCGGGCCCCGGAGGAGGCGCGGCGCGGCATCACCATCGACATCGCGCACGTGGAGTACGAGACCGACACCCGGCACTACGCCCACGTGGACATGCCGGGCCACGCCGACTACGTCAAGAACATGGTGACCGGCGCCGCCCAGCTCGACGGGGCGATCCTGGTCGTCTCCGCGCTGGACGGGATCATGCCGCAGACGGCCGAACACGTGCTGCTCGCCCGGCAGGTGGGCGTCGACCACATCGTGGTCGCGCTGAACAAGGCCGACGCGGGCGACGAGGAGCTGGCCGACCTGGTCGAGCTGGAGGTGCGCGAACTGCTCACCTCCCAGGGGTATCCGGGGGAGACGATCCCCGTCGTACGGGTCTCCGGGCTGCGGGCGCTCGCGGGCGACCCCCGCTGGACGGCGTCCGTCGAGGCGCTGCTCGACGCGGTCGACACCTATGTGCCGATGCCCGAGCGGTACCTGGACGCGCCGTTCCTGCTGCCGGTGGAGAACGTGCTCACCATCACCGGTCGCGGCACCGTCGTGACCGGCGCCGTCGAGCGGGGCACGCTGCGCGTGGGCGACCGGGTGCAGGTGCTCGGCGCGGGTGGCGAGGGCGCGGAGAGCGTGGTCACCGGGCTGGAGACCTTCGGCAAGCCGATGCCGGAGGCGCAGGCCGGGGACAACGTGGCGATCCTGCTGCGCGGGACGCCGCGCGACGCGGTCCGGCGCGGGCACGTCGTCGCGGCGCCGGGCAGCGTGGCGCCGAGCCGGCGGTTCACCGCGCGGGTGTACGTGCTGGCCGGGGCCGAGGGCGGCCGCAGCACGCCGCTGTCCACCGGGTACCGGCCGCAGTTCTACATCCGCACCGCGGACGTGGCCGGCGGCATCGACCTGGGCGAGGCGGGGACCGTCCGGCCCGGCGAGACGGTGGAGATGACCGTGGAGCTGGACCGGGAGGTGCCGCTGGAGGCGGGGCTCGGGTTCGCCGTCCGGGAGGGCGGGCGGACCGTGGGCGCCGGGACGGTCACCTCCGTCGGCTGAGCCGGGCGGGGTGCGCGGGGGCCGTCCCCGCGCACCCCGCGCGAGCGGCGACAATGGCCCGGTGAGCGAATCCGTACCCGTGAGCAGGGCCGTCGACCACGGCACCGCCAGGCTGATGCCCGACGTCGACCGGGACCGGGCATACCTGCTCACCGTCGACGGGGCTCCGCAGTCCTACGTCGACCTGGACGAGCCGGAGCACCTGGAGTTCGAGTACGCCCGGCGGCTCGGCCACGCCCTGGACGCGGCGGCCGGGCCCGGCCGGGCGCTGGACGTGCTGCACCTGGGCGGGGGAGCGCTGACCCTGCCCCGGTACGTCGCCGCGACCCGGCCCGGCTCCCGGCAGGACGTGGTGGAGGCCGACAAGGGCCTGCTGGACCTGGTCGCCGAGCACCTGCCGCTACCGCCCGGCGCGGGCATCACCACGCACGCCGCCGACGCCCGCGCCTGGCTGGAGGCCGCCCCGGACGACAGTGCCGACGTCCTGATCGCGGACGTCTTCGGCGGCTCCCGTGTCCCGGCCCACCTCACCTCCCGGGAGTACGCCCGCGAGGCGGAACGGGTCCTGCGCCCGGACGGCGTCTACCTCGCCAACCTCGCCGACGCGGCCCCGTTCACCTTCCTCCGCTCCCAACTGGCCAACCTGGCGAGCCTGTTTGAGGAGCTGGCCCTGATCGCCGAACCGGGAGTCCTGCGCGGCCGCCGCTTCGGCAACGCGATCCTCCTCGCCTCCCACCGCCCCCTGGCGACCGCCCTCCTGTCCCGCCGCACGGCAGCGGACGCCTTCCCCGCCCGCGTCGAACACGGCCCGTCCCTGCACGAGTTCATCGGAACCGCCCGCCCCCTCCCCGACACCGAGGCCACCCCGTCCCCCGAACCCCCGTCGGGGGCCTTCGGCATCGGCTGAGTCATCACCCGGCCACACCGGCCTGTCCCCAGGCGCTACTGGCTCTCGGCCGGCTGCCCCTTCGGTGAGTGCTCGGTGTCGGCGGTGGCGTGGGACGCCGCCGTGTTCCGGCTGTCGTGGCGGCGGAGTTCGCGGATGTCCGGGATCAGCAGGACCAGGGCCGTGGCGGTGACGACGAGGGCGGCGGCGCCCCAGAGGGCGGGGGTGCGGCCGAAGGCGGACTGGGCGGGGCCGGCGAGGGCCGTGGCCAGGGGGATCAGGGCGACCGAGCCGAGCCAGTCGTAGGCCGAGACGCGGGACAGCTTGTCCTCGGGGATCTCCTGGTGGAGGGCGGTCATCCAGGAGACGCCGAAGATCTCCACCGTCGCGCCGGCGAGGAACATGACCCCGTGGAGGACCCCTGGGGAAACCGGCACGGCGAGGGCGGCCGAGGGGAGGGCCAGGGGGAAGACGGCGAGGGTGCCGGCGAGGAGGAGCCGGCGGGGGCGGTAGCGGGTCATCAGCAGGGCGCCCGCGGCGGTGCCCGCGCCGAAGGCGCCCAGGGCCAGGCCCCAGGGACCCGCGCCGCCCAGGCTGTCGCGGGCCACCAGTGGGCCGTACACCGCGTTGCTCGCGGCGACCACCGCGTTGACCACGGAGAACTGGACGACGATGCCCCACAGCCAGGGCCGTCCGATGAACTCCCGCCAGCCCTCGCGGAGATCGGCCAGCATGCCGCCGCCGCTCTCACGGGCCGGGATGTGGCTGACGTCGAGGAACGCGCGCAGGGCACCGGCGACCGCGAAGCAGGCCGCGTCCAGGGCGAGTACCCACCCGGGACCGAGCGCCGCGACCAGCGCGCCGCCGAGCGCCGCCCCGCCGAGCGCCGCGCCCTGGGTGGCCATCCGGAACAGGGCGAAGGCCCGGCCCGCGTGCTCCCCCTCCACCGAGGAGAGCAGCATGCCCTCGGCCGCCGGGCTGAAGAACGCCTGGCCGGTGCCGCCGAGCGCGGTGAGCAGCATCATCTGCCACAGCCGGGGTTCACCCGTCAGCACCAGCAGCGCGAACGCCGCCTGGGAGGCGCAGTTGAGGGCGTTGGCCGCGACCATCACCCGGTGCCGGGGCAGCCGGTCGGCGACCGCGCCGCCGACGAGCAGGAACACCACCAGCGGCAGCGTGCGTGCGGCGGCCACCAGACCCACGTCGCCGCCGTCGCCGCCGGAGTCCAGCACGGCGAACGCGGCCGCGATCAGCGACCCGTTCGCACCGAGGCTCGTGACGACGGCGGCGGCGGTCAGTAGCGAATAGTTGCGGCCCGCCCAGGAGGCACGCGCGGAGGAGTCCGGGATCACCGGGCCGACTATGGCCGAGTGGTCCCGGGACCGCCAAGCTGATTACGCGCCGGTCCTCAGCTCTCCGTGGGGTCCCCGTGCAGCCGGACCGAGGAGAGGATCTTCATGATCGTCGCCGTGTCGACCTCCTCCTTCACGCCCTTGGCGCCGTAGAGGTCGAACGACACGATGTCCTGGGCGGAGTTGCGGAAGGCGAAGGAGATGGCCTTGCCGTCGCTCGCGCACTTGCCCTTCTGCGGGCTGCCCGACGAACGCGCCCACGCGTAGGCGCCCTTGACGCCCGAGGAGGTGGTGTAGGGCTTGGCCTTCTTGTCGTACGTCAGGCTCTTCTTGTCGGGCTGGGTGTAGCCGCCGTAGACGTACCACGGCACCCGGATGGACGCGGCCTGCTCGGGGCTCTTCGCGCCGCTCTCGCCGCGCGTGCCGGCCACCGCGAGGGAGGTGTCCTCCGTCCGGCCGTCCTTGTCGCTGTCGTCCGTGCACCACTTGGACTTGTAGACGGCGGGCGCCGACACCGAGGTGATCAGCTTGTCGTCGTCCGCGTGGTCCTCCATGAAGTACGAGGTGTCCGTGGACTCGAGCTGCCACTCCGGCGGCACATCGAACGCGGTGCCGAACTTCGGGTTGACGACGACCTTCCAGCCCGCGATGACGGGCTTCTCGCCCTCCCCGCCACGCGGGTTGTCGTCCGTCGGCGACGAACTCACCGACGGCTCGGGCGTGGGCGACTGGCTGGTCTTCTTCCCGCCCTTGGCCTCGTCGTGGCCGTCGTCCTTGGACCCGAGGACCAGATACCCCGTCACCCCGGCGGTGACGACGACCGCGAGGGCCGAGACGATGGCGACGACCTTGACCCGGTTGCTCCCGCCCCCCGGCTTGTGCGGCGGCTGCGTCGGCGGCCCCCACTGGGGCTGCTGCCCATAGGCGTTCGGCTGCGGGTACTGCTGGTAGCCGGGTTGCTGATACGGATTCGGCTGCTGGTAACCCGGCTGCTGGTACGGGTTGTCCTGCGGGTTCTGCGCGCCCCCTGGCGGCTGCTCTCCTGGCCACATGGCCAGCAACCCTAATGCGCCACGGGACACGTTTCGGTCACCGTCCCTCGTCAGGGGCGTACCGAAACGGGGGAACGGAGGGGACATGGGGCTGGTCAGGCTCGCTACCCGTCGGTAACATCGCGGTCATGACAGTTGAGAGCGCCTCCATGGGCGACATGCTGGCCGCCGCGGTGCCGATGGTGCGGACCCTGAACCTGGAGTTCATCGAGGTCACCCCCGAGCGCGCGGTGCTCCGGCTGCCCGACCAGCCCGAGTACCACAACCACCTGGGCGGACCGCACGCCGGCGCCATGTTCACCCTGGCCGAGTCCGCCAGCGGGGCCATCGTGCTGACCGCCTTCGGCGACCAGCTCTCGCGGGCCGTGCCGCTCGCCGTGCGCGCGGAGATCGACTACAGGAAGCTCGCCCTCGGCCCGGTCACCGCCACCGCCACCCTGGGCCGCCCGGCCGCCGAGGTCGTCGCGGAACTCGACGAGGGCAGCCGCCCGGAGTTCCCGGTCGCCATCACCATCGAGCGCGAGGACGGTTCCGTCTCCGGCGAGATGACCGTGGTCTGGACCCTGCGCCCCAACGGCTGACCTCCCTCACCCACCGCGGCGGCCGCGCGCCCGGCGCGGCGCTCACGCGTCCGTTCGCCGTGGGCGCAGCGGCCGTGCTCGCCGGGGGTGTGCGCCGACCGGGTAGCCTTCCTGGGGGAGTGCCCGCGCGTGGCGCCCCGCAGGGTGCGACAGCGACTGGGAGGAACCGGCGGTGCACGTCCAGGAATGGCTCGACTCGGTGCCCGCGGTCGCCGTCTACGCCGTGGTGAGTCTGGTGATCGGGCTGGAGAGCCTCGGCATCCCGCTGCCCGGCGAGATCGTCCTCGTGTCGGCCGCGCTCATGTCCTCCCAGCACTCCGGCGTCGACCCGGTCGTCCTCGGCGTGTGCGCCACCGCCGGCGCGGTGATCGGCGACTCCATCGGGTACGCGATCGGCCGCAAGGGCGGCCGTCCGCTGCTGGCCTGGCTGGAACGCAGGTTCCCGAGCCACTTCAGCGAGGCGCACGTCGCCACCGCCGAGCGGTCCTTCGAGAAGTGGGGCATGTGGGCGGTCTTCTTCGGCCGCTTCATCGCCCTGCTCCGCATCTTCGCCGGCCCCCTCGCGGGCGTCCTGCGCATGCCCTACTGGAAGTTCCTGATCGCCAACGTCCTCGGCGGCATCGTGTGGGCGGGCGGCACCACCGCCGTCGTCTACTACGTCGGCATCGTCGCGGAGGACTGGCTCAAGCGCTTCTCCTGGCTGGGCCTGGTGGCCGCCGTCGTCATCGGCCTCGGCTCCTTCCTGCTCATGAGGCGCCGCGCGAAGCGGAACGGCTCCACGGCGACGCCGGCCCCGGAGGCCGAGCCGGTCCCCGCCGACCAGCCCTAGCCCTCCGCCCGTAGCCCCCGCGCCGCCTACTCGTGCACCGCCCGGTGCGTCTTCGCCAGGTCCGCGTACAGCGTGCCGTTGAGTGTGACGCCCTGCCGCTCCTCCTCCGACAGCTCCCGGCGCACCTTGGCCGGGACGCCCGCCACCAGTGAGCCGGGCGGTACGACCATGCCCTGCGGCACCAGCGCCTGGGCGGCGACCAGGGAGCCCGCGCCGATCACCGCGCCGTTCAGAACGGTCGCGCCCATGCCGATCAGGCAGTCGTCCTCGACGGTGGCGCCGTGCACCACGGCGTTGTGCCCGACGGAGACGCGCTCACCGATGGTCAGCGGGAAGCCGGGGTCGGCGTGCAGGGTGACGTTGTCCTGGATGTTGGCGTCCGCGCCGACGATGATCCGCTCGACGTCACCGCGCACCACCGCGCCGTACCAGACACTGGCCCCCGCCCGCAGGGTCACGTCGCCGATCACCGAGGCGTTCGGGGCGACGAACGCCTCCGGGTCGACCGCCGGTTCCCTGCCGCCGATGCCCACGATCAGGGCCTTGTGCGTCATCCGTGTCCACCGTCTCTCTGCCGGGCGAGGTTCGAGCCGGACCGCGCCGGGCGGTCCTTCCCGCGCACGGTAGGGCATGACGGGGCCCGCGGGATGGGGTGAAGATCACAGCCGCCCGGCGCCTGCGGGCGAGTGACCGCTGAGTAACGTGGGCGGGTGCCGAAGCGCAAGAACACGTTCTCCTCCTGGCGGCAGGGGCTCGCCCAGCGTGCCGTCCATGCCGCGTGGGGCTGGGCGCAGCGCAGCGGCGCGGTCACCGCCGGGCATCCGGGCCGGTTCCGGTTCCGCGAGATCGGCGAGGCCACCCGGCTCGCCTTCCCGCTCGGCACGGTCTTCGGCGAGCGGTGGATCACCCTCGGCTCGCACTGCATCATCGGCGAGCAGGTCACCCTCACCGCCGGCCTGATGCCCGACCTCGACCTCGGCCCCGACCCGATCCTGCGCATCGGCGACGGCGTCGTCCTCGGCCGCGGCAGCCACGTCATCGCCGACACCACGGTCACCATCGGCCGCGACTGCTACTTCGGCCCGTACGTCTACGTCACCTCCACCAACCACTCCTACGACGACCCGCACGAGCCCATCGGCCGCCAGTGGCCCCGCATGGAGCCCGTCGAGATCGGCCCCGGCTGCTGGATCGGCACCAACGCCGTGATCCTGCCCGGCGCCCGGATCGGCCGGAACGTGGTGGTCGCGGCCGGCGCGGTGGTACGCGGAGCCGTCCCGGACCACGCCGTGGTCGCCGGGGCGCCCGCCCGCGTCGTACGGCGCTGGACGCCCGAGGAGGGCTGGCAGCCCCCGCTGCGCACCCCCGCCCCGGTGCCGCCCCCGGCCGGGGTCACCTCCGCCCAACTGGGCGCGCTGGCCGAACTGGACGAGGAACAGATCGCGCTGCTGGCGGAGCCGGCCGCGGAGGGCTGACCCGGCGGGCACGTGCTCCGCGGCTGACCGCGCAGTACAGTGCGGTGCACGATCGGGTACGGCGTACCGCGGCCCCGTGCACCCGATCCGGTCATTCCTTCCCGTGACCGGCGGGACTCCTGTGACCCCCGTGACCCCCGATGGACGTGATGTGGCGGACCTCGACCTGCTGACCCAGTCCCTGGCGCGCAACGTCCGCCGCTGGCGCACCGAGCGCGGCTTCACGCTGGACACGCTGGCCGCCCGCGCCGGGGTCAGCCGGGGCATGCTCATCCAGATCGAGCAGGCCCGCACCAACCCCAGCATCGGCACCGTCGTCAAGATCGGCGACGCGCTGGGCATCAGCGTCACCACCCTGCTCGACTACGAACAGGGCCCCAAGGTGCGCGTCGTCCCCGCCGACCAGGCGGTCCGGCTCTGGCACACCGAGGGCGGCAGCTACAACCGGCTGCTGGCCGGCACCGAGGCGCCCGGCCCGCTGGAGCTGTGGGACTGGAAGCTGATGCCGGGCGAGCACAGTGACGCCGACCCCCACCCCGCCGGCACCGTCGAACTGGTCCACGTCACCGCCGGGGAACTCACCCTGGAGGTGGACGGGGTACGGCACGCGGTCCCGGCCGGGGCGAGCGCCACCTTCGAGGCCGACGCCCCGCACACCTACGGCAACGAGGGCGACGTACCGACGCGGATGGTGATGGCGGTGTCCGTACCGCCGGTGCGCTGAAGGAGGTCCGCGCGGGCTGTTACCGTGCCGCCATGCGCGCGCCCATCGGAGACTTCGACAACGCCACCCCCGCCCCCGAGTGCCTGGCCGAGCTGACCCCACCGGTCGCCGACGCCGTACGGAACTGGCAGGGAGCGGTCCCCGCCGAACAGATCCTCTACGTCGACACCGACCCCGACCTCGCGGACACCGCCGTCTTCGTCGAGCACTACGGCGCCGACCTGCCCGAGCGCAGCGCCAACTGCGTGGTGGTGGCGGGCAAGCGCGGCGGCGAGACCACGCTCGCCGCCTGCCTGGTGCTCTCCCGGACCAAGGTGGACGTCAACGGCACGGTGCGCCGCCAACTGGGCGCCCGCAAGGCGTCGTTTGCCCCGATGGACCTGGCGACCGGCGAGACCGGCATGGAGTACGGCGGCATCACCCCGCTCGGACTCCCCGCCGCCTGGCCGGTGCTGATCGACTCGGCCGTGGTGGACCTGCCCTACGTCCTGGTCGGCAGCGGCCGCAGGCGCGGCAAACTCCTGCTTCCGGGAAAGGCGTTCGCCGAGATCCCCGGCGCGGTGGTCATCGAGGGGCTCGGGATCTAGACCGGGGGAACTAGCCGAGCCGGGGGATCTCGATCGCCGGGCAGGCGTCCATGACCATCTCCAGCCCCGCCGCCCGTGTCCGCCTGTACGCAGCCTCGTCCACGACCCCGAGCTGGAACCAGACCGCGCGGGCGCCCTTGGCCACCGCCTCGTCGGCGACCGCGCCGGCCAGCTCGCCGTTGACGAACACGTCGACCACGTCCACGTCGAACGGGATGTCGGCGAGGCTCGCGTACCCCTGCTCGCCCGCCACCGGCTCCGCCTTCGGGTGTACCGGCACCACCCGCTTGCCGTACCGCCGCAGCACCTCGGCGACCCCGTAGGCCGCCCGGGAACGGTTGCCGGAGAGGCCGACCACCGCCCAGGTGTCGCCCAGGTCGGTCAGGATGCTGCGGATCGTGGCGTCGTCGCCGTACACGGCGGCCTCCTCCAGGCGCGGGGAACTGTGCCACCGCGACAACAGCGGCCGTCGCGCGAGGATTCCCCCGCCCGGGGCCGCCACGCTGTCCGGAATCGGTACAAGGTGCTGCGTCCGGGCCCCCGCGCGCCTACGCTCGCTGCGTGCTGCGCATCCTCGACGCCCGGACCGGCGAGTCCGTCCCCGCCACCCCCGCCCGCCGGGGCCTGACCCGCGTGGAGGCTCACGCGGGCTGCCTCGACCTCACCGCGCTGCGAGTCCTGCTCGCCGCGGATCTCCTCGTCCGGGCCCTGGAACTCGGCGGCACCCCGGTCTGGACGATGCTCACCGCACCCCGTGAGCAGGCCGAACTCGGCACCGCGGCGACCGCGTTGAGCATCCGGCCGTTCGAGGACAGCCGGGACGTGGCGTCCGGCCTGGGGGAGGCGCAGGTGCTGCACGTGCGCGCGGCGACGCGGGAGCATCCCGGCGCCGGAGTGGTGGTCGCGGTGGCCCCGGCAGGCTGGGACGGCCCCGGGGACGACGTGCAGCGGCTCCTGGAGGACCCCGGCGCCCTGCGCCTCGCGCTGCTCTCCGTCCCGCGCGGCGAACCCGCCCGGCTGGACGACGCCGCGCTGGACGCGGCCGCGCGGACCGTGGCCGGGTGGCGGGCCGGGGTGGCCCGGTGGGGCAACCGGCCCTCGCGCCCGGTGCCGGACGAGGTGAGGGCCCGGCTCCGGGCCGCCTGGGAGGACGACCTCGACCTGCCCGCGGTGCTCGCGGTGCTGCGGGACGTGGCGGAGGCGCCCGATCTGCCGGACGGCGCCCGCTTCGAGACCTTCCTCTACGCCGACCGGCTGCTCGCCCTCGACCTCGCCGGGGACCTGGGCAACCCGGGGTGAGCCGGCTCAGCCGACGTGCACCCAGGGCCGCCGCTCCGGATCGCGCTCCGCGCGCCGCAGCACCTCGCGGGTGACCGGCGCCGCCTCGCCGTTGCCGAAGACCAGGAACTGGATGAGGTGGCCGACCGGGTTGCCCTCGGTCCAGTTGAAGTAGACGTGCGGCACCTTCCCGGTGCGGTCGCGCAGGGCCAGCAGGACGGCGGCGATGGTGTTGGGCACCGTCGGCCCGTCCGCGCGCAGCCGCCGTACCCCGTGCTTCTCGTCGCCGTGGACGGTGATCTCGGCGGTGAAGTCGGAGGAGTCCCGCACGAACACCTCCAGGAACACCACCGAGGCGCCCTTGGGCAGCCGGGTGTGCTGGCGCTGCTCGCGTTCCTTCTCCCGGTACTCCCGTCTGCTGTGCTCCTGCGGCTCGTTGGCGATGAGCTGGAGCGGGCCGTGCTCGGCGGCCTCGTCGATGATGCGCAGCGCGGCCTCGTCGAACACCACGTCGGTGGCGCGGAGTTCGAAGGCGCGGTGCACGCGTGAGCCGATCGAGGTGAGCAGGATCAGCACGATGAAGATGGACGCGATCTTGATGCCGTCGGGCCGCTCCACGACGTTGTCGACCAGGGTGTAGCCGAAGACGGCGGTGATGATCCCGAAGCCGGCCGTCGCCGCCCGGTGTCCGCGCCGGTGCGCGGAGACGGTGGAGGCGAAGGCCGCCGACAGCATCAGCACCAGGACGCCGGTCGCGTACGCCCCGCTCTGCGCGTCCACGCTCGCGTGGAACCACAGGGTGATCAGCACCGCCGCCACCAGGAACACCAGCACCAGGGGCCGCACCGCCCGGGTCCACTCCGGGGCCATGCCGTAGCGGGGCAGATAGCGCGGGACCAGATTGAGCAGCCCGGCCATCGCGGAGGCGCCCGCGAACCACAGGATGGTGATGGTGGAGAGGTCGTACACCGTGCCGAAGACCTCGCCGAGGTACTCGTGGGCCAGATAGGCGAGGGCGCGGCCGTTGGCGGGGCCGCCGGGCTCGAAGTCCCGCTCCGGGATCAGGATCGTCGTCGCCAGGCTGGACAGCAGCAGGAGGCAGCTCATGATCAGCGCGGCGGTGGTGAGCAGCTTGCGGGCACCCCGGACACGGCCCGCCGGGTTCTCGTACGTGTCCTGCGCGCCGCCCTTGATCTGCGGCATCACCGCCACCCCGGTCTCGAAGCCGGACATGCCGAGCGCGAGCTTGGGGAAGACCAGCAGGGCCACGCCGGCCATGGCGAGCGGGGAGGAGTGCTCCGCCGTGAGCAGGTCCGTCCAGTCCTCGATCCGTACCGGGTGGGTGAGGACCTCGTAGGCGCAGACCGCGAGCACCACCACGTTGAGCGTGAGATACGTGACGACCAGCGTGACCGCGATCCCGATGGCCTCCTTGAACCCCTTCAGGAAGACCGCGCCGAGCAGCCCGATCAGTACCAGGGTGATCCAGACGGCACGGCCCTCGGTCCAGTGCGGCGCGAACGGGTTCTCCATCACGTGCGCGGCCGCGTCCGCCGAGGACAAAGTGATGGTGATCATGAAGTCGGTGGCGGCGAACCCCAGCAGCACCAGCACCAGGATCTTCCCGGACCACCAGGACAGCAGCCGCTCCAGCATGGCGATCGAGCCCTCGCCGTGCGGGCTCTCCCGGGCCACCCTGCGGTACACCGGGAGCGCGCCGAAGAGGGTGAGCGCGATCAGCACCAGGGTGGCCAGCGGGGAGAGGGCGCCGGCCGCGAGGGCGGCGATGCCGGGCTGGTAGCCGAGCGTGGAGAAGTAGTCGACGCCGGTCAGGCACATCACCCGCCACCAGCGGTGGCCCCGATGCTCCGGGTCCGGGGTGCCGTGCGGGCCGGGGTGCCGTGCGGTCCGCTCGCTCAGCCCCTCCAGCAGCCAGCCGCGGCAGCGGGCCCGCACGGAGTCCGGGGCGGGCGCGCCGGGGTCCGGGGGCCGCGCGGGGACGCTGGTCATCGGGGGCCGCCTCCTCACCCGCGGCCCACCGCGCGGGCCGCCTGATCGCTGAGCGCATCTGCCCCCGCATCCTCCCCCGCACACCGGGGACGGGCGGGCACGGCGCTCCGCATAGGCTGGCGGGATGCAGGACGAGTACCGCACAGTGGCCCGCGCGGGTGTGCACGAGACCGAGATCAACCGCTCCCGCTTCCTGTGCGCGCTCGCCCCGGCCGCCACCGAGCGGGAGGCGCAGGAGTTCATCGCCAGGGTCCGCGGGGAGCACGCCGACGCCTCGCACAACTGCTGGGCGTACGTCATCGGCGCCGACGCCTCCACGCAGAGGGCCAGCGACGACGGCGAGCCCGGCGGCACCGCGGGCGTGCCCATGCTCCAGATGCTGCTGCGCCGTGACATGCGGTACGTCGTCGCCGTCGTCACCCGCTACTACGGCGGTGTGAAGCTCGGCGCGGGCGGGCTGATCCGCGCCTACGGCGGCTCGGTCGGCGAGGCGCTGGACGCGGTCGGCACCCGCACCCGGCGCCGCTACCGGCTGGCCACCGTGACCGTCGACCACCAGCGCGCGGGCAAGGTGCAGAACGACCTGCGCGCCACCGGTCGCGAGGTCCGCGAGGTGTCCTACGGCGAGGCGGTCGCCATCGGGATCGCCCTGCCGGACGCCGACGTGGACGCCTTCCGCGGGTGGCTCGCCGACGTCACGGCGGGCTCCGCCTCCTTCGAGCTGGGCGGCGAGGCGTACGGCGACGCCTGAAACGGGCCAATCGGGCATAACGCCCAAATCTGAAGCGACCGGGGCGCGTTGTCCGACCCTCCCGTTAGTCTCGGGGTCCATGAGACTCCTGCACACCTCCGACTGGCATCTCGGCCGGGCCTTCCACCGGGTGAACATGCTCGGCGCCCAGGCCGAGTTCATCGGTCACCTCGTCGCCACCGTGCGCGAGCGGGCCGTGGACGCCGTCGTGGTCTCGGGAGACGTGTACGACCGCGCGGTGCCCCCGCTGGCCGCGGTCGAGCTGTTCGACGACACGCTGCACCGGCTCGCCGGCCTCGGCGTGCCCACCGTGATGATCTCCGGCAACCACGACTCGGCCCGCCGCCTCGGCGTCGGCGCCGGACTCATCGACCGCGCGGGCATCCACCTGCGCACCGACCCGGCCGCCGCCGGCACCCCCGTCGTCTTCGCCGACGACCACGGCGACGTCGCCTTCTACGGCCTGCCCTACCTCGAACCCGCCCTGGTCAAGGACGAGTTCGCGGTACCGAAGGCCGGCCACGAGGCCGTGCTCGCCGCCGCCATGGACCGCGTCCGCGCCGACCTCGCCGCCCGCGCCCCCGGCACCCGCTCCGTCGTCCTCGCCCACGCCTTCGTCACCGGCGGCGAGGCCAGCGACAGCGAGCGGGACATCACGGTCGGGGGAGTGTCCGCCGTCCCCGCCGGGATCTTCGACGGCGTGGACTACGTCGCCCTCGGCCACCTGCACGGCTGCCAGCGGATCAGCGAGCGCGTCCGCTACTCCGGCTCCCCGCTCGCCTACTCCTTCTCCGAGGCCGACCACCGCAAGAGCATGTGGCTCGTCGACCTCGACGCCCAGGGCGCCGTCACCGCCGAGCGCCTCGACTGCCCGGTCCCGCGCCCGCTGGCCCGCGTCCGGGGCACGCTGGAGGAACTGCTCGCCGATCCCGCCCTCGGCCGCCACGAGGACTCCTGGGTCGAGGCCACCCTCACCGACGCCGTCCGGCCCGCCGACCCCATGGCCCGCATCGCCGCCCGCTTCCCGCACACCCTCAGCCTCGTCTTCGCCCCCGAGCGCACCGAGGACGACCCCGCCGTGTCCTACGCCCGGCGCCTCGCGGGCCGCAGCGACCAGCAGATCGCCGAGGACTTCGTCACCCATGTGCGCGGCGCCGGCCCCGACGAGCGGGAGACGGCCGTGCTGCGCGACGCCTTCGACGCCGTACGCGCCGACGACGTGGTGCGGGAGGTCGCCCGATGAGGCTGCACCGGCTCGACATCACCGCCTTCGGCCCCTTCGGCGCCGCCCAGAGCGTCGACTTCGACGCCCTCTCGGCCGCCGGACTCTTCCTGCTGCACGGCCCGACCGGCGCCGGGAAGACCTCCGTCCTCGACGCCGTCTGCTACGCCCTGTACGGCTCCGTCCCCGGCGCCCGCCAGAGCGGCCAGGGCACCCACCTGCGCAGCGACCACGCCGAACCGGGCACCCGTACCGAGGTCCGGCTCGAACTCACCGTGGCGGGACGCCGACTGGAGATCACCCGGCAGCCCCCGTGGGAGCGGCCCAAGAAGCGCGGCACCGGCACCACCCTCGACAAGGCCCAGACCTGGCTGCGCGAGTACGACGCCGTGCGCGGCGCCTGGAAGGACCTCAGCCGCTCGCACAATGAGATCGGCGAGGAGATCACCCAGCTCCTCGGCATGAGCCGCGAGCAGTTCTGCCAGGTCGTCCTGCTGCCCCAGGGCGACTTCGCCCGCTTCCTGCGCGCCGACGCCGAGGCACGCGGCAAGCTCCTCGGCCGCCTCTTCGACACCCGGCGCTTCGCCGACGTGGAGAAGCGGCTCGCCGACCGCAGGCGCGCCACCGAGGCGCGGCTGCGCGAGGGCGACACCGCCCTGCTCGCCGACGCCCACCGCATGCAGCAGGCGGCCGGTGACGCCATGGAGCTGCCCGGCCACACGCCCGGCGACCCAGGGCTCGCCGTGGCGGTCCTCGCGGCCGCCGCCGTGGCCCGCAGCGCTGCCCGCGAACGCCTCACCGTGGCCCACTGCGGGCTCACCGCGGCCGAGTCGGCCCATACCCGTGCCCAGGAGGAGCTGGCCTCCGCCCGCGAACTCGCCCGCCTCCAGCAGCGGTTCACCGAGGCGCGGGAGCGCGCCGCGCGCCTGGCCGGGCGGGACGGGGAGCACGAGGAAGAGCGGGCTCGCATGGAGCGCGGCCGCAAGGCGGAGACCGTGGCACCCGCGCTGGAGCTGCGCGAGGACGCCGAACGGACCCACCGGCGGGCCGTCCGGGCCGAGGAGGACGCCCGGCGCGCCCTGCCCGGGGACCAGGCGGACTCCGGCGCCCCCGGACTCGCGGCCGCCGCCCGGCGCGCGGCCGAGGAACTCGGCTCCCTCGCCTCCGCCCGCCGCGCCGAGCACCGGCTCACCGAACTGCTCGCCGAGCGCGCCGGCCTCGACCGCGAGGAGCGCGCCGACGAGGACGCCGCCCGCGAGGCGGACGCGTGGCTCGACGGCTGGGAGCCCGCCCGCGCCGCCCTCCAGGCCCGCATCGACTCCGCCCAGGAGGCCGCGTCCCGCGCCGAGTCCCTCGCGGCCCGGCGCGACCCCGCCCGGCGGCGGCTCGAAGCCGCCCGCCGCCGCGACCGGCTGACCTCGGAGGCGGCGGCCGCCGAACGCCGGGCCCTCGACGCCGGTCAGCACGCCCAGGACCTGCGCGGGCGCTGGCTCGACCTCAAGGAACAGCGCCTGACCGGCATCGCCGCCGAGCTGGCCGCCCACCTCACCGACGGCGCCCCCTGCGCGGTCTGCGGAGCCACCGAGCACCCCGCACCGGCCCGCAAGGACGCCGGACACGTGGACCGGGACGCCGAGCAGCGCGCCTTCGACGCCCACCAGGAGGCCGAGCGGGACCACGTCGCGCGCACCCGGAACAGCACCGAGCTGCGGGCCGCGCTGGACGCCGTCACCACCGAGGTCGGGGACACCCCCGCCGACCACATCGCCGCCGAAACCGGCGCACTGGAGCGGGAGTTCGAGCAGGCTCGCCGGGACGCCTCCGCCCTGCACCCCGCCCACGAGGAACTGCGCCGGGCCGAGGGGGAGCGCGAGCAGCGGCTCCAGGCCCGCCAGCGGTCCGCCGTCCGGGCCGCCGCCCGGCTCACCCGGCGCGACACCCTCGACCGCGAACAGGGCACCTTGGAAGCCGAGTTGACCCAGGCGCGCGGAACAGCCGAGAGCGTCGCCGCCCGCGCCGCCCAACTGGAGCGGCTCGCGGCCGTGCTCACCGAGGCCGCCGACACCGCGCGCACCGCCGAGGAGGCGGCCGTCCGCCTGAAGGAGGCCGACGCCAGGCTGGCCGACGCGGCCTACCGCGCGGGGTTCGACACCCCGGGCGCGGCGGCCGATGCCCTGCTCGACCCCGCCGCCCACCGGGCGCTCCAGCACCGCCTGGACGCCTGGCAGTCGGAGGAGGCCGCGGTACGCGCCGCGCTCGCCGAACCCGAGACGGCGGCCGCGTCCCGGCAGGCCCCCGCCGACGTCAGCGCCGCCCAGGAGCGCGCCCTGGCCGCCGAGCGCCGGCTGCGCGGGGCCGCCTCCGCACGCGACGCCGCCCAGCGGGCCACCACCGAGTTGGACCGCCTCTCCGCCCGCGCCGAGGACGGCGCCCGGAGCCTGGCCCCGCTGCGCGAGGAGTACGACCGGGTGGCCCGGCTCGCCGCCCTCGCCGCCGGCACCAGTGCGGACAACGAACGCCGGATGCGCCTGGAGTCGTACGTCCTGGCCGCCCGGCTGGAGCAGGTCGCCGCCGCCGCGACCGCGCGCCTCAGGCTGATGTCCGCCGGGCGTTACACCCTCGTCCACTCCGACGACCGCAGCGGACGCGGGCGCAGCGGGCTCGGGCTGCACGTCGTGGACGCCTGGACCGGCCGGGAGCGGGACACCGCCACCCTGTCCGGCGGCGAGACCTTCTTCGCCTCCCTCGCCCTGGCCCTCGGCCTCGCCGACGTGGTCACCGACGAGGCGGGCGGGGTCCGCCTGGACACCCTCTTCATCGACGAGGGCTTCGGCAGTCTCGACGACCAGACGCTCGACGAGGTCCTCGACGTGCTGGACTCGCTGCGCGAACGCGACCGCAGTGTCGGCATCGTCAGCCACGTCGGCGACCTGCGCCGCCGCATCCACGCCCAGCTGGAGGTCGTCAAGGACAGGACGGGTTCCTCGCTGCGGCGGCGCGGAGTCTGAGCCCTCGGCGTCCGAGGCGTCCGAGCCCTCGGCGTCCGAGTCTCAGGGGGCCAGACCGTCGAAGGCCACCGTCAGATGGCGCGGGCCGCGCAGCACCGCGTTCGGCCGGTACGGCGGCGGGTCCGCCACCAGGCGCGGGTTCTGCAGCCGCCGGGCCAGCTCGGCCAGCGCGATCTGCGTCTCCAGCCGTGCCACCGGGGCGCCGAAGCAGCTGTGGATGCCGCTGCCGAAGCCGAGGTGCTGGAGGTCGTCCCGGTCGGGGTCGAAGCGCTCCGGGTCCTTGAAGCGCTCCGGGTCCCGGTTGCCCGCCGCCAGCATCAGCCAGATCCGCGACCCCTTGGGGATCGTCACCCCGCGCACCTCGATGTCGGTGATGCAGGTGCGCTGCGGGACGAGCTGCACCGGAGGCTCGTACCGCAGCAGCTCCTCCACGATCCTGACCGCCGACTCCGGCTCCTCGCGCAGCCGCTGGAGGTACTCGGGGTGGCGCAGCAGCGTCAGCATCCCGTTGGTGATCAGGTTGACGGTGGTCTCATGACCGGCGATCAGCAGCAGCACGGCCGTGCTGAGCACCTCCATCATGGTCATGGCGCCGTCCGGTCCCTTCCCGGCGGCCAGGTCGGACAGCATGTCGTCGCGCGGGTCCTTGGTGCGCTCCTCCACCAGCCCGGCCAGATACATGCCGAGCTGCGTCCGCGCCTCCTGCGCCCTCTGCACGAACTCGGGGTCCGCGCTCTGCCGGGTCTCCGGGTCGAGGCTCGCGACCAGCGGGTCCACCCAGGAACGGAACCTCGGCTCGTCCTCGCGGGGCACCCCGAGCAGCCGGCAGATCACGGTCACCGGGAACGGGTAGGCGAACTGGTCCACCAGGTCGATCTCGGTCTGGCCGGCGAGCCCGTCGATCAGCTCGGTGACGATGGCGTGCAGCTCGCCCCGCATGTCGTCGACCCGGCGCGGCTCGTGCGGCGGCCCGAAGGCGCTGTTGGCGATGCGCCGCAGCCGGTCGTGCTCCGGCGGGTCGAGCCGGATGAACGACGGCGGCAGCCCGGTGCTCTCCGACTGCAGCTCGTCCGCCCCCGCCGCCGTCAGGTTGGCCGCGTCGGAGCTGATCCGGGGGTCGTGCAGCAGGCTCTCGATGTCCCAGAACGAGCTGATGACGTACGGGCCGTCCGCGTCCTCGTGCAGCACGGGGGTGCGGCGCAGCTCGGCGTAGAGCGGGTAGGGGTCGGCGCGGTTGGCGAAGTCGGTGATCCGGTCCACCAGCGGGCGTTGCGTCATGACAGGTCCTTGGGGCGTCGAGGGTGCCGGGAGCGCCGGACGGCGGTCAGTGGTGGCCGGGCGTGAACACCAGGCGGCGGTCCGCCGGTGAGTAGCCGCTGAGGGTCACGGTCGGGCCGTGCGTCGGCAGGGACGGGTCGGGGAAGTCCGCCGCCACCGGCTGCCGCCCCTCTGGACGGCGGTCCGTCGTGGGGTACTCGACCGGGAACGGCGCGCCCTGCTCGATCTGCCGCTGGCAGTACTCCAGCCAGCGCGCGTTGTCGAAGGTCACGGCGGCCACGATCCGGCCCTGGAAGCCGTACACGCCGACGAACCGGCGCTCGGCCAGCGACCCCTGGATGATCATCAGTTCCTCGCCCATGGGCGGCACGCCCACCGACTTGATGTTCACGCCGAACTGCGAGGACCAGAAGGCGGGCATCCAGATGTGCGGGCGCCGGTCGGAGGCGGGGCAGATCATGTTGTGCGCGGCCGTCTCGGCCTGCGCCACCGCGTTGCCCCAGTGCTCCAGCGACAGGAACTGGTAGCCGAACATCGGGTGCGGGGAGCGGGCCACGTCCCCGGCGACGAACACGTCGTCGGTGACGATCCCCCGGAAGTCGAACGCCCGGCAGCCCGCGTCGCTGGCGATGCCGCGCGGCCCCGCGCCGAGCCCCGAACCGTTCAGCCACTCGGTGTTGCGCTGCGAGCCCAGCGAGACCACCACGACGTCCGCCTCGACCACGCTCTCGTCGGACAGGTGCACCGCCCGCACCCTGCCCAACGGGTCGCCCTCCAGCGCGGTCACCGTGACATGGGTGCGCAGGTCCACGCCGTTCTCCCGGTGGAGGTCGGCGGCGACCGCCCCGATCACCCCGCCGAGCGCGCCCACCAGCGGGGCGCCCGCGCGTTCCGCGACGGTGACCTCCAGGCCCATCTCACGGCAGGCCGAGGCGACCTCGGACCCGGCGAACCCGGCCCCGATCACCACCACCCGCCGCGCCCCCGCCCGCAGCTTCTCGGTGAGCGCGGTCGCGTCGTCGCGGGTGCGGAGCACGAACACGCCGTCCAGCTCCGCCTCCTCGGGGATCGGCCAGAGGCGGGCCCGCACACCGGTGGCGATCAGCAGCCGGTCGTAGTCCACCTCCTCGCCGTCCGCGAGCAGCACCCGCTTGCCCGTCAGGTCCAGCCCGGCCGCCGGTACGCCGAGCCGCCACTCGGCGTCCAGCTCCCGGCGCCGGGGCAGCTCGGTGTGCTCGGGCGACGCCTTGCCCAGCAGCACCGACTTGGACAGCGGCGGCCGGTCGTACGGCTCGTACGGTTCGTCGCCGACCAGGGTGAGGGAGCCGGTGAAGCCCTCCTCGCGCAGCGTCTCGGCGGCGCGCAGTCCGGCCAGCGAGGCGCCCACGATCACGATCCGGCCCTCGCGGCGCAGCCAGTCCACGTAGTCAGCGGCCATCGCGCGGCTCCCAGGGAGCTCCGCTGAGGACCTGCTCGCGCTCGGCGGGGGCGCCCTGGTGCAGGCCCTCCACCGTGATCGCCTGCACCGGGCACGCGGCGGCGGCCCGCGCGACCGCGTCGCGCTGCTCGTCGGCGGCGCGCGGGTCGTACAGCAGCGCCTCCTCGCCGTGCATGGTGAAGACGTCGGGGGCGAGGAACGCGCACTGGGCGTATCCCTGGCACTTGTTGAGATCGACGACGATCCGCATCGACGCTCGCCCTTCCCGCTGGCCTGCTCCGGTCGTCCCCCCGACCGTAAGCATCGGTGTGCCCAGGGCCGGGCCGCGCGCCGGGACCGGCCGATCGGGTGAGCGGCTCAGGAAGCCCTCACGCGCCGCCGCCGCCCGCTGACCAGCAGGATGTGCACGCTGAGCAGCAGCGACCAGGCGGGGAAGACCAGTTCCGCCCACGGCACGTTCGAGGAGACGAAGAGCAGCAGCAGCGCGCTGACGGCGCCCACCGCCGTCAGCCAGCGCGGCAGCACCCCCATCCGCTTGCCGATCACCGACATCGACGACACGAAGACCGCCGCCATCCGCATCGCGTAGTCCGTCATCAGCGTGTACGCGAAATGGCGGCCGAAGTCCCAGGCGGCGGTCGACGGCGCACCGCCGGCCGGGTGCGCCACGGCCAGCACGGCCGACGCCGCCGCGGCCGCGCCGAACAGCGTCGCGGTGAAGACCAGCCCGCTGCCCAGCAGCACGGTCGCCAGGAACCGGTCCTCCACATCGCCCACATGGGAACGCACGGCCCCCAGGAACCACAGGAAGAAGATGCCGGCGAACGGGATCAGCGCCAGCGCCGTCACCACCGCGTCCCGCCGCGTCGAGTCCGTGAACCCGTCGGCGCTCGCCGCGTCGGCCCCCTCGGGGATGCCGAGCCGCATCAGGACGATCGTCGCCGCCAGCAGCAGCGCGAAGACCACCCCGGCCAGCCCGGCCGCCCGCGGTGTCTCCAGCGCCCGCCGGCCCGGCCTGTCACGCTGCATGAACGGCCCACCTCCCTCGTACGACGGCCTCCCGCACCAGCAAGCAGCCGGTACGGGAGGCGCGCCACCGCGAGAGGGCCGTACGGCCGAGTCAGAGCCGGGCCAGCTCGTCCACCAGGTCGTCCAGGCCCAGCGAACCCTGGGACAGCGCCGCCATGTGCCAGGTCTTCAGGTCGAAGGCGTCGCCGTGCCGCTCGGCGGCCCGCTCCCGGCCCGTCAGCCAGGCCCGCTCGCCCAGCTTGTAGCCGATCGCCTGCCCCGGCATCGTCAGATAGCGGGTCAGCTCGCTCACCACGAAGTCCGCCGGACGGCTGCTGTGCGCCCGGAAGAACTCCTCCGCCAGCTCCGGCGTCCACCGCTCACCGGGACGGAACGGCGAGTCCGCCGGGATCTCCAGACCCAGGTGCATGCCGATGTCGATGATCACCCGGACCGCGCGCATCATCTGCGCGTCCAGGTAGCCGAGCCGCTCCTCCGCGTCCCCGAGGTAGCCCAGCTCGTCCATCAGCCGCTCCGCGTACAGCGCCCAGCCCTCGACGTTGGCGCTGACCATGCCCACCGTCGCCTGGTAGCGCGACAGGTCGGCGGCGACGTGCGCCCACTGCGCCAGCTGGAGGTGATGGCCGGGCACGCCCTCGTGGTACCAGGTGGAGACGAGGTCGTACACCGGGAACCGGGTCTCGCCCATGGTCGGCAGCCAGGTCCGCCCCGGCCGGGAGAAGTCCTCCGAGGGACCCGTGTAGTACGGGGCCGCCGCGCCGCCCGGCGGGGCGATGCGGGACTCCACCCGCCGCACCCGCTCGGCGAGTTCGAAGTGGGTGCCGTCCAGGTCGGCGATGGCCCGGTCCATCAGGCCCTGGAGCCACTCCCGGACCTCGTCCACGCCCTCGACGTGCCGGCCGTGCTCGTCCAGGTGCGCCAGCGCCACCCACGGCGTCTTCGCGCCCGGGAGCACCTTCTGCGCCTCCTTCTCCATCTCGCCGAGCAGCCGGTGGAACTCCGCCCAGCCGTAGGCGTACGCCTCGTCCAGGTCCAGGTCGGTGCCGTTGAAGTAGCGGGCGCCGCGGGCGTACCGCTCGCGGCCCGCCGTGTCCGGGGCGCCCGCGACGGCCGGGGCGTACACGTCCCGCATCCAGTCGCGCAGCAGGGCCACCGAGGCGGTCGCCGCGCGGGCCGCCTCGTCCAGCTCGGCGCGCAGCGCCTCCGGGCCCGCGGCGGCGAAGTCCTCGAACCAGCCGCGCCCCTCGCCGGTGTCCGCCCACTCGGTGAGCTGCTCGACGAAGGTCGCCGTCGGCCGGGGCGCCGCGTGCAGCCCGCGCTCCAGGCCCAGCGCGAGGGAGGCGCGATAGCCCTCGTAGGCGGCCGGGACCGCGCGCAGCCGCTCGGCGATCGCCGCCCAGTCCTCCTCGGTCTCCTGCGGGGTCACGGAGAAGATGTCCCGCACCGAGTGGCCCGGCGTGTGCATGTTGCCGACCGCGCGCAGGTGTTCGTCCCCGTCGTGCATGGCCAGTTCGGCGGTCAGCCGCTCCCGCAGCAGCCGCCCGCAGCGGCGCTCGGCGTCACTGTCCGCGCCGGGCAGCCGCTCGGCCTCGTCCAGCGCGGCGAGCGTCGCCCGCGCCAGGCCGGCCAGCGCGTCCCGGCCGGCGGGGGAGTAGTCGGGCAGCCGGCCGGAACTCTCCCGCACGCCGAGGTAGGTGCCGGTGACCGGGTCGAGGGCGATGAGGTCGTCGACGTAGGAGTCGGCGACCTGACGGGGCAGCAAGCTCTTCGTATCGGACATGGCGCCCATCCTGCTGCCGGGAGTGCCTCCGCGTCACCCGTGCACCGGCCATTTCAGCTCTCGGCATGACCGGGCGGCAGCAGCGGCCCGCACTCCCACTGCTGGAAGATCAGCCGGGTCTCCACCCGCGCCACTTCGCGGTGCGCGGTGAACTCGTCAAGCACCAGCCGCTGGAGGTCGGCCATGTCGGCGACGGCCACATGCACCAGATAGTCGTCCGGGCCGGTCAGATGGAACACCGTCCGCGCCTCCGGCATCGCCCGGATGCGCTCCACGAACGGCCCGACCAGCTCCCGCCGATGCGGTCTGACCTGCACCGACAGCAGCGCCTGCAGGCCACGCCCCAGCTTCGCCGGGTCCAGCCGCAGTTGATGGCCGAGGATCACGCCCGACCGGCGCAGCCGGGCCACCCGGTCCAGACAGGTCGACGGCGCCACCCCCACCCGCGCGGCGAGATCGCGGTACGTGGTCCGGGCGTCGTTCTGCAGCAGCCGGAGCAGGTGCAGATCCACCGGGTCCAGTACGACGGAGGCGTCCATCGGCCGAACGTAACACGGCCCATCGCCCCGCGGACCCGTCCGGTGTTCACCCTTCGGGCATGGAATCGAGCAGCAACGGCGCCGCCGACACCGTACGCACCACGACCAGGGCACTGGCCACCGAGGCCGTGCACGCCGGACGGGAGGGTCTGGCCGCACAGGGCCTGCACACCCCGCCCATCGACCTGTCCACCACCTACCCCTCCTACGACAGCAGGGAGGAGGCCGCCCGCATCGACGCGTTCGCCGCCGACGGCGTCCTGCCCGAGGGGCAGCCCGTGTACGCCCGGCTCGGCAACCCGACCGTGGCCCGCTTCGAGACAGGGCTCGCCCGGCTCGAAGGCACCGGGGCGGCCGTCGCGTTCGCCAGCGGCATGGCCGCGCTCAGCGCGGTCCTGCTCGCCCGGTCGGCCGCGGGCCTGCGCCATGTGGTCGCCGTCCGCCCGCTGTACGGATGCAGCGACCACCTGCTGACCGCCGGACTGCTCGGCACCGAGGTCACCTGGACCGACCCGGCCGGGGTCGCCGACGCGATGCGCCCCGACACCGGACTGGTGCTGGTGGAGTCGCCGGCCAACCCCACCCTCACCGAGATCGACCTCCGCGCCGTCGCCCACTCCTGCGGCTCCGTGCCGCTGCTCGTCGACAACACCTTCGCCACGCCCGTCCTGCAGCGTCCCGCCGAGCACGGCGCGCGGCTGGTGCTGCACAGCGCCACCAAGTACCTCGGCGGGCACGGTGACGTGATGGCCGGAGTCGTCGCCTGCGACGAGGAGTTCGCCGGGGAACTGCGGCGGATACGGTTCGCCACCGGCGGGGTGCTGCATCCGCTGGCGGGCTATCTGCTGCTGCGCGGGCTCACCACGCTGCCGGTCCGGGTGCGCGCCGCCTCCGCGACCGCCGCCGAACTGGCCCGCAGGCTCGGCGAGGACCCGCGCGTGGCCCGCGTCCACTACCCGAAACTGGGCGGCGCCATGGTCGCGTTCGAGACGTACGGCGACCCGCACGAGGTGATCGCCCGCGTCCGGCTGATCACCCCGGCGGTCAGCCTGGGCAGCGTCGACACCCTCATCCAGCACCCGGCGTCCATCAGCCACCGCATCGTGGACGCCGCCGACCGGCACGGCTCCGGGGTGGGCGACCGGCTGCTGCGGCTCTCGGTCGGTCTGGAGGACGCCGACGACCTGTGGGCGGACCTGTCCGGCGCGCTGGGGGAGCCGGCCCGGGTCCCGGTGCCGCTGCACGAGGCCGTCAACTGACCCGTTCCATCAGGGGAACCCCATGACGACGGCCCGGCGGCCGGTCACCGCCGGGCCGTCCGTCCGCCCGTCCGTCCTTCCGCCCTTCCGGCAGGTCAGAGCCGGACCCGCTCCTCGTCGCCCGCACGCGGGGCGCCGGTCCGGGCGGGGGCCAGCCGGGCGGTGATGACGAGCGTGCCCTCCTCGACCTGGTAGTCCAGGGGCAGTCCGAGCCCGCGCATCGCCGCGACCATGCCGGTGTTGGCGGAACGGGTCACCGCGTACACGCTCGCGCAGCCCGCCTCCACCGCCATCCGCACCAGGCGCTCCAGCAGCTCGGTGCCGACCCCGCGCCGCTGCCAGTCGTCCTCGACCAGCAGGGCGACCTCGGTCTCCTCGCCGTCCCACAGCAGATGACCGAGGGCCACCAGCCGGCCCGACGCGGTGTGCGCGGCGATGGTGCGGCCGAAGCGCGGGCTGAGCAGGTGGTCCAGGTAGCGGTCCGCGTCGCGGACCGGGCCGTGGTAGCGCAGGTCCAGGGTGCGCTCCGAGCAGCGTTCGTGCATCGCCCTGGCCGCGTCCAGATCGCCGGTGTCGACCCTGCGTACGGTGATGGCGTTGCCCTCGGGCAGCGTCAGCACGTCACGGGAGCGCGGGATGCGCGGGCCGAGCCGGCTGTCCAGCTCCACCAGCGCCCGCGCCCGCGCGAACTCGGTCGGGGTGAACGGCAGATGGGGCCGTTCCACGCTCAGCACGCCTCCGTCGGGCGCCCGCAGCCGCAGCACGGTGTCCTCCAGCGTCCCCTCGGCCGGCACCGGCTCGCCCTTCGTGCCCGCGGGCAGGGAGCGGATCGTGCACCGGCCCAGCAACTGGCGCAGCGCCAGCGGAAGTTCGGCCGCGTCCAGGGCGGTGCGGGTGGCGAGGCCGAGGATGCGGGTGGGGGCGTCCACCAGGTCGTGGGCGTCGGCCCGCTCGGTCCAGGTGGAGCTGCCGCCCGACTCCGCGACCACACGGGTCAGTTCGGCCACCGTCAGGGTGCCGGGCGCCCGCAGCAGGAACTCGTCCACCGTGCCGTCGGCCAGGGGGTGGGTCTGCAGGCTCAGGATGTCGACCCGGTGCCTGGCCAGCGCTGTGCACAGCGCGGCCAGCGATCCGGGTTCGTCCCGTACGGTCGTGCGCATCCGCCACAGGGTGTCGTCCGCCGCCCGCCCGGACTGCCCGGCCGGGTGCGCGGAAGCGCTCGGCCGGGCGCCGGTATCGCCGGTGCCGGCGGTGGGAGGTGCGTGCACATGACGCCGTGCCCACCAGGTGTGGAAACCGGCGGTCGCGGCCAGCGCGAGCGCCGAGATCAGCAGCAGCGCGGGGCCGTCGGGGCCGTGCCCGATCAGGTTCGCCACCCCGTCGGCCACCGCGACGGCCGTGAACAGCGCCGCGAGCTCGACGAGGTCCCGTCGCCAGTGGTGCACGGGCCGCCCGTGCCGGGTCCGTGCCGGCTGCCGGGTCGAGGTCCGGTTCGTTCGAGAGAGGTCCGCAGTCATGCGGCCACTGTGCAGGAGTGGTGTTGCGTGATCACGAACGCTCTGTGACCGATGGGTTAAGCATGCTTGTGCCCGAATTCGTCGCGCTTTGAACCATCGGCGGGCGAACACGACAGGACGTCAGAAACGCTGCTCGTCAGGGCAGTTGGCGTGCCGCGCTCCGGGGGATGACGCCGGTGCGCGACACGCTGTCGAGGGTACGGGACTTCCGGACCGGCCGGTCAGCCGCGGCTGCTGCCGTCGAGGATCACGCGGGCGACGAGCGCCGGGTCGTCGTTCATCGGCACGTGCCCGCAGCCCGGCAGCCGCACCAGCCGGGCGTGCGGGATGAGCCGCTTGGCCCTCACTCCCTGCCGGCGCAGGAGGATGCGGTCGTGCGCGCCCCAGGCCAGCGTGACCGGAACACCGGCCAGCGCGTCGGTGAACCGCACGGTGGCGCCGGTCCGCAGCGTCGCCTCGAACCCGGTGGCCCCGGCCAGGGCCAGCGTCTCGGCGACCACCGCCTCCGGGGCCCGGCGCGCGGGACGGCGGTAGATCGTGCTGGTCAGCGCGGTCCGGCCGGCCGCGCTGCGCGACAGCCGCTCCACCATCGGCAGCGGCATCCGCTGGGCCAGCCCGCGCATGGTGAGCAGCACCCCGAAGGCGTAGCGCCGCTCCGCCTCGGTCCAGAACCCCGCGGGCGCCAGCGCCGTGACGGACCGTACGGACTTCGTCCGGCCCAGCTCCAGCGCGAGGAGTCCGCCCAGCGAGTTCCCGGCCACGTGCGGGCGGTCCAGGCCGAGCGCCTCGAACAGCGACCCCAGCACGGAGTCGGTGGTCGCCAGGTCGTAGGCGAGGCCGTTCGGCAGGCCCGGCGAGGCGCCGAAGCCGGGCAGGTCCACGGCGACGACCTCGCGCTCGGTCGCCAGGATGTCCACCACCGGGTCCCACGCCTGGCGGTGGTGCCCGATGCCGTGCAGCAGCACCAGCGGATCACCCCGCCCCACCCGCTGGTACGAGACGGTCACATCCTTCGTCCCGGCCGGGGCGGGAACCTTGAAGGAGACGGTGGCGGACATACGGAACTCCCCAACTGCCGGACTGCTGACGGACGCCGTGGACAGCTTGTCAGCAATTGCTACCGGCGGGTAGCCCCCGCGCCGTGCCGCGCGTCGCCGGTGCCCCGCGCCCCTTCCCGCCATGATCCGGAGCCTGCCAGGACGGACCGAATTCGTCTGGACACCGGCGGGTGCGCCGGGATGGGATGGGCGGTGTGACGACCGAGACCGCGATCGATGTCTTCGAAGAGAACCGGCCGCTCCTGACGGGCGTCGCCTACCGCATGCTCGGCCGCGTCGCGGACGCCGAGGACGTGGTGCAGGACGCCTGGCTGCGCTGGTCCCGCGCCGATCGCGCCGAGGTCCGCGAGCCCCGCGCCTTCCTGGTGCGCGTCACCACCCGGCTCGCCCTGGACCGGCTCCGGCAGGTCAGGACGCGGGGCGAGGCGTACGTCGGGCCCTGGCTGCCCGAGCCGTACACCACCGACTTCGGCGACAGCGTCCCCGACACCGCAGACCGGGCCCTGCTCGCCGACTCCGTTTCCGTGGCCGTCCTCGTCGTACTGGAGTCGCTGTCCCCGCTGGAGCGGGCGGTGTTCGTGCTGCGGGAGGCGTTCGGCTATCCGTACGCCGAGATCGCGGAGCTGCTGGAACGGGGCGAGCCCGCGGTACGGCAGTTGGCCGCGCGGGCCCGCAGACACGTGGAGGAGCGCCGGCCGCGCTACGACGTGGACCCCGCCCAGCGCCGGAAGCTGACCGAGCGGTTCCTCGCGGCGGCCACGGAGGGTGACCTCGACGGGCTGATGTCCCTGCTCGCGCCCGACGCCCGTCTGGTCGGCGACAGCGGCGGCAAGGCGAAGGCGCCGGTGCGGGTGCTGTTCAGCGCCGACAAGGTGGGGCGGTTCCTGGCCGCCGTCGGCACGAAGCCGTTGCCGGACATGACGGTGCGGTTCATCGAGGTCAACGGCGGTGCCGCGGTGCTCGTGCTGTCCGAGGGCAGGCCGGACACCCTGTTCCAGCTCGGCATCACCGACGGCGCGATCAGCGCCGTCTACATCATCCGCAACCCCGACAAGCTGCGCGTACTCGCCGAGGGCGACTCCCCTCGGCGTGCGAACTCCATGTGAACGCTTGGTCACCCGGCCACCGGGCGAGCGGGCAGGGATGGGACAATTGGTCTTGACCAAGCATCAGGGCCGCCCTATGGTCGCAAAGAACTGCAACAACCTTTAATAAACAAGGGCGCCAAAACCGCCGGAGCACGGCACTTGCGGAGGACAGGGTGGGGACCACGCAACTGGAAACGGTGCCGGAACCGAAGTACTTGCATCTCAAGACCGTGCTCAGCGAGGCGCTGGACTCCGAGTTCTCGGTCGGCGAGATCCTGCCGAACGAGCGCGACCTCGCCGCCCGGTTCGGCGTCGCCCGCGCCACGCTCCGGCAGGCGCTGGAACAGCTCGAACTGGAAGGGCGGCTGCAACGCCGCAGGGGCGTCGGTACGACCGTCGCGCCGCCGCGGGTCGGCGTCGCCCTCGGCACCGGGCGGCACACCTGGCCCGGCACCGGCGACGAGCCCTGGCAGCCCGTCGACTGCGAGCGCGCCGTACCGCCCGCGTCCGTCGCGGCGGCACTGGACACCGGCACGGACGAGGTGCACCTCGTGCGCCGGTCCCGGATGTCGCACGGCCGCCGGGTCGCCACCGAGCTGCTGTACGTACCGGCCGCGTCGGTGCCCGACCTCAGCGCGATCGACGCGCCCGCGGGCGCGGCCCGCGCCCGAGCGGTGCTGCGCGAACTCCAGCGGCTCGAACTCGACGGCCAGGACCGCTCGGTGGAACTCGGCTCGGCGGGCGCGGAGGACGCCAGGGACCTCGACCGGCTGCCCGGCTCGCCCGTCCTCGTCGTCACCACCCGGTTCACGGCCGAGGGCCGCACGGCCGCGCTCGGCGTGGCCACCTACCGGGCCGACACCTGCCGCCTGACCTTCGGCGACACCCCGGACGTCGAGATACACCACGACCCGGAGCGCCGCGCCTCCTGACACCGCGCAGCCGCCCGACGCCCGACGCACGACGCCCGACGCCCCGGAACTCCACCGGGGCGTCCGGCGTCCCGCCGGTCCCTCAGCCCGCGCCGGGCTCGTCAGGCCCCGTCACGCGCCGACCGTGCTCTCGACCGCGAACAACTGCCGCTCCACATGGTCCAGCGCCAGCCGGAGCGCGCCCGTGGCCACCACCGCCTCGCCCAGCAGGGACTGCGCCACGGCCGGGGGCCGCAGGCAGTAGCGGGCCAGCTCGCGGCGGAGCGGATCGAGGACCCCGTCCGGACCGGCCGCCCAGCCGCCGACCACCACCAGTTCCGGATCGAGCGCCAGCACCAGCGCCGCCACGTCGTGCACCAGCCGCTGGATGAACCGCTCCACCGCGGCCCGCGCCGAGCCGTCGCCCTCCCGCGCCAGCGCGAACACCTCGGTGACCGCCTGCTCGTCCAGCGGCGGCAGCGGCTCGTCCGTCGTGGACAGCAGCGCCTCCGGGGTGGCCTCCCGGCCCAGCAGATGCAGCGCGCCGATCTCCCCGGCCGCCCCGCCGTACCCCCGGTGCAGCCGGCCGCCGATCAGCGAGCCCGCGCCCGGACTCAGCCCGGCCAGCACGAACACCACGTCGTCGGTGTCCTTGGCCGCGCCCTGCCAGTGCTCGGCCACGGCGGCCACGTTGGCGTCGTTCTCCACCAGCACCGGGCACCGGAACGAACGGCTGAGGCGTTCGCCCAGCCTCAGTCCCGTCCACTGGGGCAGCGCCGTGCCCAGGCGAACCGTTCCGTCAGCCTCCACGATGCCCGGCGTCCCGACCCCGACCGCGCGCAGCGAGCCCCGCGCGACCCCGGTCCGCCGCAGCAGCTCGGCGACCGTGCCGCGCAGCTTCTCCAGCCGCTCGTCGGCCGGCGCCTTCTCGTCGACCTCCCGGGTCTGCGTGCCCAGCGCCCGGCCGTCCAGGTCGGACACGAGCGCGACCACCCGGTGCGCGCCGATCTCCAGCCCCAGCAGATGCCCCGCCTCGGCCCGGAACCTGAACCGGCGCGCGGGCCGTCCCTGGCGGCGCGCGGTGCCCTCCTCGGCCGCCCGCTCCACCACCAGCCCCGCCTCGGCCAGCCCCTCCACGACACCCTCGACGGTCGGCCGGGACAGCCCGGTGGCCCGGGTGATCTCCGTGAGCGTCGCGCAGTCGGTGTCGCGCAGCGCGCGCAGCACCACCGCGGAATTGATCCTCCGCAGCAGTGAGGGATCACCACCGGTCAACTGCCCCACGGTCCGTCCTCCCAGCTCCGGGCGTGTGGGGCGGATCGTACTCGGCCCGGCCCACCCCGGCGAGGGCCGGGCCGTCACCGGGCCGCGACGAAGCCCGACTCGTAGGCCGCGATCACCGCCTGGGTGCGGTCGCGCGCACCCAACTTCGCCAGTACCGCGCTCACATGGGACTTCACCGTCTCCGCCCCGACCACCAGCCGCGCCGCGATCTCCGCGTTGGTCAGCCCGCGCGCCATCAGCCGCAGCACCTCTCCCTCGCGCTCGGTCAGCCGCGCCGCCGCCAGCGGCTCGACGGGCGGGCCGCCGGCCGCGTACCGCGCGGCCAACCGCCGTACGGAGGCCGGGAACAGCAGCGAGTCTCCCGCCGCGACCAGCCGCACGGCGTGCACGATCTCCTCCGGGCGCGAGCGCTTCAGCAGGAACCCGTTCGCGCCCGCGCGCAGCGCCTCGTACACGTACTCGTCGTCCTCGAAGGTGGTGATCACCAGGATCTTGGGCGGATCGGCCACCGTGCGCAGCACCGCGCGGGTGGCCTCGATGCCGTCCAGCAGCGGCATACGGACGTCCATCGCCACCACGTCCGGGCGCAGACCGCGCACCAGCGGGATGACGGCGGCCCCGTCGGCCGCCTCGCCGACCACCTCGATGTCGGACTGCGCCTCCAGCACGGCCCGCAGACCGGCGCGGACCAGGGGTTCGTCGTCGACGAGCAGTACGGTGAACGGCATCCGGCCAGCGTAGATCAGCCGAGCGGGAGTTCGGCCCGCACCAGCCAGTCGCCCTCCCGCGCACCGGTGTCCGCGCGGCCGCCGAGCAGCGCGGCCCGCTCCCGGATGCCGCGCAGCCCGCTGCCGCCCCGGCCGGCCGGAAGGGCCGCCGGGAGCGGATTGCGTATCTCCAGGGCGAGTTCACGTCCGGTGACGGTCATCCGCACCCGCACCGGGACGGCGCCCGCGTGCCGCAGGACGTTCGTCAGCGCCTCCTGGAGTATGCGGTAGCCCTCGCGGGACACCGGGCCCGGCAGGGACTCGACGGCGCCCGTCACCTCCAGGTCCACCTTCGCGCCCGAGGCACGCGCCGACTCCACCAGGCGGTCCGCGTCCACCAGCGTCGGCCGGGCGCTCACCGGCCGCTCCGCCTCACGCAGCACCCCTAGCACCCGCTCCAGATCCTCCAGCGCGGCCCGGCCCGTCTCCTCGATCGCGGTCAGCGCCCGCCCGGTGAACTCCGGATCACCGGCCGCCCGCGCGGCCCCGGCCTGGACCACCGCCACGGTCAGCGCGTGCCCGATCGAGTCGTGCAACTCCCGCGCGATCCGCGTCCGTTCGAGCAACTGCTCGGTGCGCTCCTCCAGCGCCGCCATCCGCTCCGCCGCCGACGGTCCCAACAGCCACCGCGCACACCGGGTGATCAGCGCACCGAGCCCGAGCACGGTGCCGTACAGGGCGAGGAGGGGAAGCGGGGCCAGCAGCGCGAGCGCCCGGTGCGGCGTCAGACCCTCCAGGAAGGGGATGTCGGAAGCCGGCAGCCCCCAGGCGTACTTGGCCAGCTCGAAGGTGAGGATCGGCAGCCACACGCAGGCGAACACGGCGACCGCGCCGAGCAGCATCCGCAGCTCCAGCCAGAGCAGCGTCCGCCCCCGGTCCCGCCAGCAGGAGGCGGGGACCTCGGAGATGCCGGGGTCCGTCTCGCCGGGCGTCAGCAGCAGCCGCGCCTGCACACCCTCGCCCCTGCGCACGGCCGGGATCATGCCGGCCGGGATCAGGAACAGCGCGGGCACCCACGGCGTGCTGGGGTCGATGAACAGCCAGAACGCGATGCTCAGCGTCGGCACCCACAGGTGCAGCAGGCGCGTGTACGTCGTTCCGCGCAGCAGCGGGCGCAGGAAGCGGATCATGTCCGCCATCGTCGCACCCGGCGCCCCGCCGCGGCCTCCCCCGCACGGGGGAGCCGGTCCCCGCCCGCGGGGGAGGTGCCCGGGCCCCCTGACCCGCGAGGCTCGCCCCATGACCAGCATCGAACTGCGGGACCTCACCAAGGAGTACGGCGGCAGACGAGCCGTCGACCGGCTGACCGTCACCGTCCGCCCCGGCCGGGTGACCGGCTTCCTCGGCCCCAACGGCGCCGGCAAGTCCACCACCATGCGCCTCGTCCTGGGCCTGGACCACCCCACCTCCGGCTCCGCCACCCTCGACGGCCGCCCCTACACCGCGCTCCGCGAGCCGCTGCGCCGGGTGGGCGCCCTGCTGGACGCCCGTGCCGCCCACGGCGCCCGCACCGCCCACGACCACCTGCTGGCCCTCGCCGTGAGCAACCGCCTCCCTGCGGCCCGCGTCGGCGAGGTGCTGGAGCGCACCGGCCTCGCCTCCGTGGCCCGGCGCCGGGTCCGCACCTTCTCGCTCGGCATGCGCCAGCGGCTCGGCATCGCCGCGGCCCTGCTCGGCGACCCCGAGGTGATCCTGCTGGACGAGCCCGCCAACGGCCTCGACCCCGAGGGCATCGTCTGGGTCCGCTCGCTGCTGCGCGAACTCGCCGCCGAGGGCCGTACGGTCCTGGTGTCCAGCCACCTCATGGGGGAGACCGCCGCGTTCGCCGACCACCTCGTCGTCCTCGGCCGGGGCCGCCTCCTCGCCGACACTCCGGTACGCGACTTCATCGACGCCCGCGTACGCCCCGGGATCCGCGTCCGCAGCACCGACGCCGACGCGCTCGGCACCCTCCTCGCCCGGCACGGGCACGAGGGCGAGCGGGCGGCGGACGGCACCTGGACCGTGCGGCACGCCCGCGCGGACGAACTCGGCCACCTGCTGGCCGAAGCCGGGCTGCCCGTCCTCGAACTCGCCGCCCGGGAAGCGAGCCTGGAAGAGGCGTACCTCGATCTGACCGCGGTCGAGGCCGAGTTCACCGCACAGCCGCAGGAGGTCTGACATGACGTTCGTCCCCGCACTGCACGCCGAGTGGATCAAGATCCGTACGCTGCGGTCGCTGCTGGGCGGCCTCGCGGCGGTCCTCGTCGTCACCGTGGCCTTCTCGGCGGTCGCCGCCGCCGAGCCGGACCGCTCCGACCCGCTGTTCTCGGTGTTCTTCGGCGTCAGCCTCGGCCAGGTCGCCGCCGTCGCCTTCGGCGCCCTGGCGGTCGCCGGCGAGTACCGGGGCGGTGCGCTGCGGCTGACGCTCGCCGCGGTGCCCGACCGGACCCGGTGGTTCGCGGCCAAGGCCGTCGCCGTCGCGCTGCCGGTGCTCGCCGTGGGCCTGCTGACCGGCCTGACGACGCTCGCGGTGGGCAGGGCGACGGCGGGGGAGTCCGGGCCGGGCTGGGCCGAGGGGCTGCGCGGGGCGGTCGGCTGCGCCCTGTACCTGACGCTGATGGCCCTCTTCGCCGCCGGACTCGCCGCCGTGCTGCGCAGCGGTGTCGCCACCCTCGGGCTGCTGATCCCGTTCCTGCTGATCGTGTCCTTCGTCGTCGGCGACCTCTCCTCGGGCGCCGCGGACTTCCTGCCCGACCGGGCGGGCCAACTCGCCCTGCACAGCGCCCCCGAGGGACCGCTCGGCCCCTGGACCGGGCTCGCGGTGACCGCGCTGTGGGCGGGGGCGGCGCTCGGCGCGGGCGCCTGGTGCGTACGGCGGCGGGACGCCTGACGCATCGCCAGATGTCAGTGGGGGTCGCTTTACTGGACCACATGGACGTCGTCGCACGGCATCTGGCCGCCATCGACCGGCTCCGCGCCCGGGACCTCCCGGCGGGCGGGGCCGGACACCACACCGTGGTGCTGGAGACCGGCCGTGGGCCCAGAGCGGCCGTTGCGGACGACCTCCACGCCCTGCGCGAGGCGATAGCCGGGCGGCTCGGCGCCCGCTGGGGCGAGACACCGCCCTGGGGCCAGCTCACCCTGCGCCTCCGGCTCTCGCGGGGCGAGCGCGTACCCGAGCCCTGGGCCTCGCTCTGCCTGCGCACCGACGAACTCGGCCTGTGGCAGGCGGGGGAGGTGTGGCTGGCGGTGGGTGTGGCCGACCGGGACGAGGCCGACGAGATACGCCTCCTTGCCGCGGTGACCCGTACGGCCCCGCCCTAGACCGGAGGCTTCCCTCAGCCCTGAAGGCCGCCTCAGCCCTGAGGTTCCTCTTCCGCCGCCGCACGCAGCCGCCCGAACTCCTCCGCCATGCCGTCCACCGTCCAGTGGGCGTTGAGGCCGCTCGGGTTGGGCAGCACCCACACGCGGGTGTTCCCGAACGCGCGCTCCTGCGGGCCCACTACCGCCTTGCGGTCGCCGAAGGCGGCCCGGTACGCGGTCACGCCGACCACGGCCAGCCAGCGGGGCGCGTACCGCTCTACCTTGGCCGCCAGCACCCGGCCGCCCTCGACGTACTCCTCGGGGGACAGCTCGTCCGCGCGGGCCGACGCCCGCGCCACCACGTTGGTGATGCCGAGGCCGTGGGAGAGCAGCTCGCGCTCCTCGGCGGGCTTGAGCCGGCGTGGAGTGAAGCCGGAGCGGTGCAGGACCGGCCAGAAGCGGTTGCCCGGGCGGGCGAAGTGGTGGCCGGTGGCCGCCGACATCAGGCCCGGGTTGATGCCGCAGAACAGGACGCGGAGGCCGTCCGCGATCACGTCGGGGACGAGACGGTCGCGGGCGGCCTCCAGCTCCGCCTGGGTGAAGGAGGTCAGAGGATCGCCCCGGGGGTGTAACCGGCCGCCTCCGGGCGCTGCTTGGCGATCTCCTCGATCCTGCCCACGACCACGCCGACCTGGTCGGCGGCGGCGCCGGTGAAGGACAGCTTGTCGGCCATCAGCGCGGCGAGCTGCTCGCGGTCCAGCGGCAGCCGGTCGTCGGCGGCCAGCTTGTCCAGCAGGTCGTTGCGCTCGGCACCCTGTTCCCGCATGGCCAGCGCGGTGGCCACCGCGTTCTCCTTGATCGCCTCGTGTGCGACCTCGCGGCCCACGCCCGAGCGCACCGCGCCCATCAGCACCTTGGTGGTGGCGAGGAACGGCAGGTAGCGGTCCAGCTCACGGGCGACGACGGCCGGGAAGGCGCCGAACTCGTCGAGCACGGTCAGGAACGTCTCCAGCAGGCCGTCCAGCGCGAAGAACGCGTCCGGCAGCGCGACCCGGCGCACCACCGAGCAGGACACGTCGCCCTCGTTCCACTGGTCGCCGGCCAGCTCGCCCGTCATCGAGGCGTAGCCGCGCAGGATCACCATCAGGCCGTTGACGCGCTCGCAGGAGCGGGTGTTCATCTTGTGCGGCATCGCGGACGAGCCGACCTGGCCGGGCTTGAAGCCCTCGGTGACCAGCTCGTGCCCGGCCATCAGCCGGACCGTCTTGGCCAGCGAGGAGGGCGCCGCCGCCAGCTGCACCAGCGCGGTGACGACCTCGTAGTCCAGCGAGCGCGGGTAGACCTGGCCGACCGAGGTGAACGCCTGGCCGAAGCCCAGGTGGTGGGCGATGCGCTCCTCCAGCTCGGCCAGCTTGGCCGCGTCCCCGCCCAGCAGGTCCAGCATGTCCTGCGCGGTGCCGACCGGGCCCTTGATGCCGCGCAGCGGGTAGCGGCCCAGCAGCTCCTCCACGCGGGCGTAGGCCACCAGCAGCTCGTCGGCGGCGGTGGCGAAGCGCTTGCCCAAGGTGGTGGCCTGCGCGGCCACGTTGTGCGAGCGACCGGCCATGACCAGCTCGGCGTACTCGCCGGACAGCCTGCCCAGGCGGGCCAGCACGGCCACCGTACGGTCGCGGACCAGCTCCAGGGAGAGCCGGATCTGGAGCTGCTCGACGTTCTCGGTGAGGTCGCGCGAGGTCATGCCCTTGTGGACGTGCTCGTGCCCGGCGAGGTCGTTGAACTCCTCGATCCGCGCCTTCACGTCGTGCCGGGTGACCTTCTCGCGCTCGGCGATGGAGGCCAGGTCCACGGTGTCCAGGACGCGCTCGTAGTCGGCGATCGCCTCGTCCGGCACCTCGATGCCCAGGTCCTTCTGGGCGCGCAGCACGGCGAGCCAGAGCTGCCGCTCCAGCCTCACCTTCTGCTCGGGCGACCAGAGCGTGGCGAGCTCGGCGGAGGCGTACCGTCCGGCGAGGACGTTGGGGATGCGGGGCTTGGCGGGCGCTGAAGTCACGTAACGGAATTGTACTGGCGATTCGTGCAGGCCAGCGCCGTGGGGTGCTTCGGAGGAAGCTACAAGGAGCGCGGCGCGGGCATCGCGGGCGGGTTCCCTACTCTTGCAGTATGCGCATGCGTCCTACGTTGAGCTGGACCCCGAGCGGGGAACTGCCGCCGGGCATCACCGATCCGGGGCCGGTCGCCGAGGCGCTGGGCGCGGGCGGGGTGCTCGTGCTGAGCGGGGCGGGCATCTCCACGGAGTCGGGCATCCCCGACTACCGCGGCGAGGGTGGCAGCCTGAGCCGGCACACCCCGATGACCTACCAGGACTTCACCGGCGGGGACCGGGCCCGGCGCCGGTACTGGGCCCGCAGCCACCTGGGCTGGCGCACCTTCGGCCGCGCCCGCCCCAACGCCGGGCACCGGGCGGTGGCCGCGTTCGGACGGCACGGCCTGCTGTCCGGCGTGATCACCCAGAACGTCGACGGCCTGCACCAGGCGGCCGGGAGCCAGGACGTCGTGGAACTCCACGGCAGCCTGGACCGCGTCGTCTGCCTCTCCTGCGGCGACCTCAGCCCGCGAAGCGTCCTCGCCGGGCGGCTGGAGGAGGCGAACCCGGGATTCGCCCCGGTGGCCGCCGGTATCAACCCGGACGGTGACGCCGACCTCACCGACGACCAGGTCGGCGACTTCCGCGTGGTGCCCTGCGCGGTCTGCGGGGGCATCCTCAAGCCGGACGTGGTGTTCTTCGGCGAGGCCGTCCCGCCCGCCCGCGTCGAGCACTGCCGCGCCCTGGTCCGCGAGGCGGCCACGCTGCTGGTCCTGGGCTCCTCGCTGACGGTGATGTCCGGGCTCCGCTTCGTCCGCCAGGCGGCCGAGGCCGGGAAGCCGGTGTTCGTCGTCAACCTGGACCCGACCCGCGGCGACGTGCACGCCCGCGCCCGGGTCGCCCTCCCTCTGGGCCCGGCGCTCACCACCGTGGCCGGCCGGCTCGGGATCCCCGTGGACCGGGGCCCGGCCGAGCCCGTCTGTCGCACGGCGAACGGCTGAACCGCGAGAGTCGCCTCCGGCCTGACAGGCCCTACGCCGGGTCCCCGTGCGTCAGCTCGTACGGCAGCAGGTCCGGGCGCTTGGCCGGGAGGCCGTCGCCCGAGGAGCGGCCGGTGAGGCGGCGGGCTATCCACGGCAGGAGGTACTGCCGGGTGAAGCGGACGTCGGCGACCCGGCGCGCTCCCCAGCCGGGCGGCGGGGTGGCGGCCATGGGGGTGCGCCACTCGGCGTCCTCGGCCGCGTGGCCGAGCGACTGCCAGACCGCCTCCGCCACCCGGCGGTGCCCCTCGTGGGTCAGGTGCAGCCGGTCCACGTCCCACAGGCGGGGGTCGCCCAGCGACGGCGCCCCGTAGAGGTCGACCACGACCGCGTCGTGCTTGGCGGCCAGCTCGTCCACGCAGGCGAACAGCTCCTCCATGCGCGGGCGGAACTTGTCCAGCACCGGGCCTTGGCGGCCGGGGCTGCGCATCAGCACCAGCCGCTCGCAGTGCGGCGCCAGCCGTTCCACCGCCTCGGTCAGCAGATCCCGCACCCGGTCCATGTCGCACTTGGGCCGCAGGGTGTCGTTGAGGCCGCCGACCAGGGTGATCACGTCGGGCCGCATCGCGGCCGCGAGGTCCACCTGCTCGTCGACGATCTGCTGGATCAGCTTTCCGCGCACCGCCAGGTTGGCGTACCGGAAGCCGGGGGTGCGGGCGGCCATCCGGGCCGCCAGCAGGTCCGCCCAGCCCCGGTAGGAGCCGTCGGGCAGCTGGTCCGACATGCCCTCGGTGAAGGAGTCGCCCAGAGCGACGAGGCTGGTGTACGCGGGAGGTGTGGAATTCGTCTGCATGGCGACAGAGATGGTATCCCGCCGCCATACCCACCGGTCGGTGCCCCCGTACCCGGCCCCCGTACCCCGCCTCCGGCCCCTGCCTGTCAGGCGGTCTGCCCGAACAGCTCCCGCAGCACGTCCTCCATGGTCACCAGGCCGGCCAGCTTCCCGTCCGCCCCGATCACCGCCGCCACGTGCGTGCGGCTGCCGCGCATCGCGGTGAGCACGTCGTCCAGCGGGGAGGTCTCCCGCACCCGCGCGATCGGCCGCATGTCGCGCAGCCGGAACGGCACGTCGCGCGGCGAGGCGTCCAGCGCGTCCTTCACATGCAGGTAGCCCACGATCCGGCGCCCCGCGTCGACCACCGGGAACCGGGAGAAGCCCGACTCGGCCGACAGCCGCTCCAGCTGCTCCGGGGTGACGCCGACGCTCGTGTAGACCACCCGCTCCAGCGGCACCACCACGTCCCGGACCGGGCGGCTGCCCAGCTCCAGCGCGTCGCGCAGGCGCTCCTGCGCCCGGCCGTCGATCAGGCCCGCCTCGGTGGCGTCCTTGACGATCTCGGCCAGCTCGGTGTCGGTGAACGTCGCGGAGACCTCGTCCTTCGCCTCCACCCGCAGCAGCTTCAGCAGGCCGTTGGCGAAGGCGTTGACGGAGAAGATCACCGGGCGCAGCGCGCGGGCCAGCGCCACCAGCGGCGGGCCGAGCAGCAGCGCGGTCCGCACCGGCTCGGCGAGCGCGATGTTCTTCGGCACCATCTCGCCCAGCAGCATGTGCAGATAGGTGGCCAGGGTCAGCGCGATCACGAAGGACACCGCGTGCCCGGCGCCCGAGGGCACGCCCATCGCGTGGAACACCGGCTCCAGCAGGTGCGCGATGGCCGGCTCCGCGACCACACCGAGGACCAGCGTGCACAGCGTGATGCCGAGCTGGGCGGCGGCCAGCAGCGCCGACACGTGCTCCAGCCCCCACAGCACCCGCCGGGCCCGCTTGTCGCCCTCCTGGGCCAGCGGCTCGACCTGCGAGCGCCGCACCGAGATCAGCGCGAACTCGGCGCCCACGAAGAACGCGTTGACGATCAGGGTCGCCAGACCGATCAGTATCTGTACGGCGGTCATCGCGCCCTCCCCGTCCGCTCGTCGCTCTGCCTGCCGTGCGGCGCGGCGGCCGGGGCGTGCAGGAGCAGCCGCGCGGCCCGGTGCCCGGAGGCGTCCACCACGTCCATCCGCCAGCCCTCGGCCGTCACGCTGTCACCGATCTCCGGGATGCGGCCCAGCTCGGTGGCGACCAGCCCGGCCAGCGTCTCGTACGGGCCCTCGGGCACGCGCAGGCCCACCCGCGCGAGCTGGTCGGTGCGGGCCGCGCCGTCCGCCGAGTACAGGGTGCGGCCCTGTTCGTCGGTGCCGGCCGGGGCCAGGTCGGGGGTCTCGTGCGGGTCGTGCTCGTCGCGTACCTCGCCGACGACCTCCTCGACGATGTCCTCCAGCGTGGCCACGCCCGCGGTGCCGCCGTACTCGTCTATGACGACGGCCATGGTGCGCTTGCCCGACAGCCGGTCCAGCAGCCGGTTCACGGTGAGGGACTCGGGCACCAGGAGGGGTTCGCGCATGATCTGGGTCACCGAGCGGACGGGCCGGTCCTCGGCGGGCAGCGCCAGTACGTCCTTGATGTGGGCGACACCGACCACCGAGTCCAGGTTTCCCCGGTAGACCGGGAACCGGGACAGGCCGGTGGCACGCGTCGCGTTCGCCACGTCCTCGCAGGTGGCCAGGGTGTCGAGGGCGACGACCTGGACGCGCGGGGTCATCACGTTCTCCGCGGTCAGGTCGGCGAGATTCAGCGTGCGCACGAACAGCTCCGCGGTGTCCGGCTCCAGCGAGCCGGCCTTCGCGGAGTGCCGGGCGAGCGCCACCAGCTCCTGCGGCCCGCGCGCGGACGCCAGCTCCTCGGCGGGCTCCAGGCCGAAGCGGCGCACGATGCGGTTCGCGGTGTTGTTGAGGTGGGTGATGAAGGGGCGGAAGGCCAGGCTGAACCAGCGCTGGGGGGTGCCCACCCGCTTGGCCACGGCCAGCGGCGAGGAGATCGCCCAGTTCTTCGGCACCAGTTCGCCGACCACCATCAGGAACACCGTCGACAGCGCGGTCCCCAGGACCAGCGCGGCCGAGCTGGCCGTGGCGGGGGAGAGCCCCATGGCGCGGAACGGTCCCGACAGCAGTGCCGCGATGGACGGCTCGGCCAGCATGCCGACGATCAGGTTGGTGACGGTGATGCCGAGCTGGGCGCCGGAGAGCTGGAAGGTGAGCTGGCGTACGGCCTTCAGCGCGCCGGAAGCGCCACGCTCGCCCGCCGCCGCGGCCCGCTCCAGCTCGCCGCGCTGGACCGTGGTCAGCGAGAACTCGGCCGCCACGAAGGCCCCGCAGGCGAGCGAGAGCAGGATCGCCACCAGCAGGAGCAGCACTTCGGTCATCGGGTCACCTCCGTCCCAGGATCGGTCAGGACGGGGTGGACCGCGCGATGTCGGTGGCGCGGACTGGGAGGCTCGCCCATGGGAGGACGCTCACGACCTTTCATCGAGTGCCGAGATGCTGCTCCAATGGTAAAGGATCGGCAAAGCGGCCTCCGTCGGGTTCAGCCGCTCAGCGGCTTGACCCAGCGACGCCACTTCTCCTGTGGCCCGTACCCCGCCGCGCGCCAGGCATGGTGGGCGTTCTCGTTGCGGACCAGCACCATCGCGTCCACGCGCCGCCCGCCCAGTGCGGCGAACCGGTTCTCCGCCGCCGCGAGCAGCGCCCGGGAGATGCCCCGGCGCCGGTGGCCGGGGTGCACCGCGAGCCGGTACGCGGAGCACCGCCAGCCGTCGAAACCGGCGATGACCGAGCCCACCAGGACCCCGTCCAGCTCGGCCAGGAGCAGGGCCTCGGGGTCCCGTTCGAGGAGCCGGGCCACCCCGGCGCGGTCGTCGCTGATGCTCGTGCCCTCGGCGGCCTCGCGCCAGAACTCCAGCACGGCGTCGATGTCACCGGGACCGGCCCGGCGGATGTACGGATCACTCATGAGCCCGAGCCAAGCAGAGCGGGCGGCCGCCGGACCAGAGGGTTTCCGGCATGCGGGACCGATTGCGCCCAGGGGAACCGGGCGCCCCGCCGGGCGCCCGGTCCGCGTCCGGTCAGCGGGCGTGGTCGCGCTCGCGGCGGACCTGGGCACGGCGGCCCTTGACGTTGGCGCCGCGCATCGCCCGTACCACGTCGTCCGCCGCCTCCTCGGGCACCTCCACCAGGGAGAAGCGGTCGGCGATCTCGATCGCCCCGATGTCCCGCCCGCTCAGCCGCGTCTCCCCGGCGATGGCACCCACCAGGTCCTGCGGCCGCACCCCCGCACTGCGCCCGGCCCCGACGAACAGCCGGGTCATCCCCGGCGAGGTCCGCTGCGGCCGCCGCCCGCGCGGACCCCGGTCCCGGTCGCGGTCCCGGCCCCCGCGGTCGCCGCGGTCCCGGTCCCGCGGCGCCAGCTCGGGGATCTCCTCCTCGTCGAACGCGGCCCCGCCGGACTCGTGGGCCAGCTTCACCGCCGCCAGCGCCACGTCCATCACGTCGAACTCGTCCCCGAGGGTCTCCACCACCACCCGGAACCGCTCCAGGTCCTCGTCCTGAAGCAGGCTCTCGTGCAGCGCGGCCCGCGTCAGCTCCAGCCGCCTGGCCCGCAGGTCCGCGACCGAGGGCACCTTCTCCAGCGGGACCTTCCGGCCCGTCGCCCGCTCGATCGCCTTGAGCATCCGGGACTCCCGGGGCTCCGCGAGCGTGATCGCCACGCCCTCGCGCCCCGCCCGCCCGACGCGCCCGATCCGGTGCACGTACGACTCCGGCGCCGACGGGACGTCGTAGTTGATCACGTGCGTGAGGTGCTCCACGTCGATACCGCGGGCCGCGACATCGGTCGCCACCAGCAGATCCGCCGTACCGCCGCGCAGCCTGCCCATCACCCGGTCCCGCTGCTCCTGGCTCAGCCCGCCGTGCAGCGCCTCGGCGCGGTAGCCGCGGCCGTTCAGGGTCTCGGAGAGCTGGTCGACCTGGTCACGGGTGCGGCAGAACACGATCGCCGCCTCCGGGGACTCCACGTCCAGCAGCCGGCCCAGCGCGGCCGCCTTCTGCGCCCGCCCCACGATGTACGCCGACTCCCGGATGCGTGGCGCCTCACCGGGCGCCGGGGCCTCCCGCTCGATCCGCACCCGCACCGGGTCCCGCAGGTGCTTGCGCGCCATGGAGTCGATCCGCGAGGGCATCGTCGCCGAGAACAGCACCGTCTGCCGTTCCTCGGGCACGTTCTCCAGGATCGAGTCGATGTCCTCCGCGAACCCCATGTCCAGCATCTCGTCGGCCTCGTCCAGCACGACCGTGCGCAGGCCGCCGAGGGGCAGCGTGCCGCGCGCGATGTGGTCCAGGGCCCGGCCCGGCGTCGCCACCACCACGTCCACCCCGCGCTGCAGTTCGCGGAGCTGGCGGCCGATGGGCTGCCCGCCGTAGACCGGCAGGACGCGGACGCCGAGATCGGTGCCGTAGCGGTGCACGGCCTCCGAGACCTGGATGGCCAGCTCGCGGGTCGGCACCAGCACCAGGGCGGAAGGGCCCTTGCCCTTGCCCTCGCGGGCGATGCGCTGGATCACCGGCAGGGCGAAGGCCGCCGTCTTGCCCGTGCCCGTCGCCGCCTGCCCGAGCAGGTCGTTGCCCTCCAGCAGGGGCGGGATGGCCTCCTGCTGGATCGGGGTGGGCTCCTCGTAGCCGAGCGCGGTCAGCGCCCGCTGGATCTCGGGGGCCAGGTCGAGATCGGCGAAGCCGACCTGCCCGTCGCTGGAGTTGGTCGTCATGGCGCATCCCTCTTCCGGCTGGGGACGCGGTGCCCCGGACACCAGGTCCGGAGAACGGTGGCCGAACGGGCCCGGCCGGGAGGAGACGCGGGCTCGCGGACGAGCCCGAAGTCCGCGCCGGGACGCGCCCCCTTGCAGATCACGCGGTACGGACCATCTATACCGTGCCGCGCCCGGGGGAAACCCGCCACCGGACCGGGCCCGGATCACTCGTGCGCGATCGCGGCCAGTACGTTCATCCGCGAGGCCCGCAGCGCCGGGAGCAGCGCCGCCACCACACCCACCACCGCCGAGCCGATCACCACGGCGACGATCGTGCCCCAGGGCACCTGGAGCTCCTTCAGCCCGCGCAGCGCCAGCACCTGCTGACCGCACACCCCCCACACCAGGCCCAGGGCCAGCCCGAGCACCGCGCCGAACACGGCGATCACCACCGACTCCAGCCGGATCATCCGGCGCAGCTGCCGCCTGCTCAGCCCGATCGCCCGCAGCAGCCCGATCTCGCGGGTGCGTTCCACCACCGACAGCGCCAGGGTGTTGACCACCCCGAGCACCGCGATGACGATCGCCAGCCCCAGCAGCGCGTACACCAGGAACAGCAGCACCGAGATCTGGTCGTGCACCAGCTTCTTGTAGTCGGCCTGGTCGCGGACCTGGAGCTGCGGGTACGGCTTCAGCGCCGACTCCAGCGAGGAGCGCAGCGCGTCCCGGTCGGTGCCGGGCGCGGCGTTGACGTACAGCACCGAGTCCTGGGCGCCGGGCACATAGGTGTCCACCGTGCCGAGGCCCAGGAAGATGCCGCCCTGCGTGCCGAAGCCCTCCGGCGAGTCCAGGTTGGTGAGCGCGCCGACCGTCAGCCGCGCCACGCGCCCGCCGGGGAACTCGACCGGCAGCACGCTCCCGATCCGCGCGCCGTGGTCCCGCGCGAACCCGGAGTCCATCGCCAGCCGCCCGTCCGCCAGCGCGGACGCGGTACCGCCGCGGGTGTACGTGAGGTGCACGACCTCGTCCAGCCCGCGCCCGTAGGCCGCGGCGGCCGTCTGCACCCGCCGGCCGTCCGGCATCCGCACCGCGAGCGGCGTGATCCGCTGCGGTACCACCAGCCCGGCGCCGTCGGTGGCCAGCACGGTGCGCCGCACGTCGTCGCTGAACGGCGTGAAGTTGGTGCTCTGCACGATGTAGTCCGCCCCGAGGGTGCGGTCGATCTGCCGGTCGAACGAGGCCGACATCGAGGCGCTGGCCACCGACATCCCGCCGACCAGCGCCAGCCCCACCATCAGCGCCGCCGCCGTGGCACCCGTACGGCGCGGATCGCGCAGCGCGTTGCGCTGGCTCATGCGGCCCACCGAACCGAACAGCGCCGGGAACGCGGCGCCCAGCACCCGGATCACCGGCCGCACCAGCAGCGGCCCGGCGATCACCACGGCGATCAGCGTCAGCACCACGCCCAGCCCCAGCAGCGAGGCCGCCGGTGCGGCCTTCGTCGCCGTCACGCAGCCGGCCAGCGCGGCGGCCCCGGCCAGCCCCGTGACCCCGCCCGCGACCGCCCGGCCCGTCAGCGGCTTGTCCACCCCGGCGACCTCGGCGTCCGACAGCGCGGACATCGGCGACACCGTCGCCGCCCGCCGGGCGGGCAGATACGCGGCGACGAAGGTGACGCCCACCCCGACCACGTACGCCGCGACCGGCGTGCCCCAGCCGATCACCATCTCCGTGGCCTTCAGGTTCATCCCGAACAGGCTCATCAGCCGGATCAGCCCGTACGCCATCCCGATGCCGGCCGCGAGCCCCAGCGTGGAGCCCACCACCCCGAGCAGCAGCGCCTCCAGCAGCACCGAGCGCCGCACCTGCCGCCGGTCCGCGCCCAGCGCCCGCAGCAGGCCCAGCTCGCGGGTGCGCTGGGCGATCAGCATGGAGAAGGTGTTGACGATCAGGAAGATCCCGACGAGCACCGCGATGCCGGCGAAGCCCAGCATCACGTACTTGATCACGTCGAGGAAGCCGCCGAGGTTCGCCGCCGCCGACTTGGCCTGCTCGGCGGCCGTCCTCAGCTCGTAGCCGCCGCCGACCGCGGCACCGACCCGGCGCTTCAGCTCGGGGTCGGTCACCCCCGGCGCCGCGTCCACCGAGACGGCGGTCGCCCGGTCCGCCGAGCCCAGCAACTGCTTCCCGGCCGTGGCCCCGTCCAGGAAGACCAGCGCCGCGCCGGGGTTGGTGGTCCGGAACGTGGCGATGCCGACGACCCGGACCCGGAACGTCCCCGGCTGCGCCTGCACGGTCAGCCGGTCGCCGACGCGTACGTGCTTCTTGTCCGCGGTGTCCGCGTCGAGCAGCGCCTCTCCCGCACCGCGCGGCGCGTGACCGGAGGTCAGCTCCACCGGGCTGCGGTCCGTCATGTACCAGGAGGTGGCGATGGTCGGAGCCCCGGTGGTCGGGCCGACCGACCTGTTCCGGCTGTCGATCACCGTGATGTTCTGCACCGACACGTCCGCGTGCGCCGACGCGACACCGCCGACCTTCGCCACCCGGGCCGCGAGGTCCGCGGGCACCGTCTGCACCGCGCCGCCGGGCACGGGGGAACGCAGGTCCTGCTTCGGGCCGACCGTCACGTCCGCCGCGGTGGAGGCGAACAGCCGGTCGAAGGTACGGGTCACCGTGTCGGAGAAGATCAGGCTGCCGGAGACGAACGCCACGGACAGCACGACGGCCAGCGCGGAGAGCGCCAGCCGCCCCTTGTGCGCGAGGAAACTGCGCAGAGTCGCCCGGAGCACGGTGGTCAGTCCTCCCGCGCCACGGCGTCGTCGCCCAGGCGGCCCCGGACCACGTCGAACGCCTTCATCCGCTCCAGCACGGCGTCCGCCGTGGGCCGCTCCATCCGGTCCACGATCCTGCCGTCACCGAGGAAGAGCACCAGATCGGAGTGGGCGGCGGCACCGGGGTCGTGCGTCACCATGACCACGCTCTGCCCGAGGTCGTCCACCGCGCTGCGCAGGAAGCCCAGCACCTCCAGGCCCGACCGGGAGTCCAGGTTGCCGGTGGGCTCGTCCGCGAAGATCAGCTCCGGCCGCGAGGCCAGCGCCCGCGCGCAGGCCACGCGCTGCTGCTGGCCGCCGGACAACTGCGCCGGGCGATGGCCGAGCCGGTCGCGCAGACCCAGCCGGTCGATCACCTGGTCCACCCAGCCCGGCTCGGGCCTGCGGCCCGCGATGTCCATGGGCAGGGTGATGTTCTCCGCCGCCGTGAGCGTGGGGATCAGGTTGAACGACTGGAAGACGAACCCGATCCGGTCCCGGCGCAGCCTGGTCAGCTCGCCGTCCTTGAGCCCCGTGATCTCGGTGTCCCCGAGCCACACCTGACCGGCCGAGACCGTGTCCAGCCCCGCCAGGCAGTGCATCAGCGTGGACTTGCCGGACCCGGAGGGACCCATCACGGCGGTGAACCGGCCCCGCGCGATGTCCACGTCCACCGAGTCCAGTGCGATCACGGCCGTTTCCCCGGTGCCGTACGCCTTGGTCAGTCCACGGGCCCGGGCCACCGTCCCGTCCCCCGGCACCGCGCCCGGCGCGTCCTGAGCAGCAGATGTGAACAAGATGGTCTCCCCGTCGCCTCGACGTTCCGACTCCTTGGCCATGGCCGAGCCTAGTGTGACCCGGACCACACCTGAAACACTGTTCGGCCATCGGCGCAGCGGCGGATGCGAGCGGGGAGGAATCCGTACGCCCCTACCAGGCCCCCTCCCGCTCCCGGAACCCGTCCGCGTCCCACGTCCCCCACAGGCGGGGGGAGAGCCAGGACGGGGCGTGGGTGCGGAAGTCCGGCGGGGGCAGGGTGCCCGTGCCCCTGGGGAGCGCGCCGAGGAGGGGGGCGCCCGCGACCTCCGGGAGGTCGGTGACGTTGCAGCGGGTGGCGAGGTCCGGGCGGGTGGGCCAGGAGCCGATCACCACCCCGGTCAACTCCAGGTGGCGGGAGCGCAGTTCGCGTGCCGTGAGTTCCGTGGAGTTCAGGGTGCCCAGGCTCGCGGGGGCGACCAGCAGGACCGGGGCGTCGAGCAGGGACGCCGCGTCGGCCAGGGTGCCGCCCGCGGGGTCGAAGCGGACCAGGAGGCCGCCCGCGCCCTCCACCAGGACCAGGTCGTGCTCGGTGGCGAGCTTGGCGGCGGCCTCGGCCACGTCGCGGGGGCGGACCGGGGGCAGGCCGGACCGGCGGGCCGCCGTGGCCGGCGCCAACGGGTCCGGGTAGCGGGCCAGTTCGCGGGCCGTGACCGGGCCCGCCAGGCGGGCCACCTCGTCGGCGTCGCCGCGCTCGTCCGGGCGTACTCCCGTCTGGGCGGGCTTCAGCACCGCCACCGAGCGGCCGGCCGCGAGGGCGGAGGCCGCCACGGCGGCCGTCACCATCGTCTTGCCGATCTCCGTGCCCGTGCCCGTGATCACCAGTACCGGCATGTCATCCCTCCCGCGCCGCGGCGCACACCGCGCGCGCGATCCGTGCCACGTCCGCGTCGTCCGTGACGTACGGCGGCATCGTGTAGACCAGGTCGCGGAAGGGGCGCAGCCACACGCCCTCCCGCACGGCGGCCCGCGTCGCGGCCGCCATGTCCACCTCGTGGTCGAGCTGGACCACGCCGATCGCGCCCAGCACGCGCACGTCCCGGACACCGGGCAGACCGGCCGCCTCGGCCAGGCCGTCCCGCAGACCGGTCTCGATCCGCTTGACCTCACCGGGCCAGTCCTGCCCCAGCAGCAGCTCCAGCGAGGCGCACGCCACGCTGGCGGCCAGCGGGTTGCCCATGAACGTCGGCCCGTGCGCGAGCACGGGCACCTCACCGCGCGAGATGCCCTCGGCCACCCGCGCGGTGCACAGGGTCGCCGCCAGGGTCAGATAGCCGCCGGTCAGCGCCTTGCCCACGCACATCACGTCCGGCGAGAGGGCCGCGTGCTCCGCCGCGAACAGCGCGCCGGTGCGGCCGAATCCGGTGGCGATCTCGTCGAACACCAGCAGCACGTCGTGCGCGTCGCACGCCTCGCGCAGCACGCGCAGATACGCGGGGGAGTGGAACCGCATCCCGCCCGCGCCCTGCACCACGGGCTCCACGATCACGGCGGCCAGTTCGTCCGCGTGCCGCTCGATCACCGAGCGCAGATGCTCCGCGTGCGCCTCGTCGTACTCGGCGGGCGGCGCGTCGGCGAAGACCTGGAGGGGCAGCGCGCCGGACCACAGCCCGTGCATGCCGCCCTCCGGGTCGCACACCGACATCGGGTGCCAGGTGTCCCCGTGGTAGCCGCCGCGCCAGGTCAGCAGGCGCCGCTTGCCGGGACGGCCCAGCGAACGCCAGTACTGGAGGCACATCTTGACGGCCACCTCGACGGACACCGACCCGGAGTCCGCGAGGAAGACGTGCTCAAGCCCCTCGGGCGACATGTCGACAAGGTGCTTCGCCAGCCGGACGGCGGGCTCGTGGGTGAGCCCGCCGAACATCACATGACTCATCCGCCCCAGCTGCTCGCGCGCCGCCTCGTTCAGCACCGGGTGGTTGTAGCCGTGGATCGCCGACCACCAGGACGACATCCCGTCGACCAGCTCACCGCCGTCCGCGAGCCGCAGCCGGACCCCGCTGGCCGACTCCACGAGAAGCGGCTCGGTGCGGCCGGGCATCGGACCGTACGGATGCCACACGTGCCGCCGGTCCAGCTCCAGCAGCTCGGCCGCGTCCCGCTCAGGCATTGGGCGCGAGGTCCGTCCCGGCGCCCCGGCGGCGCACGGCGACCAGGTCGGTCCGCGCGTCGGTGCCGGCCGGCACCTCGGCCGCGGGCCCGGCCGTGCCGCACACCCCGCCCCCGGCGTGCGACCCGCACCCGGAGGTCTCCGCGTCCGGCCCGCAGCCGCCCGCCGCCGCGTCCGAGCCGCAGCCGCCCGCCGCCGCATGCGACCCGCAGCCGCCTCCGGCCGCCGCCCGGTGCTCCGGCAGCGTCACCTGGTCCGCGCCCTCCACCTCGAACCCGGCGTCCGCGATCATCTCCAGGTCGGCCTTGCCCGCCTGGCCCTCGCTGGTCAGGTAGTCCCCGAGGAAGACCGAGTTGGCCAGGTGCAGCGCCAGCGGCTGGAGGGTGCGCAGGTGGACCTCACGGCCGCCCGCGATCCGTACCTCCACGTCCGGGCAGACGAAGCGGACCATCGCCAGGATGCGCAGACACCGCTGCGGGGTGAGGTTCCACTCCTTGGCCAGCGGGGTTCCCTCGAACGGGATCAGGAAGTTCACCGGAACGGAGTCCGGGTCCAGCTCCCGCAGCGCGAACACCACGTCCACCAGGTCCTCGTCGCGCTCACCCATGCCCGCGATCAGCCCCGAGCAGGCGGAGAGGCCGGCCGCGTGCGCCTTGTGGACCGTGTCCACCCGGTCGGCGTAGGTGTGGGTGGTGGTGATGTCGCCGTAGGTCGCCTCGGAGGTGTTCAGGTTGTGGTTGTAGGCGTCGGCGCCCGCCTCCCGCAGCCGCTCCGCCTGACCGTCCGAGAGCAGGCCCAGGCAGGCACAGACCTCGACGCCCTCGTTCTGCTCCTTGATCGCCTTGATGGTGTCGGAGACCCGGTCCACGTCCCGGTCGGTGGGCCCGCGCCCGGACGCCACCAGGCACACCCGCTTGGCGCCCCCGGCGAGCCCGGCGGCCGCCGCCTCGGACGCCTGGTCCGGCTTCAGCCAGGTGTACTTGAGGATGCCCGCCGTGGAGCCCAGCCGCTGGGAGCAGTAGGAGCAGTCCTCCGGGCACAGGCCCGACTTGAGGTTGACCAGATAGTTGAGTTTCACCCTGCGGCCGAACCAGTGCCGCCGCACCTTCCCGGCCGCGGCCACCACATCGAGCAGGTCGTCGTCGGAGGTGGCGAGCACGGCGAGCGCTTCCTCGCGCGTCGGCGTCTCGCGCCGCAGTCCCTTGTCCACCAGCGTGTTCAGGAGGTCCATGGGGGTTGATCCTGTCCTACCCGACCGCCTCGGGCCAAGGAGACTTCGCACAACGACCGGCGTTCACCGTGTGGGTATTGCCACATCATGGGCGGCTCTCCACGCCGCTAGTGTCTGTCTGTTGTCTACAAATCCCTTGTCCGCGAAAGCGAGTCCCGGAGGAGCCCATGGCGTTCGGCTGGATCGACGAGCAGGCCGAGGCGCGCCGCCGCGCCGGACTCCTGCGGACCCTGCGCCCCCGCCCCGCCGACTCACCCCTGCTGGATCTGGCGAGCAACGACTACCTGGGCCTGGCCCGCCATCCGGAGGTCGTCGAGGGCGCGGCCGGGGCGGCGCGGACCTGGGGCGGCGGCGCGACCGGCTCCCGCCTGGTCACCGGCACCACCGAGCTGCACACCCGGCTGGAGAACGAACTCGCCGCGTTCTGCGGCTTCGAGGCGGCCCTCGTGCTGTCCTCCGGCTACGCCGCCAACCTGGCCGCCGTCACCGCGCTCGGCCCGCACGGCTCGCTGATCGTCTCCGACGCGTGCAACCACGCCTCCCTGATCGACGGCTGCCGGCTGGCGCGCGGCACCAAGCAGGTCGTCGGACACGCCGACCCGGAAGCCGTGGCCAAGGCACTGGCGACCCACCGGGGCGAGGCGATCGCCGTCTCCGACACGGTCTTCTCCGTCGACGGCGACGCGGCACCCCTGGGCCGGCTGGCCGAAGCCTGCCGGGAGCACGGTGCCGGACTGGTCGTGGACGACGCGCACGGTCTCGGCGTGCTGGGGGAGGGCGGCCGGGGCGCGGCGCACGCGGCCGGGCTCGCGGGCGCGGACGACGTGGTGGTCACCGCGACGCTCTCCAAGTCGCTGGGCAGCCAGGGCGGGGTGGTGCTGGGCCCGGCACGCGTGATCGCCCATCTGGTCGACACCGCGCGGACGTTCATCTTCGACACCGGTCTCGCCCCGGCCGCCGCGGGGGCCGCGCTGGCCGCGCTGCGCCTGCTCCGGCGCGAACCCGGGCGCCCGGCGCGTGTCCGCGAGGTCGCCGCCGGACTGCACGCCCGCCTGACCGCCGAGGGCCTGGCGGCGGTACGCCCGGACGCGGCCGTGGTCTCGGTACGGGCGCCGTCGCCCGACGCGGCCGTGCGCTGGGCCGCCGACTGCCGTGCCGAGGGTCTGTCCGTGGGCTGCTTCCGCCCGCCCTCGGTCCCGGACGGCGTCTCCCGGCTGCGGCTGACGGCCCGCGCGGACCTGTCGGACGCGGACATCGAACGGGCCGTACGGGTCATCACCGCCGTCCGGCCCCGCTGAGGCCGGGAAAAACCCCGTCAAATACGGTCTCGCGTCGTAGAGTTCACCCCGTTGAGCGACAGATGTCCGCGTATCTGGGGGGTTGGTTCCCCGGACCGGCCCGGTGATGGCAGGGTGACGTGCAGGCATCAGTGCGGAACCGTCCCGAAAACCCTCCGCCCCGCGTCGCCGCGCGGCCCGGGGGAGGTCGGCGGGCGGCCCCGTGGGAAAGGGACGACCTCGCCATGGCAGATCACCTGGAAGCTTCCGTCACGCTGCCGAGCGATCCCGCCTCGGTGTCCACGGCCCGGTCCTACGTGGTGGGCACCCTGGCCGGCTGGGGGCTGCCCTCGGACGACGAGGTGACCGACACCGTGCGCCTCATCGTCTCCGAACTCGCCACCAACGCCGTCCAGCACACCCTGGGCCAGTCGCCCACCTTCACCGTGGACGTCGTGCTGGCCCGGCACGAGCTGCTGCTGATCGGGGTGACGGACAGCCATCCGAGGCTGCCGAAGAGGCTCCCCGCCGCCGTCGCCCAGGACAACGGGCGCGGCATGGCCATCATCCGCTGCCTCACCGTCGAGTGCGGCGGCAAGCTGCGCGTCCGGCCGACCCGGGAGGGCGGCAAGACGGTCTTCGTCGAGCTGCCCTGGAGCGTCCCGCGCCAGCCGCTGGCCAACGCGGTCCGGCCGGAGGCATCTCCGGCCCGCTGAGCCGCCGCGGGCGCCCCGATGCCGGGGGCCCGCTCAGGAACGGCTCCCGGGGCGCGTACGCCCGCGCGGAGCCGCTCCCGCCGCGCTCGTCCGGGTCAGTTGACCCGGCCGTACCAGACGCTCCTGGTCCAGATCTTCTGCAGCCGCACCACGTCCCCGGTCTTCGGCGCGTGCCAGATCTTGCCCTTACCGGCGTAGATGCCGACGTGGTAGACGCTGGAGCCCGAGTGGAAGAACACCAGGTCACCGGCCTTGCGGCGGCCGGAGGAGATGTGGTGCGTCTTGTTGTACTGCTGTGCGGCCGTACGCGGCAGGGACTTGCCCGCCTTCTTGAACGAGTACAGCGTCAGGCCCGAGCAGTCGAACCTGCGGGGACCGGTGGCCCCGTAGCGGTACGGTGCGCCCTTCTTCGAGGCGGCGACCTTCAGTGCCTTCGTCGCGGTGGTCGCGGCGGAGGCGTCGGTGGCGAGCCCCGGCACCACGATCGAGCCGCCCACGGCGGCCAGAGTGAGGGCCGAGGCGGTACCGGCCCGGGCCATCAGCGACGGGACACGATTGAGCGCAGTCATGCGCAACCCTTCGTCAGCCGCCTGTGAAGGATGACCTGTCGGATTCGGGCTGGCGAAGTTGCCCGGCCGTGTCACCACGGCTTCACCCCAAGGGCTGCTCGGCACGGCCGCCCGCTGCTGCGGACGAACGTCCCGGCGACCCGTCTTGCTCGGGTCCTCCACTCCTGCCGATGCACTTCTGTCGACCGGGCATCCGGGCGGCGGCAGGACTCGGCGTCCGCCCGGACCGCCCCGCCGCTGTGGCGGGGGCTTGTCGTCAGACAGGGATCTTGGCCCACTCCTGTCCGAAAATCCCAATGGAACCGGTGGTTTGTGGGGTTACTCACCACTCACCCGTTCGGGTGGACAGCACCTTTCCCGAGTGACCGTCAACTGCATGCCGTAGCCCCGGACCTGGGCTTCCACGGTCACGGGACACCCCGCAGGGCGCGCGGCGCGCAAGTCGGCGAGCACGGAAACGGGCGCGGAGATACACCGGTCGGCGGTACCACGTTCGGCCCGTTTCGGCTCGGCGGACGGCGCGCGGGGCGCCGTCCGCCCGTGGGCGGCGTCCGGGTCAGCCACCGTCATCGGGCGGGAGCACGACGCGCGCGGTCCGGCGCTCGCCGTCCAGCACCCGCAGCGCGTGTGCCAGCGTGCCCCCGTACAGCTCCCGCTCGCCCCGCCCGTGCATCAGTGCGAGCGCGTCACGGAGCGCGGCCGCCGTACGCACCAGTGCCTGCGCCGCCCTGAGGGCCCGGTACGTGTCGCCGTGCCGGGCCGGGTTGATCCGGCCCAGCAGGTCGGCCGCCTCCAGATAACGGTCGATCAGCTCACCCTCGGCACGGGTCAGCGCGGGCAGCGGTGGTAGTTCCTCCGGCAGCACGGCCCGCTCACCGGGCGCCGGGGACGTGGTCGCGGGTGCCCACGACGCCGTCGACCAGGCCGTGCTCCAGGGCGCCGGCGGCGTCCAGCGCCCGCTCGCGCTCCAGGTCGGCGCGGACGGTGGCGGCGTCGCGGCCGGTGTGCCGGACGAACAGCTCCTCCATCAGCTCCCGCGCCCGGACCATCTCCGCCGCCTGGATCTCCAGGTCGCTGGGCTGTCCCCGCACCGGCTCGGCCAGCTCCGGCTGGCGGAGCACGACCCGCGAGCCGGGCAGCGCGAACCGCTTGCCGGGCGCTCCGGCCGCGAGCACCACGGCGGCCACCGAGACGGCCTGGCCCAGGCAGTACGTCGCCACGTCGCAGCTGATGTAGCGCATCGTGTCGTACACCGCCGTCATGGCGTGGAAGTCGCCGCCCGGACAGTTCAGGTACAGCGTGATGTCCCGGTCCGGGGCGGCGTGTTCGAGCTGCATGAGCTGGGCGATCACATCGGTCGCCGCCGCGTCGTCCAGCGGCGTGCCCAGCATGACGATCCGGTGTTCGAACAGCTTGGAGTACGGGTCGAGCGTGCGGCGGACCCCGCCCTCGCGCTCGGTGAACTCGGGCAGGACATGTCGGGCGTTCGATCGGGTCATGGCACACCCCTCCTGATCGGCGGGGCCGCTTCAGACCCCGCTTCTGTAAAAAATGTACAGGACGTACGTGACGTTAGAATGGGGTCATGGCCTACGAGATTCCGGTGACCCAAGCCAGGGCTGAGCTCGCCGACCTGATCAACCGCGTGGTGTACGGCGGTGAGCGCGTCACGGTGACCCGGCACGGCAAGCCGCTCGTCGCGCTGGTCTCGGCCGCCGACCTGGAGCGGCTGGAGGCGCTCGACGCGCAGGCCGCCTCCGACGCGCCGGAGCGGGACGAGCAGGTGATCAGCTCCGTCTCCGGCGTGCACGAGGTCCCCGCCTCCCCGCCGCTGGAGCGGCAGCGCTTCGGCATCGCCGCCGAGCACCGCCGGCCGGGCACCTCCTGAGGCGGAGGCGCGCCGAACACCCGCCGGTTAACAACGCCGAAACGCCGGCGAACTAGCCTTCGCTCCCACGCCACCAGGGGTTTTCGTCACGAGCCGGCCCCCAGTCGTGGCCGCGGCAACCGGGCCCCGCACGGTCCGGAGCGAGGACTGTGAGGTGGGACGTGCAGCTGACCCCGCACGAGCAAGAGCGACTGCTGATCCATGTGGCGGCCGACGTGGCCGAACGGCGCCGGGCCCGCGGCGTGAAGCTGAACCACCCGGAGGCGGTCGCGCTCATCACGTCGCACATCCTGGAGGGCGCCCGCGACGGCCGTACCGTCGCCGAACTCATGTCCTCCGGCCGCAAGGTGCTCACCCGGGACGACGTGATGGCCGGCATCCCCGAGATGATCCACGACGTCCAGGTGGAGGCCACCTTCCCGGACGGCACCAAGCTGGTCACCGTCCACGACCCGATCGTCTGAGGGGCGCCGCGATGATTCCCGGAGAAGTGCTGTTCGCGGACGGCCCGGTCGTCTGCAACCAGGGGCGCGAGGTCACCCGGCTCACCGTCCTCAACGCCGCCGACCGGCCCGTGCAGGTCGGCTCGCACTACCACTTCGCCGAGGCCAACCCCGGCCTGGACTTCGACCGGGCCGCCGCGCGCGGCAAGCGGCTGAACATCGCCGCCGGCACGGCCGTCCGCTTCGAGCCCGGCATCCCCGTCGAGGTCGGACTCGTCCCCCTCGGCGGCGCCCGGATCGTGCCCGGACTGCGCGGCGAGACCGGAGGCGTCCTCGATGCCTGAGATCTCCCGCGCCGCCTACGCCGACCTGTTCGGCCCCACCACCGGCGACCGCATCCGGCTCGCCGACACCGACCTCCTCGTCGAGATCGAGGAGGACCGTTCCGGCGGCCCCGGCGCCTCCGGCGACGAGGCGGTGTTCGGCGGCGGCAAGGTCATCCGCGAGTCCATGGGCCAGTCCCGCGCCACCCGCGCCGAGGGCACCCCCGACACCGTGATCACCGGTGTCGTCGTCGTGGACCACTGGGGCGTGATCAAGGCCGACGTCGGCATCCGCGACGGCCGGATCACCGGCATCGGCAAGGCCGGCAACCCCGACACCATGGACGGCGTCCACCCCGACCTCGTCATCGGCCCCGAGACCGAGGTCATCGCGGGCAACGGACGCATCCTCACGGCCGGCGCCATCGACGCCCATGTGCACTTCATCTGCCCGCAGATCGCCGACGAGGCGCTGTCCTCCGGTGTCACCACCCTGGTCGGCGGCGGGACCGGCCCGGCCGAGGGCTCCAAGGCCACCACCGTCACGCCGGGACCCTGGCACCTCGCCCGGATGCTGGAGGCGATGGAGGCGTACCCGGTCAACGTCGGCTTCCTCGGCAAGGGCAACACCGTCTCGCAGGAGGCGATGCTGTCCCAGATCAGGGGCGGCGCCGTCGGGCTGAAGCTGCACGAGGACTGGGGTTCCACCCCGGCCGTCATCGACGCGGCCCTCACGGTCGCCGACCGCACCGGCATCCAGGTCGCCATCCACACCGACACCCTCAACGAGGCCGGTTTCGTGGGCGACACCCTCGCCGCCATCGCCGGGCGGGGCATCCACTCGTACCACACCGAGGGTGCCGGGGGCGGGCACGCGCCGGACATCATGACGGTCGTCTCGCAGCCCAACGTGCTGCCCAGCTCGACCAACCCGACCCGGCCGTTCACCGTCAACACCGCCGAGGAACACCTCGACATGCTGATGGTCTGCCACCACCTCAACCCGGCCGTCCCCGAGGACCTCGCCTTCGCGGAGTCCCGCATCCGGCCGTCCACCATCGGCGCGGAGGACATCCTCCACGACCTCGGCGCGATCTCGATCATCTCCTCCGACTCCCAGGCCATGGGCCGCGTCGGCGAGGTCATCCTGCGCACCTGGCAGACCGCCCATGTGATGAAGCGCCGCCGGGGCGCGCTCCCGGGCGACGGCCGCGCCGACAACCACCGGGTACGGCGTTATGTCGCCAAGTACACGATCAACCCGGCGCTCGCGCAGGGTCTCGCCGCCGAGGTCGGGTCCGTGGAGACCGGCAAGCTGGCCGACCTGGTGCTCTGGGAGCCCGCGTTCTTCGGGGTGAAGCCGCTGCTGGTGCTGAAGGGCGGCCAGATCGCCTACGCGCAGATGGGCGACGCCAACGCCTCCATCCCCACCCCGCAGCCGATCCTGCCCCGCCCGATGTTCGGCGCCATCGGCCGGGCCCCGGCCGCCAACTCCCTCAACTTCGTCTCCGAGCTGGCGATCGAGGACGGCCTGCCCGAACGACTCGGTCTGGGCAAGGAGTTCGTGGCGATCGACTCCACCCGCGCGGTCACCAAGGCCGACCTGTGCGAGAACGACGCCATGCCGGACGTACGGATCGACCCGGACAGCTTCGCCGTGCACATCGACGGAGAGCTGGTCGAGGCGGTACCGGCGGCCGAACTGCCCATGGCCCAGCGTTACTTCCTCTTCTGAGGCCGCTGATGTCAAGAGCCGCGCTGCTCGTCCTGGCCGACGGCCGCTTCCCCGCCGGAGGGCACGCCCACTCCGGCGGGGCGGAGGCCGCGGTCAAGGCGGGCCGCGTCACCGACGCCGCGACCCTGGAGCACTTCTGCCGGGGACGCCTGCACACCACCGGCCTGGTCGCCGCCTCCCTCGCGGCGGCGGCCGTACTCGGCATCCCCGCAAGGGAGTTGGACGCGGCCGCCGACGCCCGCACCCCGTCACCGGCTCTCCGCACCGCCGCCCGGCGACTGGGCCGTCAGCTGGTACGGGCGGCCCGCGCCACCTGGCCGTCACCCGAACTGGACGATCTGGCACGGCAGTTCCCCAAGGGGGCCCACCAGCCCGTCGTCCTGGGCCTCACCGCCCGCGCGGCCGGCCTCGAACCCCTGGACGCGGCCCACTGCGCGCTGTACGAGAGCGTGAGCGGCCCCGCGACCGCCACCGTGCGGCTGCTCAGCCTCGACCCGTTCGACGCCACCGGCGTCCTCGCCCGGCTCACCCCCGAGCTGGACCGGGTGGCGGACCGCGCCGTGGAGGCCGCCCGGCGCGCGCTGACCGAGGGAGCCGACGACCTGCCCGCCGAGTCCGCCCCCCTGCTGGAGATCGGCGCCCAGGCACACGCGGCCTGGCCCGTCCGCCTCTTCGCCTCGTAGAGGCCCTGAACCGACCGCACTTGGAGCCGTAGATGCATCTCGACCACCCCCACACCGGCCCGGCGGCCGTCGGCGCCGACGCACACCGCCCCGACGGCACCCGGCGCGCCCTGCGCATCGGCCTCGGCGGCCCGGTCGGCTCGGGGAAGACCGCGACCGTCGCCGCGCTGTGCCGGGCGCTGCGCGACGAACTCTCCCTCGCCGTCGTCACCAACGACATCTACACCCGCGAGGACGCCGAATTCCTGCTGCGCGAGGCCGTGCTGCCGCCCGAGCGGATCACGGCCGTGGAGACCGGCGCCTGCCCGCACACCGCGATCCGCGACGACATCTCCGCCAACCTCGAAGCGGTGGAGGACCTGGAGGACGCCGTCGGCCCGCTCGACCTGATCCTGGTGGAGTCCGGCGGGGACAACCTCACCGCGACCTTCTCCAAGGGGCTCGTGGACGCCCAGGTCTTCGTCATCGACGTGGCCGGCGGCGACGACATCCCGCGCAAGGGCGGCCCCGGCGTCACCACCGCCGACCTCCTCGTGGTCAACAAGACCGACCTCGCCCCGTACGTCGGCTCCGACCTCGCCCGGATGGCCGCCGACGCCAAGGCGCAGCGCGCCGAACTCCCGGTGGTCTTCCAGACGTTGCGCGTCGAGGGCGGGGTCGGCGAGGTGGCCGGGTGGGTGCGCGAGAAGCTCGCGGCGTGGACCGCGTGACCGGAGTCCGCGCCCGCGCCCGGATCGAGGCCCGCGCCGACGGCCGGGGCGGCACCGCGCTCCCGGTGCTGGAGGGCGACGGCCCGCTGGCCCCGCGCCGCACCCGCGCACACGGCACCGAGGCCCGCGTCCTGCTGGTCGGCGCGATGAGCGGCCCGCTCGGCGGCGACCGCTTCTCGATCGACGCCCAGGTGGGGGAGGGCGCCCGGCTGCACCTGGGGTCGGCCGCCGCCACCCTCGCCCTGCCCGGCCAGGCCAAGGGCGAGGCACGCTACGACGTACGGCTCGACGTGGCCGCCGGGGGAGAGCTGCGCTGGCTGCCCGAGCAGCTCATCTCGGCCCGGGGCAGCGACCTGCACGTCACCACCCGTGCCGAACTGGCGCCGGGCGCACGGCTGGTCCTGCGCGAGGAGCAGGTGCTCGGGCGGGCCGGTGAGGAGCCGGGGCGGCTCACCAGCAGACTCACCGTCCGCCTCGCGGGCACCACACTGCTGGACCAGGAGCTGTCGTGCGGCCCCGGCGCGCCGGGCGGCTGGGACGGGCCGGCCGTGCTCGGGGGACATCGCTCGGTCGGTCAACTGGTTCTCGTAGCGCCCGAGTTGCGGCAGCACTCGGCGGAACCCCGGATGCTGGGGGAGGACACCGCCCTGATGCCGCTCGCCGGACCCGCCGTCCTCGTCAGTGCCGTGGCGCCCGACGCGCTGGCCCTCCGGCGCCGCCTGGACGAGGCGCTGTCGCTACTGACCGCCGATCGGAACTGACCATCCGTTTATCGGATTGGTAAAGAAGGTCGACCAACCCTGTTCTCAGACGGCTCACAGCCGCGAGGATTCCCCGCCTGACCACTCGCAGTGAAGTCACGGAGGGGGCCCCTTGAGGGAGAACAAGCCGAAGAGCCGTCTGCTGGCGCTCAGTTCGGCCGGAGCGCTCGTCACCGCCACGCTGATAGCCGGCGCGGTGTCGGCGCCCGCGGCCAGCGCCGACAGCCGCCACGGCCAGGACCGCGAGGCCCGCGGCGCCGCCACGGCCGCCGCCCGCGCCGCACAGGCCGGCATCGACTGGCAGGACTGCCCCGCCGACTGGGGGCTGGAGAAGCCCATCCAGTGCGGCTGGGTCACCGTGCCGCTGGACTACGCCAAGCCGTACGGCAAGCAGATCAAGCTCGCCGTCGACCGCATCGGCAACACCGGCACCAAGGAGGAGCGCCAGGGCGCCCTCATCTACAACCCCGGCGGCCCCGGTGGCTCCGGCCTGCGCTTCCCGCGCCGGGTCACCACCAAGAGCGCCCTGTGGGCCAACACCGCCAAGGCGTACGACTTCGTGGGCTTCGACCCGCGCGGCGTCGGCCACTCCGCGCCCATCTCCTGCGTCGACCCGCAGGAGTTCGTCAAGGCGCCCAAGGCCGACCCGGTGCCCGGCAGCGAGGCGGACAAGCGCGCCCAGCGCAAGCTGGCCCGCGAGTACGCCGAGGGATGCGCCGAGCGCAGCGGCGAGATGCTGCCGCACATGACCACGCCGAACACCGCGCGCGACCTCGACGTCATCCGGGCCGCGCTCGGCGAGAAGAAGCTCAACTACCTGGGCGTCTCCTACGGCACCTACCTCGGCGCCGTCTACGGCACCCTCTTCCCCGGTCACATCCGCCGGATGATCGTCGACAGTGTCGTCGACCCCTCGCGCGAGAACATCTGGTACGAGGCCAACCTCAACCAGGACATCGCCTTCGAGGGCCGCTGGAAGGACTGGCAGGACTGGGTCGCCGCCAACGACGCCGCCTTCCACCTCGGCACCACCCGTGCCGCCGTGCAGGGCCAGTGGCTCAAGCTGCGCGCCGCCGCCGCGAAGAGCCCGCTGGGCGGGGTCGTCGGCCCGGCCGAGCTGATCTCCTTCTTCCAGAGCGCCCCGTACTACGACTCCTCGTGGGTGCCGGTCGCCACGGCGTTCAGCAAGTACGTCGCCGGTGACACCCAGGCGCTGGTGGACGCGGCCGCGCCCGACCCGTCGGACACCGCGGGCAACATCTCCGCGGAGAACGGCAACGCCGTCTACACCGCCGTCGAGTGCGCCGACGCCAAGTGGCCCACCAGCTGGCAGAAGTGGGACCGGGACAACACCCGGCTCCACAAGGACTACCCGTTCATGACCTGGGCCAACGCCTGGATGAACCTGCCCTGCGCCACCTGGGGCGCCAAGCAGCACACCCCGGTCGAGGTCGGCACCCACAAGGGTCTGCCGCCCGTGCTGATCGTGCAGTCCACCAACGACGCGGCGACCCCGTACGCCGGTGCCGTCTCGCTGCACAAGCGGTTCAAGGGCTCCCGCCTGATCACCGAGAAGGGCGCGGGCTCGCACGGCGTGACCGGACTGGTCAACCCGTGCGTCAACCAGCGCGTCGACGCCTACCTGCTGAGCGGCAAGCTCGACGGTTCCGACGTCACCTGCGCACCGCACGCCACGCCCCAGCCGTAACGGCCCGGAGCGAGCCAGGAGCAAGAAGGAGGGGGCGGCCGGACACCCGGCCGCCCCCTCCGGCGTTCCCGGACGGGTCAGCGCCGCCGGACGAACCTGCGGGTGCGCGCCGCCTCCGCCTCCGCCTTCACCTCGGCCGCGTAGCGGTCCACGTACTCCTGGCCCGACAGCTCCAGCACCGCGTACATGATCTCGTCCGTGACGGCCCGCAGGACCGCCTTCTCGTCCTCCATGCCCGCGTAGCGGGAGAACTCCAGCGGCTCGCCGAAGCGGATGGTGATGGGGCGCAGCTTCGGGATCTTCCGGCCGGGCGGCTGGGCCTCGAACGTGCCGATCATGGCGCAGGGCACGACCGGCGCCCCGGCCTTCAGCGCCATCACGGCGACTCCGACCTTCCCCTTGTACAGCCGTCCGTCGTGCGACCGCGTGCCCTCGGGGTAGATCCCCAGCAGCTCGTCCCGGCCCAGCACCTTCAGGCCCTCGCGGACGGCCGCCTGCCCGGCCTCCTTGCCCGAGCGGTCCACCGGGATCTGGCCCGCGCTGCGGAAGAAGAACGCGGTCAGGCGCCCCTTGATCCCCGGCCCGGTGAAGTACTCCGCCTTGGCCAGGAACGTGATCCGGCGCTTGAGGATGGCGGGCATCAGGAAGTGGTCGGAGAACGACAGGTGGTTCCCGGCGATGATCGCCGCGCCCGACTCCGGCACATGGTCCAGTCCCTCGATCCGGGGCCGGAAGAGCAGCCGGAGCACCGGACCCAGCAGTACGTACTTCAGCAAGTGGTAGAACACGGCTCCCCCTCGCCCGCAGCGGCCTGTGCATCACCTCTAACCGCGCGCGGCCGGGCTCATGCTCCTCCGGCGGCGAATTCGCGGAAGCGGCCGCGCCCCATGCCGCCCGTCCGGTGCATCCATAGCGGGCGAAACGGAAGAAATGGTGGCAGATTCATGAGAGACCGGCCGAACCAGCGAAGAGGAGGGCCCGTCCATGTTGACGGTCGACCTGGCCAGGTATCCCATGCTCCTGGCCGCCGCCGAGCCGGACCAGCTCCTGCCGGCCAGGGAGCAGATGGCCTTCACCCTGGGCTTCCACATCATCCTGGTGCCCTTCGGCGTGGCCCTGACGTCGCTGATGCTCATCGCCAACTACCGGGGTCTGCGCAAGGGGGACGAGGCCGCGCTCCTGCTGGCCCGGCGCTGGTCGAAGGTGGCGGCCGTGCTCTTCGCGGTCGGTGCCATCACCGGAACGGTCCTCTCCTTCGAACTGGGTCTGCTGTGGCCCGGGCTGATGGGCAAATACGGCGCCGCCTTCGGCTTCCCCTTCGCCATCGAGGGGCTTTTCTTCTTCCTCGAAGCGATTTTCGTGGCCATCTACATCTACGGCTGGGACCGGATGCCCCCCTGGGCCCACTTCTGGTCGGGCGTGCCGGTGGCGCTGGCCAGCATCGGCGGAGCGGGCGCCGTCATCGCCGCCAACAGCTGGATGAACCAGCCCGGCGGCATCACCGTCCGCAACGGCGAGGTCGTCGACGTCCGGCCGGGCGAGGTCTTCTTCAACAACGCCTTCTGGCTCCAGTTCTGGCACATGCTGCTGGCCGCCTACATCGTCGCCGGATTCTGCGTGGCGAGCGTCTACGCGATCGGGATGATCAGAGGGCGGCGCGGCCACTACCAGAAGCTCGGCTTCCTGATCAGCTTCATCACCGCCGCGGTCGCCCTGCCGGTGCAGATCTTCGTCGGCGACACCATCGCGCGGCAGGTCTTCGACGACGAACCCGCCAAGTTCGCGGCCATCGAGCTGCTGCCCACCACCGGCACCTACGTACCCGAGACCCTCGGCGGGGTGCTCATCGACGGCGAGGTCCGCTACGGCATCCCGGTCCCGTGGGTCGCCTCCATCCTCGCCGGATTCAAACCCTCGACCCGCATCCTGGGACTCGACGCCGTCCCCGCCGAGGTCAGACCCACCACCGCACAGGTCAACATCGTGCACTGGGCGTTCGACATCATGGTCGGCACCTCCATGCTCATGCTGGCCGTCGCGGCCTGGTTCGTCTGGGTCTGGTGGAAGCGCCGGAACACCCTCCAGACCAACCGCTGGTTCCTGGGCGCCGCCTCCCTGTGCGGCATCGTCTCCATCCTCAGCCTGGAGGCCGGCTGGGTGACCACCGAGGTCGGCCGGCAGCCGTGGATCGTCGTCGGCCTGCTGAAAACCCAGGACGCGGTGACCACCCAGGGCAACCTCTGGCCCACCTTCGCGGGGGTGGTGGTGCTCTACACCGCGGTCGGCGCCGGTGCCATCTGGGTGCTGCTGTCGATGAAGCGACGCTGGCAGAAGGAGGGCGACGAGAACGTCTACGTGCCCTACGGCCCCGACTCCACACCCGGCTCCCGGCAGGAGCGCTCCGAGGGGAAGGTGCTGTAAATGGCCGAGCTGGTCGCGGTATTCCTCTTCATCGGCGTCGTCGCCTACGCGGTGCTCGGCGGAGCAGACTTCGGCGCGGGCCTGTGGGACCTCGTCGCGGGCGGCGCCAAGCGCGGCCGCGAACCACGGCATCTGATCGACGTCTCCCTCGCCCCGGTCTGGGAGGCCAACCACACCTGGCTGATCTACTGCCTCGTCGTCCTGTGGTCCGGCTTCCCCTCGGCCTTCGCCGCCATCACCACCACGCTCTACATCCCGATGGTCCTCGCCCTGCTCGGCATCGTGCTGCGCGGCGCCGGATTCGCCTTCCGCAAGGCGACCGTCAACACCGAGGAGCAGCGGGTGTACGGCGCGGCCTTCGCGCTGTCCTCCGTGCTGACGCCGTACTGCTTCGGCGCCATCGCGGGCGGTCTCGCCTCCGGCCGCGTGCCCACGGCGGGCAACGGCGACGCCGTGTCGAGCTGGGTCAACCCCACCAGCATCCTCGGCGGCATCCTCGCGATCCTCGCCTGCTCCTACCTCGCCGCCACCTATCTGACGGTCGAGGCCCTGCACCGCGACGACCACACCCTGTACCGGTACTACCGCAACCGGGCGATCATGGCCGGCGCGGTCACCGGCGCGGTGAGCATCGCGGGCATCTTCATCCTCCAGGCCGACTCGCCGCGCCTCTTCGACCGCCTCGTCGGTCCGGCGCTGCCCCTGGTGGTCCTCGCGGCCGTCGGCGGCCTGGTCGGACTCGCCCTGCTGCGGGCCAAGCGGACCATCGGGACACGGATCGCGGCGGCGGGCGCCGTCGCGCTCGTCGTGATCGGCTGGGGTGTGGCCCAGACGCCCTACCTCCTGGGCACCCACCTCTCGGTCAACGAGGCTGCGGCCCCGGACGCCACCCTGGCCGTCGTGGTCGGCGTCGCGATCGTCGCGGCGCTGCTCATCGTGCCCTCCCTGGTGCTGCTGTTCCGGCTGAGCGGCCGGGGCACCGTGGGAGTGGGTGAGCGGCCCTTTCGGGGCGCTGTGACCAAGGACCACCGGGACGCCGGAGTGGAGCGGCTCCGGCCCGCCGTGACCGAGGGCAGGGGAGCCGCCGGACCGGGGGACCGGCACCCCGGCGAGCCGGGCGGCCCTACCTCCCTGGCGGCCGGCACGACCTCCACGGCAACGGGCGGGCACCGCACCCGTCCCGTACCGCCCGACCGGACCGCCACCCCGGACGAGCCCCGCCCCCGCTGGGTGCCCTACGCGCTCGGCGCCGGGGCGGCGGCCGCGACCGGGGCGGCGGTGACACGTCTGGTACGGCGCTCGCGCAGACGCGGCCGGGACGGCGGGCCGCCCACGGAGACCGGCACCGGAAGCTGAACGGCACCCGGCGGCGGGTCCGGCCGAGGCGGCCGCGCACACTGCTCGTAGGATGCCGGGCATGCCCGGCCCCGCGTCCCAGCGCGCCCCGCGAACGCCCCTGAGGCGCTCGCCCGGCCTGCTCGTGCTCGCGGTGCTGACCGGGCTGCTCGGGATGCACGCACTGGCACCGGTCGGCGGGACCGGGCACCCGGAGCACGCGCACGCCGTCCACGCGGGCGTCCTCGCCGACGCCCCCGGCGACTGTCCCGACGGCCACTGCGGCGGCCACCGCCTGCACCACGCGGACCCGTCCTGCGCCTCCGGTGCGGTCAGCGGCGGCCCCGAGCTGCCCGAGCCGCTCGCCGGGCCGTTCGGCGCACCCGAGCCCTGCGGCGAAGCCCGCACCCGCGCCCCCGCCTCACCGGACGGCGCCCGGGCACCCCCCTCACTGGCAGAACTCCAGCTCCTGCGGATCTAGAGGCACCTACGACCGCGCGCGGCCCATCCGGCGCGGCCGTCCCCACGCGTGCCCAAATCCCCTTTCACCAGCAGGAGTTCCAGCATGACCACCTCTCACGCGATCCGCCGTGCCGCACTTAGCGCCGCCACCGCCTGTGCCGCCCTCCTCCTCGCCGCCTGCGGCGCGGACGAGCACGCCGGTACGCACGGAGCCCCGGCGGCATCGGTCCCGGCCGGCGCCCACAACGCCGCGGACGTCGCCTTCGCGCAGGGCATGATCCCGCACCACCGGCAGGCCCTGCAGATGACCCGGCTGGCCTCCGGCCACGGCGCCTCCGCCCGGGTGAAGGCGCTGGCCGCCCGTATCGAGAAGGGCCAGGCCCCGGAGATCCGCACCATGACCGGCTGGCTGGACTCCTGGGGCGAGAAGGCCCCGGCGGCCGGCATGGACCACACGCACCACGACGGCATGGCCGGCATGTCGGGGATGATGAGCGCCGACGACATGACGGCGCTCGAGAAGAGCGAGGGCGCGGAGTTCGACAGGAAGTTCCTGACCCTGATGATCGCCCACCACCAGGGCGCGGTGGAGATGGCCGGCACGGAGAAGGCCCAGGGCCGCGACGGCCGCGCGAAGCGGATGGCGGACGACGTGATCGCCGCGCAGAGCCCCGAGATCAAGGAGATGAAGGGCCTGCTCGGCCAGAAGTGACCGGGACGGGCGGGGCCGGAGCCGTCACGGCCCCGGCCCCGCCCGCGCGGGCTCAGCCCGCCTGTCCCAGCACCTTCTCCAGCGTCCCCAGCGCGGAGCGCAGTTCGTCGGCGGTGACCGTCAGCGGGGGAGCGAGCCGGATGGTGGAGCCGTGGGTGTCCTTGACGAGGACGCCCTCGCGCATCAGCCGCTCGCTGATCTCCCGGCCCGTGCCCAGCGCCGGGTCCACGTCCACACCGGCCCACAGACCCCGCGCGCGGAACCCGCTCACCCCGTGACCGCGCAGCGCCTCCAGACCCTCGCGCAGCACCACGCCCAGCTCGTCGGCCCGGCGCTGGAACTCTCCCGTCTCCAGCAGACCGACCACCGCCGTGCCGACCGCGGCCGCCAGCGGGTTGCCGCCGAAGGTGGAGCCGTGCTCGCCCGGACCCAGTACGCCCATCACCTCGCGCCGGGCCACCACCGCGGACACCGGGACGATGCCGCCGCCCAGCGCCTTGCCCAGCAGCAGCACGTCCGGCACGACCGACTCGTGCTCGACGGCGAGGGTGCGCCCGGTGCGGCCCAGCCCGGACTGGATCTCGTCCGCGACGAACAGGCACCCCCTGCGCCGCGTCAGCTCCCGCACACCCGCCAGGTAGCCCTCGTCGGGGATGATCACCCCGGCCTCGCCCTGGATGGGCTCGATCAGCACCGCGGCCGTGGTCTCGTCGACCGCCTCCTCCAGCGCGGCCAGGTCGTTGTACGGCACGATCCTGAAGCCGGGGGTGAAGGGGCCGAAGCCCGCCCGTGCCGTCTCGTCCGTGGAGAAGCTGACGATGGTCGTCGTACGGCCGTGGAAGTTGTCCGCCGCGACCACGATCGTGGCCTGCCCCTCGGGGACGCCCTTCACGTCGTACGCCCACTTGCGGGCCACCTTGATGCCGCTCTCCACCGCCTCCGCGCCGGTGTTCATCGGCAGCACCATGTCCAGCCCGGTCAGCGCGGCGAGCCGTTCGGCGAACTCCGCCAGCCGGTCGTTGTGGAAGGCGCGGGAGGTCAGGGTCAGCCGGTCGAGCTGGTCGTGCGCGGCCTGGATCAGCGCCGGGTGGCGGTGGCCGAAGTTGAGGGCCGAGTAGCCCGCCAGCATGTCGAGGTAGCGGCGGCCCTCGACGTCCTCCACCCAGGCGCCCTCGGCCCGTGCCACGACGACGGGCAGCGGGTGGTAGTTGTGCGCGAGCACCGGCTCCTCCGCCCGGATCAGGTCGGCGGACGTGCGCGCGTGCGCGGGTGCGGTCATGAGCGGATCTCCTGAGTGCAGCACTTGATGCCGCCGCCTGCCTTGTGCAGCTCCGACAGGTCGACGGGCACGGGATCGTAACCATGTGCGGCCAGGCGCTCGGCGAGCACCTCGGCCTGGGGGGCGATGAAGACGTGCCGGCCGTCGGACACGGAGTTCAGGCCGAACGCCATCGCGTCGTCACGGGTGGCGAGCACCGCGTCCGGGTAGAGCCGCTGGAGCACCTCGCGGCTGCCCGCCGAGAACGCCTCCGGGTAGTAGGCGATGTTGTCGTCGTCCAGGACGAACAGCGCCGTGTCCAGGTGGTAGAAGTACGGGTCCACCAGGGTCAGCGCGATCACCGGGTGGCCGAAGAACTCCTGCGCCTCGCGGTGGGCGTCGCGGGTGGTGCGGAACCCGGTGCCGGCCAGCACGTACCGGCCGGTCCACACCAGGTCGCCCTCGCCCTCGGTCACCGCCAGCGGGCGGTACACGTCGTACCCCGCCGTCTTGAACCAGGAGTCGTAGTGCAGCGACTCCGGACGGCGCTCCGGCGCGTGGAACAGCGAGCCGAAGACGCGGCCGCCGACCACGAAGGCGGCGTTGGCCGCGAAGACCATGTCGGGCAGGCCCGGCACCGGGTCGACCGCGTCCACGGTGTGCCCGTGGGTGCGGTAGGCGTCGATCAGCGCACGCCACTGGGACTGGGCGAGGTCGACGTCCACGGGGGCGTCGGGACGCATCCAGGGGTTGATCGCGTACTGGACGGTGAAGTGCCTGGGTTCGCAGACCAGGAAGCGCCGGGGGCGCTGCACACGGGTTTCGGCCACAGAGGGTTTCCTCCGCTTTCCAGTGTGTTACTCACGGGGGTGAGACCACGGTAGGAACTCGGGCCGAGGCGCGACAAGCGACAAAAGCTGCGTGCTCGCGCAGCATCGTTGCGTATACACCGGCCAGGACGCACGACATCTGCGTGCCTCGCGGGTTTGAACGACGATCACTCGGGTGCGGCCTGGGTGGCGCCCGCCTCGGGGCTTTCCGGGAGGAGGTGGGACAGCACCATCACGCTGATCGTCTTCCGGATGAACGGCTCGGCGCGAATGCGCTCCAGCACCCCCTCGAAGTGCTCCACGTCCCGCGCCCGCACATGGAGCAGGGCGTCCGCGCCGCCGGTCACCGTCATGGCCGCGGTGATCTCCGGATGGTTGCTGACCACCTCCGCGAGCCGCCGGGGCGGGGCGGCGCCCTCGCAGTAGACCTCGACGTACGCCTCCGTGCGCCAGCCCAGCGCGGAGGGCTGCACGGTCGCCGTGAACCCGGTGATCACCCCGGTCTCCCGCAGCCGGTCGACCCGCCGCTTCACCGCCGTGGCCGACAGCCCGACGGCCGCGCCGATCTCGGCGAAACTGCTCCGGGCGTTCGCCATCAGCGCGGTGATGATCTTGCGGTCGAGGTCGTCGAAGGACGCGGTCCTGCTGTTCATGCGGGCACTGTAATCAGCCGCGGCCGCCTCTCACCGGCGGTGGCGCGGCCGGAGGCGGCGCGGCGTCCTCACGACTGCGTGACGGCCAGCGCCAGCGTGAGCAGTCCCAGCACCACCCAGCCGAACCAGAGCCAGCCGTTGCTGCCGAGCGCGACCGTGTACGCCGTGACGACGACGAGACCGCCCACGGTCAGCGCCCCCATCGCCCTGGTGGAACCGTCCGCCTTGCTGGAACCTCGCATGGAACCGGGCATCGCGGCACCCTCCTCGTGGTCCGTCCACCACCATCGTGCCCCGGTTCCGGGCCCACCGGCACACGGTGAGCCCGCGGAATTCCGCGCCGGATCAGCCCTCGCGGGCGCTCAGCGAGGCCAGGTAGGCGTTGTACGCCTCCAGCTCCTGGTCGCCGTCCCGCTCCGCGGCCCGGTCCTTGCGGCGGGCCTGCCGCTGCTCGGAGCGGTACCACTGGAAGAGCAGCGCGATCAGCACCAGGACCGACGGGATCTCGCTGAACGCCCAGGCGATGCCGCCGGCCGCGCCCTGGTCGGAGAGCGCGTCGATGCCGAGCGAGGCGGGCGGGTGCAGGAAGGTCTCCACCATCGGCTCGGACGCCATCATCAGCGCGATGCCGAAGAAGGCGTGGAACGGCATCCCCGCGAACAGCTCCAGCATCCGCATCAGATGGTTCGGCCGGTGCGGGCCCGGATCGACGCCGATGATCGGCCAGAAGAAGACGACGCCCACCATCAGGAAGTGCACCATCATGGCGATGTGCCCGGCCCTCGACCCCATCAGGAAGTCGAAGACCGGCGAGAAGTACAGCGCGTACAGACTGGCGATGAACAGCGGGATCGTGAACGCCGGATGGGTGATGAACCGCATGTACCGGCTGTGCAGCAGCGCCAGCAGCAGTTCACGCGGGCCGGTCTTCCCCCGGCCTGCCGTGGGCAGGGCCCGCAGCGCCAGCGTCACCGGGGCGCCGAGCAGGATCAGGATCGGCGACAGCATGCTGATCACCATGTGCTGCACCATGTGCACGCTGAACATGACCATGCCGTAGTCGTTGAGCCGGGTGCACATCACCAGGGCGATGGTCAGCACGCCGACGACGTAGGACACCGTCCGCGACACCGGCCACGCGTCCCCGCGCCGCCGCAGCCGCAGCACCCCCCAGCCGTACAGGGCCAGCCCGGCCACGCAGGCGACCAGGAAGAAGGGGTCGGCCGACCACGCGAGCCCCCGTCCGAAGGTGAACGGCGGCAGATCCGGCACCATGCCGTGCCCGCTGTGGTCCATCCGGCGGCTCCTGGTTCGTGGGGGTTGAGCGGTTTCTGTCCGCACTCAGGGTACGGGCGCCCCCGCGCCCGGCCGTGAGCGGGGTCCGCACCTCCCCGCGCCCCGGACTACAGCACGCACTCCGCCTCGGCGTACCGCTCGTCCGGAACCGTCTTCAGGGTGCTCACCGCGTCGGCCAGCGGCACCATCACGACGTCCGTGCCGCGCAGCGCGGTCATCCGGCCGAACTCCTCCCGGTGCACCGCCTCCACCGCGTGCCAGCCGAACCGGGTCGCCAGCACCCGGTCGTACGCCGTCGGCGTGCCGCCGCGCTGCACATGCCCGAGGATCACCGGCCGCGCCTCCTTGCCGAGCCGCTGCTCCAGCTCGACGGAGAGCTGCCGGGCGATACCGGCGAAGCGCTCGTGGCCGTAGATGTCCCGGCCGCCCTCGTCGAACTCCATGGAGCCGGGCAGCGGCTTGGCGCCCTCGGCGGCCACCACGATGGCGAACCGCTTGCCCGCCTCGAACCGGGCACCCACCCGGCGCGCCAACTCCCCTATGTCGAAGGGGCGTTCCGGGACGACGATGGCGTGCGCGCCGGCCGCCGTGCCCGAGTTCAGCGCGATCCAGCCGGTGTGGCGGCCCATGACCTCCACGATCAGCACCCGCTGATGCGACTCGGCGGTGGTCTTCAGCCGGTCCAGCGCCTCGGTGGCGACCCCCACGGCGGTGTCGAACCCGAAGGTGACGTCGGTCGCCGAGATGTCGTTGTCGATGGTCTTGGGCACGCCCACGATCGGCAGCCCGCTGTCCGACAGCAGCCGAGCCGCCTTCAGCGTGCCCTCACCGCCGATCGGGATGATCGCGTCGAGCCCGAGTTCCTCGACATGGCCCTTCACCCGTTCGACCCCGCCGCGCAGATGCTCCGGACGGACACGGGAGGAGCCGAGGATCGTGCCGCCGCGCGCCAGGATGCCGCTCACGGCGTCCAGGTCGAGCTTCAAGTAGTCGCACTCCAGCAGGCCCTTCCAGCCGTCGCGGAAGCCGATGACCTCGTCGCCGTGGTCGACGAGGGCTCGGTGCACGACGGACCGGATGACGGCGTTCAGGCCGGGGCAGTCGCCGCCGGAGGTGAGGACACCAATGCGCATAGCCCGAATTACCTTCTCGACGTGGGCCGGGAGACCGGACCACGTTGTCCGGCGGGTTCCCGGCCAGACTACCGGCGTCATGGCCCCCTCACCCAGCGGGCGTCCGCCTGCTGGACGCACCCGCACAGGTGAGCGGAGTATGCGTCAGGCGGGCTCCCCGATGCCCGGGAGCCCGCCTGACGGGTGTACTGATATGGGTGATATGCCGTGATTACGCGGGCTGCTGTGCCGCGGCGATGCGCTCGTCGCGCAGCGCCTCGTACCAGCGGTCGTCGATCGGCGGCAGCGCGTTCACGTCCAGCGCCAGCTTCAGCAGCAGGTCCGCGATCTGCGGGTTACGGGCCAGCACGGGGCCGTGCATGTAGGTACCGAACACGGTCCCGTTGTACGCGCCCTCCGTACCGTCCCCGGTGCCGTTGCCCCGGCCCAGCTTCACCTGGGCGAAGGCGCGGGCGCTCGGGCCCAGATGGGTGACGCCCTGGTGGTTCTCGAACCCGGTCAGCGGGGGCAGGCCGAGGCGCGGGTCGATGTCCCCGAGCACGTCGCCCACGCACCGCTCGCCCTCGCCGCGCGTCGACACCACGTCGAGCAGGCCGAGGCCGGGCTCGCGCTGGCCGAGGTCGTTGATGAACTCGTGGCCCAGGATCTGGTAGCCGGCGCACACGGAGAAGACGATCGCGCCGTTCTCCACCGCGCGCTGCAGGCTCCCGTCGCGGCGCAGCCGCTCGGCCGCCAGCCGCTGCGGACGGTCCTCACCGCCGCCGATCAGGTAGATGTCGCCCGAGGTCGGGATCGGCTGGTCGCTGCGCACGTCGAGACGGGCCACGTCCAGGCCGCGCTGGCGCGCCCGGCGCTCCACGACCAGGGCGTTGCCCTGGTCGCCGTAGGTGCTCAGCAGATCGGGATAGATCCACACCAGCCGCAGTTGGTTGTCGCTCATGAGGAGGTCTTCGCCCTTCTGGCTCAGTTGCCGACGCGGCGGCGCAGGTCCTGGAACGCGGTGTAGTTCGCGATGACCTCGATACGGCCCGGCGGGGCCGCGGCGACGGCCTCGTCGAGGTTCTCGCACACCTGGAAGTGCTGGTTCGCCACTTCCAGGCGCACGGCGAGGTCCAGCTTCCGGTCGCCGACCACGAAGATCGGGTGGCCGGTGAGCCGGGTGTAGTCCACGTCCCACAGCCAGGAGGTGTCGGTGCCGTCCGCCCCGCGGGCGTTCACGGAGAGGATCACCGGGGTGGGCGGCGGGTCGATCAGGGAGAAGGTCTCCAGCCAGCCGGCCGGGTTCTTCGCCAGCAGCAGACGCAGGTCGCGGTTCTGGAACTGGACCACGTCGTAGCGTCCGGCGACCGCCTGCACCTGGTACATGCGCTCCAGCGCCACCTGCGGCGGCACCCCGAACACGGCGGCGACGGCGGCCGAGCTGGCCGCGTTCGCCTTGTTGGCGCGGCCCGGGAGCTGGAGGTGGATCGGCCAGGCCGAACCGTGCGGGTCGAGGACGTGGTCGCCGGAGAGCGCCCAGGTCGGGGTCGGACGGCGGAAGCCGCACTCGCCGCAGAACCAGTCGTCGCCGGGGCGCTGCATCACGCCGCCGCACGACGGGCAGGACCAGGCGTCGTCCTTCCACATCTGGCCGGCCGCGACCCAGACCACGTTCGGGGAGGACGAGGCCGCCCACACCACCAGCGGGTCGTCGCAGTTGGCGACGACGACGGCCTTCGAGCCGGACAGGCCCTCGCGCCAGTTCTCCGCGAGCATCCGGGTCTCCGCCGCGCGGTCCAGCTGGTCGCGGGAGAGGTTCAGCAGCGCGATGCACTTCGGGCTGGTGTCACGTGCCACACCGGCCAGATACTTCTCGTCCACCTCGATGACGCCGAACTTGGCGTCCGAGCCGCCCGCGAGGGCGGAGGTGATGCCGGCCGGCATGTTGGCGCCGAGCGCGTTGGACACGACGGGCCCGGCGGCGCGCAGTGCCTCGGCGATGAGCCGGGTGGTGGTGGTCTTGCCGTTCGTCGCCGACACCAGGACCACGTCCAGGTGGGTGGCGAGCCGGGCGAGCAGGTCGGGGTCGAGCCGCAGGGCGACCTTTCCGCCGATCACCGACCCGCTGCCGCGCCCGGCGGCGCGCGATGCCGCCGCGACCGCCTTGCCCGCGGTCACGGCCAGCTTGGCCCGCGGCGAGAGCGGGTCCGAGTTGCCTGCCATCAGTCCTCGATCCTCCTTGCGTACGCGCCGCGCCTGGGGCCATCCGGCAGCGTGGTGTGGGCCTCAGCCTATCGAGAACCGTTCGCACACCCGAATCCCGGTCCACCCGGCCCGCCCTCGCGCGCTCGGCGCGGGCCGAACGAACCGTACCCTTGCCGTCATGCGACACCGCTCGATACCGGGTGCCCACGGGCGCGTCCGGCCCCTCACCCTGCTCGGCGACACCGGGCTGCACACCCCATGCCGTGACGTCACCGACTTCGGTCCGGAACTCGCCGGACTCGTGACGGACTTGTTCGCCACCATGTACGCCAACGAGGGCGTGGGCCTGGCCGCCAACCAGATCGGGGTGGACCAGCGGGTGTTCGTGTACGACTGCCCGGACGACGACGAGGTCCGCCACCTGGGCCATGTCGTCAACCCCCGGCTGGTGGCGGCCGACGGTCTGGAGTTCCTGGGCCCCGAGGGGTGCCTGTCGCTGCCGGGCCTGGAGGCGGGCACCGTGCGGTACGACCACGCGGTGGTCGAGGGCTTCACGATGACGGGGGAGCCGGTCACCGTCCACGGCACCGGGTTCTTCGCGCGCTGCCTCCAGCACGAGTGCGACCACCTGGACGGCACGGTCTACGCCGACCGCGTGACGGGCCGCCGCCGGCGCAAGCTGGACCGGCAGGTACGACGGGCCCCCTGGCGCTCCTGAGGCCCGGCGGGCGGGATCAGAAGCCCGGACCGCCCACCCGGTCACCGGCGGCCGCCAGGCGGCCCCACAGCAAGTCGGCCAGGGAGCGCACCAGTTCGGCCCGCGAGCAGGGGCGCTCGCCCAGCCACCAGTCCCCGGCCGCGTGCATCATGCCGACGATGCCGTGCCCCCAGACGCGGGCCAGTCGCTGGCTGCCCGGTCCGAGGTCCACGCGCTCCTCGATGACCTGGGCCAGCTCCTCGCCCATCCGGCGCAGCAGCGGGGCGCTGTGCTTGCCGACGTCGAATCCGGCTTCGCCGCCCTGGCCGCCCTCGGAGGGGTGCATCAGGAAGCGGTACACCTGCGGCCGGGCCTCGATGGCGGCGAGGTAGGTGTCGAGGGTGGACTCCACGCGCTCCCGGCGGTCGGCCGGGGCGTCCAGGGCCGCGCGCAGGGAGTCCAGCAGGGCGTCGGTGTGCCGGGTGGCGAGGGCCGCGTACAGGCCGCCCTTGTCGCCGAAGTGGCGGTACAGGATCGGCTTGGTGATGCCCGCCTCCGCGGCGATGGCGTTCATCGACGCCTGCGGGCCGTCGCGCAGCACCACCCGGTCGGCGGCCTCCAGCAGCTCCCGCCGCCGTCGGTCGGCGGACCTCTGCTGATCGGTCCGCTGTGTGGTGTCCATGTGCTCTCCCCACCCGTGCTGATTCGGTGACGCCTGCGCAAACTAACACTCACCGCGGCCCTGACATCGAACGGGATACCAAAGGCGTCATCCGGAGTTGACTTTGCCTACCGGTCGGTAACAGACTCTGGTTACCGCTAGTAACACCGCTCGTGCGCCGCTGGAGGGGACATGGCCGAGTTCACCATGGAGCTCAACGACGAACAGAAGGAGGTCCGGGACTGGCTGCACGGCTTCGCCGCCGATGTGATCCGGCCCGCGGCCGCCGAATGGGACGAGCGTGAGGAGACTCCCTGGCCGGTCATCCAGGAAGCCGCCAAGATCGGCGTCTACTCCCTCGACTTCTACGCCCAGCAGTACTTCGACCCCACCGGCCTCGGCATCCCGATGGTCATGGAGGAGCTGTTCTGGGGCGACGCCGGTATCGCCCTGTCCATCGTCGGCACCGGCCTCGCGGCCGTGGGCGTCCTCGCCAACGGCACCGAGGAGCAGATCGGCACCTGGATACCCCAGATGTACGGCGACGTGAACGACGTCAAGGTCGCGGCGTTCTGCTCCTCCGAGCCCGACGCCGGCTCCGACGTGGCCTCCATGCGCACCCGCGCGGTGTACGACGAGGCCAAGGACGAGTGGGTGCTGAACGGCACCAAGACCTGGGCCACCAACGGCGGCATCGCCAACGTCCACGTCGTCGTCGCCGTGGTCGACCCCGGGCTGGGGTCCAAGGGCCACGCCTCCTTCATCATCCCGCCCGGCACCCCCGGTCTCGGCCAGGGCCAGAAGTTCAAGAAGCACGGCATCCGCGCCTCGCACACCGCGGAGGTCGTCCTGGAGGACGTGCGGGTGCCCGGTTCCTGCCTGCTCGGCGGCAAGGAGAAGCTGGACGAGCGGCTGGCCCGGGCGCGGGAGCGGGCCCGCGGCGGGGGCGAGAGGGTGAAGAACGCGGCGATGGCCACCTTCGAGGCGTCCCGGCCCGCCGTGGGCGCGATGGCCGTCGGCACCGCCCGCGCCGCCTACGAGGTGGCCCTCGAATACGCCACCACCCGTGAGCAGTTCGGGCGGCCGATCGTCGACAACCAGGGAGTCGCCTTCCAGCTGGCGGACATGCGCACGTCCATCGACGCGGCCCGGCTGCTGGTGTGGCGGGCGTCGTGGATGGCCGTCAACGGCAGGCCGTTCACCGCGGCCGAGGGATCGATGTCCAAGCTGTTCGCCAGCGAGACGGCGAAGAAGGTCACCGGCCAGGCGATCCAGATCCTCGGGGGGAACGGGTACACGCGGGAGTACCCCGTCGAGCGGATGCACCGGGACGCCGCCATCTACACGATCTTCGAGGGAACCAGCGAGATCCAGCGGCTGGTGATCGCCCGGACCTTGGCCGGGGTGCCGATTCGCTAGCGCCGGGGGGCGCGGGGTTCCCCGCGCCCCTCGGGCCGACTCGCTCACCGGTGCTTCAGAGGGGTGAGCTGGTCGATGTCGTAGCGCTTCCGCAGCTCCTCGATGGCCTCCTGGTCCGGGGGGCCTCCCGCGTCCAGGATCTCCAGGAGTTCCTCGAAGTAGCGCTCGTGGTCCGGCGGGGGAGAGGCCTGGAAGAACATGCGGGCCGGGGTGTCGGTGGGGTTGGCGAAGGCGTGCGGGCAGCCGGGCGGGACGACGATGACCGTGCCCGGCGTGGCCCGTACGACCCGGTTGCCCGAAGTCGACTCCCACTTCTGCCAGTTGTCGGGAGTGCGGATGCGGGGCTCGAAGGCGAGGACGTCGAGCTCCCCGTCCAGGACGTAGAACAGCTCCTCGCTGTGGGTGTGCACATGGGCGCCCACGTCGAAGCCCGGCGGGACCTCCACCTCGAAGGTGGAGGCCGTCCGCGAGTGGGTGCCGGTGACCTTGAACGTGACCCGCTGGGCGGCCGTCTGCACGACCCGGCCGTGTCCCGGCGGCACGAGCAGTCCCTCGGTCGACGTCATGACCGGGTTACCAGGTGACCGGCAGGGCCTCGGGCCCCCGGATCAACGCGCCCTTGCGGAAGGGGACTTCCTCCGGCGGCACCGCGAGCTTGAGACCCGGGACCCGGTCCAGCAGGACGTCCACCAGCAGCTCGGACTCCAGCCGGGCCAGCATCCCGCCCGGGCAGTAGTGCGGGCCGAAGCCGAACGCCACGTGCGGGTTGGGGCTGCGCTCGACGTCGATGGTGTCCGGGTCGCGGAACACCTCAGGGTCGCGGTTGGCGGCCAGGTAGGAGTTGTAGACGGCGTCGCCCGCACGGATGCGGACACCCCCGACCTCCACGTCCTCCAGCGCGATCCGGGACAGGCCGACCGCGTTGCGGTGCGGGATGTAGCGCAGCAGCTCGTCGATCGCCCTCGGCCGGATCGCCGGGTCCGAGCGCAGCCGCTCCGCCAGTTCCGGCCGGGTCAGCAGCAGGTAGAACATCTGCCCGCTGTTGTTGGTGACCGCCTCGCCGCCGATCTGGAGCAGCACGGCCAGGCCGACCGCCTCCACCAGCGTGACCTCGTCCCGGTCCACGGCCGCGCTCAGCAGCGAGCAGACGGCGTCCTCGGGTCCGTGCGGGCCGTGCCCGATGAGGTCCGTGAAGTAGGCGCTCATCTCCCGCTTGGCCTGCTCGCTGACCTCCTTGCCGTGCGCCGAGGACAGGATGCGCTGCGTCCACTCGTGCATGGCGTGCCGGTCGGCCGGGGGCACGCCCATCAGCTCGCAGATCACCCCGATGGGGAACGGGCTGAGCACCGCGCCGGTCAGGTCGGCCGGGGGACCGTCCTGGAGGAGCTCGTCCACCAGCTCCTCCAGCATGGCCCGCGACCGCTCCCGTACCCGCTCCACGCCCTTCGCGGTGAACGCGGCGGCGACCGAGCGGCGCAGCCGGGTGTGGTCGGGCGGGTCGAGGAAGCCGACCGCGCCCCGGTCCGGGATGAAGTGCGGCGCGAGCCGGGTGACCGGATGGTCCATCACCGCCTCCCGGCCGAACCGGGGGTCGTTGGTCACCATGCGTACGTCCTCGTACCGGGTGACCAGCCACGCCCAGCCCTCGCCGTTGGGCAGCTGGATACGGGTGACCGGGCCCTCGCGCATCAGCTCGGCCAGCACCGGGTCGAAGTCGGTGCCCGGCAGGTCGACGGCCGGCCATGGCCGGATCGGGGGCGGGGTCTCGGTGAGCGTCTCGTCGTTCATGGCCCCCTCCTAGTCCCGGTCGACCCAGCGGCCGACGGTCATCTCGGCGGTGATGCCGGGGCCGAAGCCGGCCAGGAGTCCGCGCGCGGACTGCTCGGCACCGCCGTCGTCGAACAGCCGGCGCAGCGCGTCCAGGACGACGGCGCTGGCGATGTTGCCGTACTCGGTGAGCGTGGCCCGGCTGAACCGGAACGCGTGCGGCTCGACCTTCAGGAACTTGCTGAGGTCGTCGAGTATTCGGGGGCCGCCGGCGTGGATGATGTAGAAGTCCAGGTCGGAGGCGTTCCAGCCGTGGGTGCCCGCGAGGTCCTGGAGCGCCGGGGCCAACGGCTCCATCGTGGTCGGCACCCGCTTGTCCAGCAGGAAGTGGAACCCGGTGTCCCGCACGTCGTACGAGATCCAGTCCTCGGTCTTGGGGATCAGGTACGAGCCGTTGCGCTCGAGCTGCACCCCCGTGCCGCCCCGGCCGCGTACGACGGCGGCCGCGATGCCGTCGCCGAACAGGCCGTTGGAGAGCAGGGAGCCGACGCCGAGGTCGGTCGGCTGGTAGCACAGCGAGCAGAACTCGCAGGCCACGATGAGGGCGTTGGCCTCCGGGTAGGCCGTGCAGAAGTCGTGCGCCCGGTTGATGGCCGCACCGCCCGCCGCGCAGCCCAGCTGGGCGATGGGGAGCTGCCGGGTGGTGCTGGAGAAGTCCATCTCGTTGATCAGCCACGCGGTCAGCGACGGCATCATGAAGCCGGTGCACGACACGTAGACGATGACATCGATGTCAGAGGTGAGGAGTTCGGCCGAGTCCAGCGCCTGCTGGATCACCGCGGGCACCCGCGCCTTGGCCTCGTACTCGTACAGCTTGTTGCGCTGATGGAAACCGGGGTGCTTCAGGGTCTCCTCGATCGGCTGCACGATGTGCCGGGTGCGCACTCCGGTGTTCTCGATCAGCCGGAGGGCCAACGGGAGCTGTGGGTTGTCCGCGTGGTGGGTGCGGGCCAGCTCCAGGGTCTCCTCCATGGTGATCACGTGATCCGGCACGGACACCGAGGGTCTGCACAAAGTCGCCATGAGCGGTCCCTGCTTTCGCCGTCCGGCGGGCCTTCGTCCGCCGGTCAGAAGGTGGTCCACCCACACTCACCCGTAAGGCCGACGATCTCGCGCCGAATTACTCCGAACCGGCGAGAACGGAGAGTAGTAAAAGGGCATCTCCGCAGCTCAGAGCCGCTTGAAATCGCCGGGCGACTGCTCCGGCCCCAGGGGCGCGGGGAACTGCGCGACAAGCCACGACGGCGCAGCACCCCACCACGCACCCGAAAACCCCTACGGCGCCCCGCTGCTGTGCGCGATGCACGCCACGTCGATACGGTCCGCCAACTTCGCCAGCTCGATGGTCAGCTCGGCGACGGTGTCCTCGTCGAGCCCCCGCTCCCCGGCCTCCACCAGATGCACCCACCGTGCCCCCACGCTGCGCAGCAGCTTGCTGACGTCGGACGCCGACACCCGCAGCGCGCCTCGCTCGTCCACGATCAGGGGCAGGGTCACTTCGCCGTTCACAGACCGGATCGTATCCGTGCGATCCTCACGCTCCCTGCCAAACCGTGGTGATGTTGCAGAACTCCCGGATTCCCTGCGCGGAGAGTTCACGTCCGTACCCGGACCGCTTGATCCCGCCGAAGGGGAACGCGGCGTGCGAGGCGGTCATGCCGTTGACGAACACGCCCCCGGCCTCCAGGTCCCGCGCGCAGTGCGCCATCTCGTCCTCGTCCTCGGTCCATACGCTGGAACTCAGGCCGAACGGCGAGTCGTTGGCGATCAGGATCGCGTCCTCCAGGTCGTCCGCCCGGTACACGGTCGCCACCGGGCCGAACGCCTCCTCCCGGTGGATGCGCATCTCCCGGGTGACGTCCGCGATCACGGTCGGCGGGTAGTACCAGCCGGCGCCCCGGGGCCGCTCGCCGCCGCACAGCACGGCCGCCCCGCTGCGGCGCGCGTCGTCGACCAGTTCCTCCACGTCCGCGCGGCCCTGCTCGGTGGCGAGCGGCCCCACGTCGGTGGCGCCGTCCATCGGGTCACCGACCGTCAGGTCCTTCATCCCGGCGACGAACCTCTCCACGAAGGCGTCGTACACGTCCGTGTGCACGATGAACCGCTTCGCCGCGATGCAGGACTGTCCGTTGTTCTGCACCCGCGCGGTCACCGCGACCTTCGCCGCCCGGTCGAGGTCGGCGGACGGCATCACCAGGTACGGGTCGCTGCCGCCCAGCTCCAGCACCGTCTTCTTGATCATCTCGCCCGCGGTCGAGGCGACCGCCCGGCCCGCCGGTTCGCTGCCGGTGAGGGTGGCGGCCTTGACCCGGTCGTCGCGCAGGATCTCGTCGACGTCGGCCGAGCCGACCAGCAGCGTCTGGAAACAGCCCACCGGGAACCCGGCCCGCTGGAACAGGTCCTCCAGATACAGGGCGGTCTGCGGGACGTTGGAGGCGTGCTTGAGCAGTCCGACGTTGCCCGCCATCAGCGCGGGCGCGGCGAACCGGATCACCTGCCACAGCGGGAAGTTCCACGGCATCACCGCCAGCACCGGGCCGAGCGGCCGGTAGACGACCCGGACCCGCGAGGCCCCGGAGTCCTTCACGTCCGCCTCGTCCGGCACCTCCTCGGCGAGCAGCCCCTCGGCCCGCCGGGCGTACCAGCGCATCGCCTTGACGCACTTGGCCGCCTCCGCGCGGGCCTGCGCCAGCGGTTTGCCCATCTCGGTCGTCATGACCCGGGCGATCTCGTCGTTGTCCGCCTCCAGCAGGTCGGCGGCCCGGTTCAGATGCTCGGCGCGCTCGGCGAACGACGACGTCCGGTAGGTCCGGAAGGTTGCCTCGGCGAGTTGGAGCCGGCGCTCCACCTCGGCGTCGTCCATCGGCTCGTACGTCTTGACCGTCTCGCCGTTCGCCGGGTTCACCGTGGCGATGGGCATGGCTGACCTCCTGGTACCGGGATGTGCGTCGACCTTCGCGCGCGGCATGCGGAACCGCAACGCCTCGGTCCCCTGTTCAGCCCGAGTGCTCCGCCAGACGGTCGAGAAACGTGCCCTGTCCGGAGACCATCAGCTCCCGGGCCCGCTCCGGGGTGAACCAGGCCACCCGGTCCAGCTCGGGGAACTCCTGGACGCGTCCCGAGTGCGGCGGCCATTCCATGGTGAAGGTGCCGGGCGCGACGGTCGCCGGATCGAGGTCCGCCTCCACCGCCCAGGCGGTGACGATCTTGCCGCTGCGCTGCGTGATCTCGCCGAGCGGCAGGGCCGGGCCGTCCGGCGGGGCGATGCCCAGCTCCTCCTGGAACTCGCGGCGGGCCGCCTCCCAGGCCGGTTCGTCCGGCTCGTACTCGCCCTTGGGCACCGACCACGCCCCTTCGTCCTTCGTGGCCCAGAGCGGGCCGCCCATATGGCCGAGCAACACTTCCAGCCCGTGATCGGTGTGGCGGAACAGCAGCAGTCCAGCGCTGCGCTTCGTCGGACGTACGGTCACGCCTTGACCTCCGGGTGGGCCGCGAGCAGGGCCTCCACCGTATCGGCGTCCTCGGGCCGCTTGTCCTCCCGATAGCGGATCACCCGTGCGAACCGCAGGGTCACCCCGGCGGGGTAGCGGGTGGAGCGCTGGAGTCCGTCGTAGGCGATCTCCACGACGAGTTCGGGGCGTACGGTCACGCCCCAGGACTTCTCCTCCACCGCGAGTCCGCCGAGCCGTTCGGTCTGCCAGGCCAGCATGGCGTCGGTCATGCCCTTGAAGGTCTTGCCGAGCATCGCGTAACCCCCGTCGGCCGTGCGGGCGGCCAGGTGGAGGTTGGAGAGCCTGCCGGTGCGGCGGCCGTGGCCCCACTCGGCGGCCAGCACCACCAGATCGAGGGTGTGCACGGGCTTGACCTTCAGCCAGGAGGCGCCGCGCCTGCCCGCGCTGTACTGCGCGTCGAGCCCCTTGGCCACCACGCCCTCGTGGCCCCGCGCCAGGGTCCCGGCCAGGAACTCCTCCGCCGCGCCGGTGTCCTCGGGACCGGCCACCAGTGCCCGGCGCACCCGCATCGGCTCCGGCACCAGCCGGGCCAGCTCGGCGTGCCGCTCGGTGAACGGCAGGTCCAGCAGGTCCCGGCCGCCGACCGACAGGGCGTCGAAGAACACGGGGGAGACCGGGACCTCCCCGGCCGCCCGGGCCACGTCCACCCGGGAGCCGACCCGTCCCGCCGTCTCCTGGAAGGAGCGGGGCCGCCCGTCCGGCCCGAAGGAGATCACCTCGCCGTCCAGCACGAACCGCTCGCCGGGCAGCGCCAGCGCCGCCGCCGTCACCTCCGGCAGCCGGCCGGTGATGTCGTCCAGCGTCCGCGTGTACACCCGGACTTCGCCGCCGTCCCGGTGTACCTGCACACGGATGCCGTCGAGCTTCTCCTCCACCGCGCACGCCCCCAGCTTCTCCACCGCCTCCGCGACCGAGGAGGCGCTGCGGGCCAGCATCGGCAGCACCGGGCAGCCCACCGTCAGCCGGAACTCCTCCAGCACGCCGGGGCCCTCGGCCAGCAGGGCCCGGGCGACGGTCCGGAGCGACCCGGCGAGCATCACCGCCCGCCGCACCGCCGCGGGGTCGGCGTCCGTCGCGCGGGCCAGCCCCTCCACGGCCAGCGCGTCCAGGGCGCCCTGGCGGACCTCCCCGGTCAGCAGGCCGCGCAGGAAGCGCTGTTCGTCCCCGGTGGCCGCGCCCATCAGCTCCCTGACGATCCGCGCCCGCTCGGCCTGGGAGCCGGCGCCGGACACCGAGGCCAGCTCGCTCAGCAGGGCGTCCACCCCGCGCACGGTGAGGGTCGGCTCGGCGGCGGGCGGCACCTCGCGGCCGAGCACCTTCCAGCCGACGCCGATCCGGCCCTGCGGCAGGTGACCCGCCAGATACGGGATGACCACCGGGACGTCGTCCGGTTCCGCTTCCCGGAACAGTTCCGCGAGCAGATCCCTCTTGCGGGTCCGGGACGCCGTCGCGGCGACCTGACCCGACACCTCCGCGAGCCGGGTGAGCAGCATGCAGCCATGGTGCACCGGCACGGCCGGGCGCACACCCGCGACGCCGGACCGGCCGCCCTGCCGGATTGACAAACGGCGTTGCCGAATCTGCAATACGGGCATGAGTGACGTGAACGACGTGGGCGCGGAGGGCACCGACGAGGTGCTGGCCGCCGTGGGTCCGAGGCTGCGCCGCATCCGCAAGGAGCGGGACGTGACCCTGGCCGCGCTGTCGGAGACGACCGGCATCTCGGTCAGCACCCTCTCCCGGCTGGAGTCCGGGCTGCGCCGCCCCAGCCTGGAGCTGCTGCTGCCCATCGCGCAGGCCCACCGGGTCCCGCTGGACGAACTGGTCGGGGCCCCGCCGGTCGGCGACCCGAGGGTGCGCACCGAGCCGGTCAGGCGGGACGGCCGCACCTTCTACCCCCTGACCCGGCGCCCCGGCGGCCTCCAGGCGTACAAGGTGCTCGAACCGAGCCGCGACCGGCAGCCGGACCCGCGCACCCACGAGGGGTACGAGTGGCTGTACGTCCTCTCCGGGCGGCTGCGGCTGGTCCTCGGCGACCATGACGTGGTGCTGGGGCCGGGGGAGGCCGCCGAGTTCGACACCCGGGTGCCGCACTGGTTCGGGTCGGCCGGGGACGGCCCGGTGGAGTTCCTGAGCCTGTTCGGGCCGCAGGGCGAGCGGATGCACCTGCGGGCGCGGGCGGGGCGGCGAGCCGAGGGGGAGGGCTGAGGGTCCGGTCGCCCTGATCCCGGCAGACTGTTCCCTGATCGGCAAGCGACCGCTTAGTATGCCGTGGACCCCGCTCAAGACGACGCAGTCCCGTGGAGGCCCGGCATGCAGGCATGGCAAGTGCACGAGAACGGCGAGCCGTGCGAGGTGATGCGCCTGGCGGAGGTGGAACGCCCCACCCCCGGCGACGGCCAGGTGCTCCTGCGCGTGCGCGCCGCCAACGTCAACTTCCCGGACGCCCTGCTCTGCCGGGGCCAGTACCAGATCCGGCCCCCGCTGCCCTTCACGCCCGGCGTGGAGATCTGCGGCGAGACCGAGGACGGCCGCCGTGTCATCGCCAACCCGGCGCTGCCCCACGGGGGTTTCGCCGAGTACGCGCTCGCCGACGCCCGCGCGCTGCTGCCCGCGCCCGAGACGCTGGACGACGCCGAGGCGGCCGCCCTGCACATCGGCTACCAGACCGGCTGGTTCGGCCTGCACCGCCGGGCGCACCTGGAGGTGGGCGAGACCCTGCTGGTGCACGCCGCCGCGGGCGGAGTCGGCAGCGCGGCCGTCCAGCTCGGCAAGGCCGCCGGGGCACGGGTCATCGGCGTCGTGGGCGGCGCCGACAAGGCCGCCGTCGCCCGCGAACTGGGCTGCGACGTCGTCGTGGACCGCCGCGCCGAGGACGTGGTCGCCGCCGTCAAGGAGGCCACCGGCGGCAAGGGCGCCGACGTGATCTACGACCCCGTCGGCGGTGACGCCTACGCGCAGTCCGCCAAGCTCGTCGCCTTCGAGGGACGGATCGTGGTCGTCGGCTTCGCGTCCGGCACCATCCCGAGCCCCGCCCTCAACCACGCCCTGGTCAAGAACTACTCGATCGTGGGCCTGCACTGGGGCCTGTACAACACCAAGAACCCCAAGCTGGTGCTGCGCTGCCACGAGGAGCTGACCGGGCTGGCCGCGCGCGGCGCGATCAAGCCGCTGGTCAGCGAGCGGGTCCCGCTCGCCGGAGCCGCCGAGGCGGTGCAGCGCGTCGCCGACGGCGTCACCACCGGCCGGATCGCCGTCCTGCCGCAGAACGGAGCCACCGCATGACCGACGCCGCTGAACTGCGCCGCCGCACGCGTGAGTTGCTGGCCGCGCACCCGCCCGCCACCACCGACCGCCTCGACTTCCTCCGGGCCCGCTTCGACGCCGGACTCGCCTGGGTGCACTACCCCGAGGGCCTCGGCGGGCTCGGCGCCCCGCGCACCCTCCAAGCCGTCGTGGACGAGGAGCTGGCCGCCGCCGGTGCCCCCGACAACGACCCGCGCCGCATCGGCATCGGCCTCGGCATGGCCGCCCCGACCGTGCTGCGCTACGGCACCGACGAGCAGAAGGCCCGCTTCCTGCGCCCGCTGTGGACCGGCGAGGAGGTGTGGTGTCAGCTCTTCAGCGAGCCCGGTGCCGGGTCGGACCTCGCCGCCCTCGGCACCCGTGCCGTGCGCGAGGGCGGGGGAGACTGGGTGGTCGACGGCCAGAAGGTGTGGACCTCCAGCGCCCACCTGGCCCGCTGGGCCATCCTCATCGCCCGCACCGACCCGGACGCGCCGAAGCACGCGGGCATCACGTACTTCATCTGCGACATGACCGACCCCGGCGTCGAGGTGCGGCCGCTGCGCCAGATCACCGGCGAGGCCGAGTTCAACGAGGTCTTCCTCACCGGCGTCCGCATCCCCGACGACCACCGCCTCGGCGAGGTCGGCGACGGCTGGCGGGTCGCGCAGACCACGCTGATGAACGAACGCGTCTCCATCGGCGGCATGCGCCTGCCCCGCGAGGGCGGCATGATCGGGCCCGTGGCCAGGACCTGGCGGGAACGCGCCGAGCTGCGCACCCACGACCTGCACCAGCGGCTGCTGAAGCTCTGGGTCGAGGCCGAGGTCTCCCGCCTCACCGCCGAACGCCTGCGCCAGCAGCTCAACGCCGGCCAGCCCGGCTACGAGGGCTCCGGCATGAAGCTCGCCTTCGCCCGCCTCAACCAGGAGATCAGCGGCCTGGAGGTCGAACTCCGGGGCGAGGAAGGGCTGCTGTACGACGACTGGACCATGCGCCGTCCCGAACTGGTCGACTTCACCGGACGCGACGCCGGGTACCGCTACCTGCGCTCCAAGGGCAACAGCATCGAGGGCGGGACCAGCGAGGTCCTGCTGAACATCGTCGCCGAGCGCGTCCTCGGCCTGCCCGCCGAACCGCGCACCGACAAGGACGTCCCCTGGAAGGACCTGGCCCGATGAGCACGACGAACGCCGAGCCCGACCTCCTGTACTCCGAGGAGGAGGAGGCGCTGCGCGCCGCCGTACGCGACCTGCTCACCGACCACTGCGGGCCCGCCGCGGTGATCGCCCGCACCGAGTCGGACACCCCGCACGACCCCGCCCTGTGGAAGCAGCTCGCCGAGGGCATGGGCCTGGCCGGACTGCTGATCCCCGAGGCGCGGGGCGGCCAGGGCGCCACCCACCGCGAGGCGGCCGTCGTGCTGGAGGAGCTGGGCCGGGCCGTCGCCCCGGTGCCCTACCTCACCAGTGCCGTGGTCGCCACGGAGGCGCTGCTCGCCTGCGCCGACGACGAGCTGCTCGGGCGACTGGCCTCCGGCCGCACCGTGGCCGCGCTGGCCGTCGCCCTGACCACCGCACCCGGCGCCGCCTTCACCACCGCGCGCGTCGAGAACGGCTCGCTGCACGGGGAGTTCACCTCCGTCGCGGACGCCGTCGCCGCCGACGTGCTGCTCGTCCCGGCCGACGACGGCGGCCTGTACGCCGTGGCCGCCGACGCCGTCACGATCACCCCGCGGACCGCGCTCGACCTCACCCGCCCGCTCGCCACCGTCACCCTCGACGGAGCCCCCGGCCGCCGCCTCGGCCCCGCCGAGCCCGCCGTGCGGCGCGCGCTGCGGGCCGGTGCGGGACTGCTCGCCTCCGAGCAATGGGGCGTCGCCGACTGGGCGTTGACCGAGACCGTGCGCTATCTGAAGGAGCGCAAGCAGTTCAACCGGCCGGTCGGCGGATTCCAGGCGATCAAGCACCGGCTCGCCCAGCTCTGGCTGGAGGTGGTCAACCTCCGCGCGGCCGCCCGCGCCGCCGCCGACGCCCTCACCACGGGCACCGACACCGACCTCACGGTGGCCGTCGCGCAGTCCTACGCCTCTCCCGTGGCCGTCCGGGCCACCGAGGAGGCGGTGCAACTTCACGGCGGGCTCGGCATGACCTGGGAACACCCGGTCCACCTGTACCTGAAGCGGGCCAAGGCCGACTCCCTCGCCCACGGCAGCGCGGGCGCCCACCGCGAGGCCCTCGCGGCACTGGCGGACCTCCCGGTTCCCGCGTCGGGCTGACACCACCCGTACGGGGGACACGTCAGCGCCCCGGAACCAGCCTCCGCTACGCCACACTTGCGGCCGAACGCCGCACACCGGGCGTGGCGGAGGAGGTTCCGATGGCTGTTTCCATCTCAGTGGTGCTGCTGCTCCTGATCCTGGCCGTGGTCTTCATGCGCAACGGCGCCCTGAAGATCTCGCACGCCCTGGTCTGCATGCTGCTCGGCTTCTACCTGGCCAGCACCAGCATGGCCCCCACCATCAGCAGCGGCCTCACGGCCACGGCGGACCTGGTGAGCGGACTGCGGCCGTGACGCGGCAGCCCTAGGCGTCGATCACCCGTGAGCGGATCAGGAAGCGGACGCCCTCCGGGGCCTCCAGGGAGAAGCCGCTGCCCCGGCCGGGCACCACGTCCACGATGAGGCGGGTGTGGCTCCAGAGGTCGTACTGGGACTTCGACATCCAGAAGCCGACCGGTTCCGCGACGCCGTCCACCGTCAGCTCGGCCAGCAGGACGTCGGAGTCACCGGTGCGGAACTCGCCCTCGGGGTAGCACATGGGGGCGCTGCCGTCGCAGCAGCCGCCGGACTGGTGGAACATCAGCGGACCGTGCTGCTCGCTCAGCCGCCTTACCAGCCCGGCCGCCTCCGGAGTGAACTCCACCCGCCGGCTGTCTTGCGTCTCCACGGTCACCGTCCAGGAAGATCGGGGCGTCCGACACCCCCAGTCTGGGTGCTCACCGGGAGCCAGTCCAGCGGTCGGCGGTGACCGAGGACGTTCACCACGCGGCCGGGGCGGTCATCGAAAGGGGTGGGACTGCCCCGGCCGCGCTGTGTCACTTCCCGGACTTCGCCGTGCCCTTCTTCGGCGCGCCCGCGGCCGCAGGAGGCTCCTGCACGTCCACGTCGCTCGCCCGGACGTAGGCCAGCCGGTGGTCGAGCTGGATCTCGTAGTACTCCTCCTGCCCCCGCACCACCGGTGCCGGGCTGTCACCGAACGAGGAGCGGTCGATGTACGAGCCCTGGACACGGGACTGCGTCACGTACCGCTGCCCCTCGTCGATCGTGTACGGCAGCGGCGCCTCCTGCTGCTCGTCCATCCCCTCCGGGTAGGCCGACTCCTCCGGCAGCGCCCGCCCGAACACCGGGATCTCGTGGCGGCCCTCCTTCGGCGTCACCGTCCGGGCCCGCGCGCCCACGGCGGTCGGCTGGTCCTTCGGGTTCTTGAACCACGCCTTGTGGCCCTGGAACCAGATCGCCGTCCAGTCGCCCTGCCGCCCGGCCACCGCGAAGAGCTGCCCGGCGGACACCCGCGAGCCCAGATCGTTGACGTCCACCGTGGTGTCGTCGCCGTCCGGCTTGCGGCCGGGGTCCTGGATCAGGGAGGAGTCCTCGCTGGGCTCGGTGTGCAGCCGGACCGCGCTGGAGCCGTGCGGCGCGCACTTCTCGCCGCTCTCCACGCACCCGGTGAACACCGGCCGGTGCTTGGCGTACTCCGGAAGGATCATCACCGTGTCGCTGTCCGGCCCCGCCGTGGCCTTCAGCGGCGCGCCCAGCAGGTCGAAGTAGTGCCGCCAGTCCCAGAACGGACCGGGGTCGTCGTGCATGTCCGGGATGGTCTCCTCGGTCGGCGCGGGCACGTTGTCGTGGCCGAAGATGTGCTGACGGTCCAGCGGAATGTCGTACCGCTTCGTCAGATACCGCACCAGCCGGGCGGAGGAACGATACATCTGCTCCGTGTACCAGGCGTTCGGCTGCCGCAGGAAGCCCTCGTGCTCGATGCCGATCGAGCGGCCGTTCACGAACTGGCTGCCCGAGTGCCAGGCCGCGTCCTTGGTCCTGACGTGCTGGGTGACACTGCCGTCGCTGGAGCGGATCGAGTAGTGCCAGGACGCCTCCGTCGGGTCCTGGACGGTCAGCAGCATCGAGGCCAGCGGCGCCTCGGTGTCGTGGATGACGATGTACTCGATCCGCTGGTCCTTGGGCCGGTCGGCCAGGTCGTGGTTGCCGTACGCCTCGTCGTCGATCCTGACGTAGGGCGCGCTCAGCCACGAACACGGCAGCTCCGCCGGGCACTCCACGTTCTTCGAGCGGGACGCGCCGGCCGCACCGGCGTGCGGGCGCACCCGGGGGCTCGCGGCCAGGACCACATGCTGACCGGCGTCGGTGACGCGGTCCGCGCCCCGGCGGATGATGTCGAAGACGTCGTTGGCGTACGCCGCCGCCGAGCCGGCGTCGGTCGTGCCCGGGAAGCGCGACACCGCGTCCCACCAGTCGGCCGGGTCCGTGCTCAGCGGCTTGCCCAGACTCCGCTGGGCCTCCGCGAGCAGCGCCGCGCCGCCGCGCACGTTGGCCGCGTCCTCCGTGCGCAGCCGCTCCACCGGCAGACCGACCAGAACGGCCGCCCGCCGCAGGTCGGCCGAGCGCAGCGCGGCCTCGGCTGCCTTCTGCGCCGGGGACGGGCTTGCCTTCCGCACCTTCGGATGAGGCGTCACATGGTGCGGCGGAGTCTCGGCCGGCAGCCCGGCGGAGTCCACCAGGTGCATCGGCCCGTAGCCGCCGACGACGCTCGGCGCCCCCTGGTGGGAGTCCCACCGCGACTGCAGGTAGGACACCCCCATGAGGACACCGCGCGGGACGTGGAACTCGTCCGCCGCCGCCGTGTAGTCGTCCTGGAGACGCCGGTCGGGGGGCCCGGAGTCGTCCGGGCGGTCGATGAGCAAGGGCACCAGAAGCGCCGCCGACGCGGCGGTCACGCAGACGATCCGCCGGTGCCCGCGCATGGCAGTGGACAGGCGGGGGGCGACGCGTTTTCTCATACGGTGGCTCCAACGAGGCTCGGCGCGGCCGGAACATGCGGCCAGGGCGCGAACGAGGGCGCGCCCCGCATGTCACCTCCGCCACGTTTCCTTGCCTCGGGCGCCGCGTCGCGCCGAGCGTCACTGGCGTGGACCAGCCCCCGCGCCCAGGCCACCCGGTCGGCGGCAGCGGACCCCGCCGGGTGGGGGCAGCGGTTCACTCCTCCTCGACCGGGTCCACCCGCCAGTCGGGCCGTCCCGGCATGGGCGGGGTGTGCGACCCGTACAGCCAAGGAGTCAGAAAGCCCGTCAGGTCCTCGCCCGCCACCTTCGAGGCGAGCCTGACGAAGTCCCGGGTACCGGCCACCCGGCCCCGATACGCCGTCACCCACGCCTTCTCGACGCGCTCGAAGGTCTCGGCGCCGACCTTCTCCCGCAGCGCGTACAGCACCAGCGCCGAGCCGTCGTAACGCATCTGACGGAACAGACCCTCCTCGTGCGGCTCGGCGGGCGCGCCGTCGTCGTGCCGCCACTGGTCGTGCTGCTCGTACGCCGAACGCATCATGTCCTCCAGGCTCGGACCGCCCCGCGTGTCGGCGTACAGCAGCTCGTAGAACCGGGCGTGACCCTCGCTCAGCCACAGGTCGGACCAGCGGCGGATCGCCACGCTGTCCCCGGTCCAGTGATGCGCCAGCTCGTGCACGAGGTTCCGGTCCGCACCGACCTGATCCCCCAGCAGATCGGCGCTCGGCACCACCGACAGGGACTGCGTCTCCAGCGCCACCGGCAGCTCGGAGTCGCCGACCAGCACGCCGTAACGCCGGAACGGGTAGGGGCCGAGCCGCTTCTCCAGCCAGGTCAGGTGGTCCGGCGTCAGGGACCGGTACGCCTCGGTGCTCGCCACCAGCCCCCGGGGCACGACGTCGCGCAGGGGCAGCCCGTGCGGGCCGGTGCCGTCGACCACGTCGAACCGGCCGATGGCCAGCTGCACCAGCTGCGGGGCGACCGGATGCTCGGAGTCGTACGTCCACCGGACCCTGCCGTCGCGCTGGGGAGCGCGGTTGACGAGCCGTCCGTTGGCCACGGCCGTCAGGCCGGGCGGGGTGGTGACGTGGAAGGTGAACGGCGCCCGCAGGCTGGGATGGTCGTTCGCCGGGAAGATCATCCTGGCGCCGTTCGGCTGCGGCGACAGCACCGTGCCGTCGGCCGTGGGAACCCAGCCGTAGTCCTGGATGGCGTCGGTGCGGTGCCGCCGCTGCGAGGGATCGGCGGTGTAGGAGACCCGCACGGTGAAGGCGCGCCCGCGCGCGACCGGCCGGGCCGGGGTCACGATCAGCTCGTCCCCCCGGCGCACGGTGCGCGCGGGCGCGCCGTCGACGGTGACGCCGCGCAGGGTGTTGCCCGCGAAGTCGAGGTCGAAGCGGGAGAGGGCCTGGGTCGCGGTGGCGCTGATCGTGGTGGTCGCGGGGAAGGGCGTCCGGGGGGCCTGCCAGTCGAAGTCCAGGGTGTAGCGGCGGACCGTGTAGCCGCCGTTCCCGTCCAGCGGCATGAGCGGGTCGCCGATGCCGGGCGCGCCGGGGGAGGGCGCCTCCGAGGGGCGGGGCGCGGGGTGGCCGGGGGGAGCGGGGGTGCGGGGCTCGTCCGGGGACGGGTCGAGCGCCAGGACGACGCCGCCCGCGATCCCCAGGGCGCAGACCAGGGCGAGGGCCGTGCGATGGCGGCCGCCGCCCCGCCGCGAGTCGTTCCTACGGGGCGTGAGGGTCATGGCGGCACTATGCCAGCGAGAGCGCGATATGCGGCTTATATGCCTGCTTGGCGGGGCTCGGCTGGTAAGATTGGGTGCTCTGTTCGATGCGTACCTGCGAGAACGCCAGAGGCACCTGCGAGACCGTCAGGACAGTGACGACGGGATGAGGATTCGCGGAGCGGGACACGCGCGGCGCGCGAAGCGCCGCATGCCCCGCACGACGCCGTACGCGGCCCTGCTGGCCGCGGGGTGCCTCCTGTCGACGGGTGCGGGACCGCCGGTGTTCTCCGGCGCCCCGGTCGTGGCCGCCGCATCCGCGACCACCGCATCCGCGACCGCCGCGTCCGCCGACCCCGCGCTCAGACCCGTGGACCAGGCCGCCCTCCGCACCGCCGTCGAACGGGCGGCGGCCAGGCTCAAGGTGCCCGGCGCTGTCGTCCTGCTCCGCACCCCGCAGGGCACCTACCGGGTGACCGTCGGCACGAGCCGGCTGGGCGGCGGACGGGCGCCCACCACCTCCGAGCACTTCAGGATCGCCTCCAACACCAAGACCATGACCGCGGCGCTGATCCTGCTGCTCGCCCAGGACGGCAGGCTCCGGCTCTCCGACCCGGTCTCCCGCCACGTCTCCGGCGTCCCGAACGGCGACCACATCACCCTCGCCCAACTGCTCAGGATGCGCAGCGGCCTCTACAACTACACCGAGGACCCCCGGCTCGCCGCCTCCCTGGACGCCGATCCCGCGGCGGCCCGCACCCCGCGCGAGATGCTGGCCCTCGCCTTCCGGCACCCGGCCAACTTCGCCCCCGGCACGGCCTACGAGTACAGCAACACCAACTACGCCCTGCTGGGCCTCGTCGCCGAGCAGGCGGGCGGCGCGCCCCTGGCACGGCAGTTCCGTGACCGGCTCCTCGCCCCCCTCGGCCTGACGGGCACCTCCCTGCCGGGCATCACCGACACCTCCCTGCCGGACCCCTACGCCCACGGCTACATGTGGGGCGGCACCGCCTACGCGCTGACCGACCGGCCCTACCCCGCCCGTCTGGAGGCGGCGGCGCGCTCCGGGGAACTCCCGCCCCGCGACTACACCCACCAGAACCCGTCGTACGCCACCGCGGCCGGAGGCGCCGTCTCGACCGCGGACGACCTGGCCGCCTGGATCAGGGCGCTGGTGACGGGCAAGGTGTTCGACGCCGCGCACCAACGGCAGTGGCTGGACAGCCCGCGCGCCGAGGACCCCTCGGCACCGCCCGGCGGGCAGAGCTACGGATACGGCATCACCCACCAGCGGTTCGGCCCGAACGCCGCGATGTACTACCACGGCGGCGAACTCCCCGGCTTCAACTCCTTCATCGGCCACGACCCGGACCACGACGTCACCCTCGTCATCTGGACCAACCTGACCCTCTCGCCCGGAGGCCGCACCACGGCCAACGCCCTGCTGCCGACCGTCCTCGACCAGGTCTACCGGGGGCTCTCACTGCCCACCGACGCCGACTGACGGGGGCCGGGGTTCACCGGTCCAGGCCGGTCGGACCGTAGGGGGCGGTGGGGTTGTTCGTCTGGAGGGCCCAGTAGCGGTCGCCCCAGCTCCAGTGCCACCACTCCGTGGCGTAGTTGACCAGCCCGGCCTCCGACAGCGTGCCGGCCAGGATGTCCCGGTTGGCCCTGGCCTCGGAGCTGATGTTCGTCGCCGAGGTGTAGCAGGCGCCCTCGCTCTCCTCGGGATCGGCGTTCAGCCGGGTGCCCAGGTCCAGTTCGCGGCCGTCGGCGCTCATCAGGGTCAGGTCCACGGCCGCTCCCGCGCCGTGCGGGGCCATCTCCGGCGGGGAGACGTAACGGCTGGCCGCCTCCCGCACGCGCGACGGGGGCCAGTCGGGGTTGTCCCGGCCGAGCACGTCGCTGTACTCGTCGAAGTACCGCCGCTGCAGGGCGGGTGGCCGGTACCCCTCGACGTACAGCAGCCGCAGGCCGTCCGGCAGGAGCGACTGGGCGTGCAGCAGGCGGTGCAGCACCCCCGGGCGCAGATGGGCGAAGGCGCCCGCGGCGTCCTGCCTGCGCGGGTCGACCCGGAGGGCGCCGTGCGCCCGGACGTCCACCAGCGGTTCGCCGCACTCCCGCACCGGGACCGCCGCCACCCGCCGGTCCGCCATCAGAACGATGCTCATTGCGTCCCCCAGTCCCAGGTGTCGAAGTAGGCGGCCACGCCGGTACGGCGGGCCTCCAGCACCGCGCGGAGCCGCGCGAAGTCCCGAGGCGGCATCAGAGGCCGCCATCGCTCCAGCGGCAGCACCCGCACCTCGTCGTGCTCACGAGGGTCGAGCCGGATGTCCCGGATACGGGCCTCGTCCAGCCGCCCGCCGTCGAAGACCAGTCCCATGGTGCTGTACGGCCACTCGGCGCCCGGCAGTCCGTACACCGTGGCCAGCAGCTTCGGAGGTCCGCCCAGCTCGATGCCGGTCTCCTCCCGGCACTCGCGCACGGCCGTCTCCCAGGGCCGCTCGCCCGGGTCCATCGTGCCGCCCACCAGCTGCCACGGGTGGGTCGGGCTGTACACCCCGTGCAGCTGCACCGGCCGTTCCCGGCCGTCGGTGAAGAGGACGCAGGCGAAGCCGGTCGCCTTCATGACCGTCTCGGCGTACTGCTCCGGCGGCAGCCAGACATGGCCGGTCTTCTCGTCCACCCGGCCCCGGAGCGGCGGCTCCGGCCATGTCATCCGCATGGGCGCCAGGCTGCCGCAGAATCCCGAGGCACGGAAGAGCGCCGCCGCCGCGCCGGGCACGTCCGCGTCGACGGGGGACACCCGCTCCGCCCGGAGCCCGCCGAGCAGCGCGGTCAGCGCCGCCTGGCCGAATCCCCGGCGGCGCCAGGAGGGATGCGTGGCGACGGCGTGCACGCGGGCGGCACGCCCCGAGGGCGAGGCCGGTTCCGGCAGCACGGAGTGGACCAGCGCGAGCGCGCAGGACGCGAGGGTGCCGTCCGGGGCGTCGACGACGCGGGCGCGGGCGTCGCCGCCGGGGGCGAGCCGGGCGGCCAGTCCGGCGCCGGAACGGGCGATCCACTCCCGCGTCAGCGGCTCGCCGAGCACGAAGGCGGACCGGAGCCGGACGATCCCCTCCGCGTCGGCGGGGGTGGCGGGCCGGACGGCGGGCTTTGAGGGCGCGCTGCCGGAGTGCTGCGGGCGGGCGTGCAGGGCTTCGCTGTTCACGAGGCGTCTCCAGGGGGTGCGGCGGGCCGGCCCGGTGCCGAACCCTGCGGAGGCGGCGGGGAAGTGGTGTCGGGGACGACGCGGAGCCGGTCGGCCGTCACGTCGTGGGCGACCGGGTCGCCGGGGTGCTGGAAGTGCACGGCCAGGTGGTCACCGGCCCGGTAGGCGTCCAGTCCGGCCCGGCAGTACGCCACCATCGGGTCGGGCAGCGCGTCCAGCCGGGCCCAGGTCATGGCGTCGCAGAGGTGCGGCTCCATCAGGCGGGGTTCGCCCGCCCACCGCAGGACCTCGAAGAAGAAGCCGACCCGGGCGTCCCCGCCGGGGGCCCGGTGGTGGACGCCGACCGCCGCGCGCACGTCCGCCCGGCCGACGACGACACCGGTCTCCTCCCGGGCCTCCCGGATCAGCGCGCCGGTCATGTCCTCGTGCGGACCGTCCAGGTGCCCGGAGGGCAGATGCCAGAGCCCCGCCGCGTACACCGCCCCCGCCCGCCGTGACACCAGCACCTCGGGACCCGTGCCGCTCTCCCGGCGCAGGATCAGGTGGACGTCGACCGGCACGGTGTGGCGCCGCCCGCTCATGCCGGGCACCAGCCCAGCTCCGAGTAGGCCCGGCCCGCGCGGATGCCGTCGATGGCCACGCGGGTGTAGGGGACGAGCTTCTCCGGCAGCCCGTCCGGGGCCCACCAGCGCCATTCCAGGCACTTGTCCGGCTCCCTCAGCCGGGGTGTCCCCTGCCAGCGGCGGGCCCGGAAGACGAGTTGGAGGCGTGGCCGCGCCGCCGGGCCGTTCAGCACGTGCACCACATGGGCCAGGTCCACGTCGGCGGGGTCGATGACCAGGCCGGCCTCTTCGTACGCCTCCCGCACCAGGCACGTGACGGCGGACTCCCGCTCGCAGTGCCCGGCCAGGAAGTGCCAGGTGGACCCGGCGAACGCCGAGCCGGGATGGCGAAGACCGAGCAGCACGCGGCCGTCGCCGTCCTCCGCGTAGAGATGGGCGCCGACGATGTTGGGTTCGGTACCGCGCGCGTCGGGGGCCTTCGCCGGGCGGGGGACCGCTCCGACGGCCGGCGGAGGCGCGGAGCGGGCCGCGTGGCGCAGCAGGAGCGCGCGGGTCCCGGGGTCCAGCCGCAGCCGGTGCAGCTCGTCGGGGCGGAGGGTGTCCTCCGGGGTGCGGTCCCCGGGCTCCCGGCCGCCGCCGAGCAGGGCGAAGGCGCCGGGCTCAGGGATGCCGGGTGCGTTGTCGCGCAGGTGGAGGAGGTAGCGGCCCCCGCCGTCGTGGATCAGCGCCGAGGAGTTCACCGGCGCCGGGCTGCCGTCGAGCCCCGCCGCGCTCAACCGCTCCGCCGGCGCCGGCGGTTCGAGCTTCTCCAGGGGCAGCCAGTCGGCGCCGGGCAGGGGTTCGGCCAGTTCGCGGGCCAGGTACAGCACGAAGGTGAACGTGAGGCAGGCCGGGCCCGTGGCTTCGACATGGACCGGAGAGGTCAGTAATCGGGGTGTCAGGCACAGGTCGCCCGGTGCGAGCCGGGTCCGCTCCGTGACCGCGCGCAGCGCCGCCGCGAGCAGCGTGCGGTCGCCCTCCCCGGCCCGGGCGGCCGGGAGTACGAACGGACCCCCGGCCCCGTCCCGGACGTGCAGGGCGCGCCGCTCCCGGTCGACGACGAGCGCACGGCAGGTGATGCGGGCGCCTCCCGGCGCGAACCCGCTCATGCCGTACGCCCCCGTCCGGGTACGGCCGTACGGACCAGACCGGCCCGGACCCGGTGTTCGAATGCGGAGGCGCGCGGTGCGCGGGTCGGTGCGGGATGCATGGCGTCCTCCGTCTGAGGGGCGAGTGGTACTGGTGCTCTAAAAACGCGCCGGACACCGGCCTTGTCACGGCTTTTCCGCGACGAATTCCGGAACACGCGTTCGCGCCGCCCGGTCGGCCCCGCGCGCCAAGGGGTGCCGTTCTCAAACTCGTTCGATCGGGGGAGACGCGCTCGTGCGGGGGAACGGCCCGTGCGGCGGCTGGACAAGGAGGGTCCGGGCCGCCCCGCACCCCCGAATCCCGCACGTATGACGTAAGTTGCTGCCGTTGATCCGCGGCGGCGTACGACAGGAGGGCGCGCGTCCATGACCCGGGTGCTCGTGGTGGAGGACGACCCGCAGCTCGTACGGGCCCTCGTGATCAACCTCCAGGCCCGCCGGTACGCCGTCGACGCCGCCCCGGACGGCGCCACGGCGCTGCGGCTGGCGGCGGACCAGGTGCCGGACGTAGTCGTGCTCGACCTCGGACTGCCCGACATGGACGGCGCCGAGGTCATCAGGTCCCTGCGCGCGTCCCGCAGCCGCGTGCCGATCCTCGTCCTCTCCGCCCGCCAGGCGTCCGAGGAGAAGGTCGCCGCCCTGGACGCCGGGGCCGACGACTACGTCACCAAGCCGTTCAGCATGGACGAACTGCTCGCCCGGCTGCGCGCCGCGGTCCGCCGCACCGAGGAGTGCCGCACGCCCCCGGAGACCACGCTGGTCCGCACGGCGGACTTCACCCTCGACCTGGCCGCCAAGAAGGCCGTGCGCGGCGGGCGTGACATCCGACTCACCCCGACCGAATGGCATCTGCTGGAGATCCTCGTCACCAGCCCCGGCCGCCTGGTCAGCCAGAAGCACCTGCTGCGCGAGGTCTGGGGTGTCTCCCTGAGCGACAGGACCAACTACCTGCGCGTGTACATGGCCCAGCTCCGCCGCAAGCTGGAGGCGGACCCCTCCCACCCCCGGTATCTGATCACCGAACCGGGCATGGGGTACCGCTTCGAAGGCTGAACCGCGTGCCCTTCGCGCACCCGCGCCTCGCCTCCCGGTCCGGATGGGTGAATGATGTCACCCGGACTGGTCACGCCCGGATCTTCACACTGAGTATGCTCATCCAATGTTGTCGGTCGACAACTTCTTACGTCGGGCGGCACGAGTGGGGCGAAAGGGCGAGACCATGGTGACGTCACGGGCTGAGGCCGATGAGCTGACGCCGGTGGCCGGAACAGGTGTCGAGCCGGTGTGGGACGAGCGGCAGCCGTCCGTGCTCCTGATCGAGGACGATCCGGGCGACGCGCTGCTGGTCGAGGAACTGGTCGCCGACAGCGCCCTGAAGATGCGGCTGCGCTGGGTGCGCTCGATGGCCGAGGCCGCCGAGGTGCTCGCGACCGAGCGCCCCGACTGCGTCCTGCTCGACCTGCACCTGCCCGACGCGAGCGGCCTCGAAGCGGTCTCCCTGGTCAAGGCACGCGCCGACCGGGTGGCCATCGTCGTCCTCACCGGCCTGGCCGAGGAGCAGACCGGGCTCGCCGCGGTCACCGCCGGAGCCCAGGACTACCTCGTCAAGGGCCGTGTCGAACCCGAACTCTTCGGCCGCGCCGTCCGCTACGCGATCCAGCGCAAGCAGGCCGAACAGTCGGCGGTCGCGCTCCAGGCCAGCCTGATGCAGGCCCAGGAGAACGCCCGTCTGGAACGCGGGCTGCTGCCCCGCCCGCTGCTGCGCGCCGACGGCGTCCAGGTCGTCGCCCGCTACCGCCCCGGCCGCGCCCAGGCGCTGCTCGGCGGCGACTTCTACGACATCGTGCAGAGCGCGGACGGCACGGTGCACGCCCTGGTCGGCGACGTCTCCGGCCACGGACCGGACGAGGCCGCCCTCGGCGTCGCCCTGCGGATAGCCTGGCGCACACTAGTCCTCAGCGGCATCACCGGCACCGAGCAGGTGGCCCGCCTGGAGGAGATCCTGGTCGCCGAGCGCGCCAGGGAAGAGGTCTTCGCCACCCTGGTCAGCCTGTCCGCCGTCCCCGGCGAACGCCGGGCCAGCGTCGTGCGGGCCGGCCACCACGGACTGCTCCGGCGCGGTGCGGGGGACGTCGACTGGGTCGAGGTGCCGGGCGGACCGGCGCTGGGCCTCGTCCCCGGCGGCGCCCGCTGGCCCGTCGCCGAACTGCAGGTGCCGCCGGGCGCCTCCGTGGTCCTCTTCACCGACGGGCTCTTCGAGGGGCACGTGAGCCAGGGCCCGCAGCGCCTCGGCGAGGAGGGTCTGCTCGAACTCGCCCGGGAGGCGGCCGGGCTGGGGCCCGACGACTTCGTGGACCGGCTCATCGGCGACGCCGAGGGCCTGGCCGAGGAGCGCGGCGGCCTCGCGGACGACGTGGCCGTGGTCCATGTGAGCTGGAACTGAGAAACGTGAGACGAGAGAAACGAGTGGGACGCGTGAGCGACAAGTCGGTTCGGAGCACAGGGTGAGGAACGTCACGGGCAAGCCGTGGACCGGACGCCGGCTGACCGTGCAGGGCTGGTTCTACCTGGTGCTGTCGCTGATGGCCCTCTTCGTCCTCCTGGGCACGGTGGTCGGCGCCAACCTGCTGAACCGTACGGCGTCGGTCACCGACACCATGCTGAGCAACGTCCAGCCCGCGCAGACGGAGGCGTACCGGCTCCAGGCCGCGCTGGTCAACCAGGAGACCGGCATCCGGGGCTACGCGATCACCGCCGACCCCCGCTTCAACGCGCCCTACGCCCAGGGCAAGCAGGAGGAGGCGAACGCGGCCGACAACCTGCGCCGGCTGATCGGGGACCGCCCCGAACTGCGCCGTGACCTGGACGCGATCGAGCGCGGGGCCGCCGCATGGCGCCGCGACTACGCCGAGCCGCTGTCCCGCTCCATCACCCCCGGCCGCCCGAAGGCGCTGGACCAGCAGAAGCTGGAGCGCGGCAGGCAGGACTTCGACCGCCTGCGCGCCCAGTGGAGCCTGCAGAACACGCACCTGGCCGAGGCGGTCAGCGACGGGCGGGCCAAGCTCGCGCACGAGCGGAACCTGCGCAACACCGGGCTCGCCGCCATGGTGGCCGCCTTCCTGCTCACCGGCGCGGTGCTCGCCGTCTTCGTACGGCTGCTCGTCACCCGGCCCCTGGAGCGGCTGCGCACCGCCTCCCGCCGGGTCGCGGGCGGCGACTTCGAACACGTCATCACCGGAGGCGGCCCGACCGACCTGACGGCCCTCGCCGACGACGTGGAGGGCATGCGCAAGCGGATCGTGGCCGAGCTGGACGCCTCCCACGCCCAGCAGCGTGTCCTCGCCACCCAGGCCGCCGACCTGGACGCCCAGGCGGTCGAGCTGCGCCGCTCCAACGTGGAGCTGGAGCAGTTCGCCTACGTCGCCTCCCACGACCTCCAGGAGCCGCTGCGCAAGGTCGCCTCCTTCTGCCAGCTCCTGGAGAAGCGGTACTACGACGAGCTGGACGACCGCGGCCGGCAGTACATCGACTTCGCGGTGGACGGCGCCAAGCGCATGCAGGTGCTCATCAACGACCTGCTCACCTTCTCCCGCGTCGGCCGTCTCACCGACGACCGCGTGCCCGTGGGCCTGGACAAGTCGCTGGAGAAGGCGCTGATGAACCTGGGCACCGCCGTGGAGGAGTCCGGCGCCCGGGTCGAGCGGCCGGACGGGATGCCCGAGGTGGTGGGCGACCCGACCCTGTTCGCCATGCTCTGGCAGAATCTGGTCGGCAACGCCCTGAAGTTCCGCCACCCCGACCGCGCCCCGCAGGTCATCGTCACCTGCGAGGACGACCCGGACGAGCCGGGCACCCTGCTCCTGAGCGTCACGGACAACGGCATCGGCATCCCCGGCGAGTTCGCCGAGAAGGTCTTCGTCATCTTCCAGCGACTGCACAGCCGGGACGCCTACGGTGGGACGGGCATCGGCCTGGCGCTGTGCAAGAAGATCGTGGAGCACCACGGCGGCAGGATCTGGCTGGACACCGAGTACGTCGACGGCACCCGTTTCCGCTTCACCCTGCCCGGGGCGACCATCCAGGACGAGCCCGGCACCCACCCTCAGAAGAAGGCCCTGACATGACGACTCCCGACGCCACCCCGATCGACGTCCTCCTCGTGGAGGACGACCCCGGCGACGAGCTGATGACCAGGGAGGCCTTCGAGGACAACAAGATCGGCAACACGCTGCACGTGGTCCGCGACGGCGAGGAGGCGCTGGACTTCCTCTACCGGCGCGCCGGCCACACCGACGCGCCCCGGCCCGACCTGATCCTGCTGGACCTGAACCTGCCCAAGTACGACGGGCGCCAGGTGCTGGAGCGGATCAAGTCCGACCAGGACCTCGCCGACATCCCCGTGGTCGTCCTCACCACCTCGGCGGCCGAGGAGGACATCCTGCGCAGCTACAAGCTGCACGCCAACGCCTACGTCACCAAGCCGGTCGACCTCGACCAGTTCATCGCCGCCGTCCGCCAGATCGACGACTTCTTCGTCCAGGTGGTCCGCCTGCCCCGGCGCCGGTGATCCGTACCGGCCCAAGCGAACAGAAAACCCCCCGACCGGCCCGGTCGGGGGGTTTTTCCGTTGCTCTGGGCTCAGCTCGCGGCCGGGCGGCGGCCGCCTCGGCGGTCGGCACCGCCGGTGCCCGCCGCCCGCTCGCCCGGACCCCTGCGCGCGGCACCGCGCGGGGCCGCCTTGCCGGAAGCCGTGCCACCGGCGCCGCGGCGGCCGCCCGTGCTCTGGCCCTTGGCACCCTCCGCGCTCGCGCGACGGCCCGTACCGCGCCCGCCGGAGGCACCCGTGCCGCCGCCGCTCGCCGTACCCGGCTTGGAACGGCCCTCGGACCCCCGGCCCTGGCCGCCCGCGCTCGTGCCCTCACCGGCACCGGCCGGACGGCGTCGGCGGCCCGCGCGGCCACCCGCCCCGGAACCGGCGCCGGACCCGCGGGCCGGACGCGCCTTCGGCGGCGTCGGCTCCGGGGCCGCGATGACCACGGCCACGCCCGAGGGCTCACGGGCACCGGTGATGGTGACCAGCTCCGGGGCGCTGGAGGTGACACGGGCCGTCTTCGGGCGGATGCCGGCGGCCGACATGAGCTGGTTGACCTCCCGCTTCTGCTCGGGCAGCACCAGCGTGACCACGCTGCCGGAACCGCCGGCACGGGCGGTGCGGCCGCCGCGGTGCAGGTAGTCCTTGTGGTCGGTCGGCGGGTCGACGTTCACGACGAGGTCGAGATCGTCGATGTGTATACCGCGGGCCGCGACGTTGGTCGCCACCAGCGCGGTGATCTCGCCGGTCTTGAACTGCTCCAGCGCGCGGTTGCGCTGCGGCTGCGAGCGCCCGCCGTGCAGGGCGGCGGCGCGGACCCCGACCGACAGCAGGCGCTTGGCGAGCCGGTCGGCGGACCGCTTGGTGTCCAGGAACAGGATGACCCGGCCGTCACGGGCCGCGATGCGCGTGGTGACGGCCTTCTTGTCGGTCTCGTCCTGGAGGTGGAGCAGGTGGTGCTCCATCGTGGTGACCGCACCGGCGGACGGGTCCACCGAGTGCACCACGGGGTCGGTCAGGAACCGCTGCACCAGCTTGTCGATGTTCCGGTCCAGCGTGGCGGAGAACAGCATCCGCTGGCCGTCGGGGCGTACCTGCTGGATCAGCCTGGTGATCTGCGGCAGGAAGCCCATGTCCGTCATCTGGTCGGCCTCGTCCAGCACCGTGATGTCGACGTCGTGCAGCACGCAGTCGCCGCGCTCCACCAGGTCGTTCAGACGGCCGGGGCTCGCCACCAGCACCTCGGCGCCGCGCCGGAGCGTGGCGGCCTGCTTGGTGATCGACAGACCGCCGACCACCGTGGCCATGCGCAGGTTGACCGCCGTGGCGTACGGGGTCAGCGCGTCCGTCACCTGCTGGGCCAGCTCACGCGTGGGCACCAGGATCAGGGAGAGGGGGGCCTTGGGCTCGGCGCGCCGTCCCGCCGTACGGGCGAGGAGGGCGAGGCCGAAGGCCAGGGTCTTGCCGGAGCCGGTACGGCCTCGGCCCAGGAGATCACGGCCGGCCAGCGAGTTCGGCAGCGTGGCGGCCTGGATGGGGAAGGGGGTGGTCACCCCCTGAGCGGCCAGCGTCTTCAGCAGCGCCGCGGGCATGTCGAGGTCGGCGAACTCAGCGACGGCCGGCAGCGCGGGTGTCGTGCTCTCCGGCAGGCGGAATTCCTGGGGAGCACTGGGAGCCGGCGAGGGCCGGGACGACGACGAGCCGCGGTTCGGCTTCTGATACCTGCGGGGCATGCGGTTACTGCCTTCCTCAACACAGCACAAACCGGGGTCCGCACCATGACGGTGCGGACCCCGGTGAGCGAGATACGCGTCCTGCGATCAGGCGGGAACGATGTTCTCGGCCTGGGGGCCCTTCTGGCCCTGCGTGACGTCGAACGAGACCCGCTGGCCCTCCTGGAGCTCACGGAAGCCCTGGGTGGCGATGTTCGAGTAGTGGGCGAAGACGTCCGGGCCGCCGCCGTCCTGCTCGATGAAGCCGAAGCCCTTTTCCGAGTTGAACCACTTGACGGTTCCCTGTGCCATGACTTTCTCCTTCTGATGGCAGAGGCCCCATCCGGAGATGCCGGAAAACAAAATGCGCCTGAAGGAGAAACATTTCCCGTCAGGCGCACATAAAGTTCATGGGTACCACAACTGCAACAAGAGAAAGAGTAGCACAGATCCGCCCCGGAAGCCGGGAGCACCGTGCCGCTCCGGCCCGTCGCGATCGATCACCCGGCGGACCGTCGACGCCGGTCAGCGGGGGTGGCAGGATCGGGCGTCGCGAAGATCCGATGATCGCCGACGCTGTGGAGGACCCGATGACCGCCTACGCCGTTGCCCATCTCCGCGAGGCCACCCCGCACCTCGAGATCGCCGAGTACATCGAGCGGATCACCGCCACCTTCGAGCCCTACGGCGGCCGGTTCCTCGTCCACGGCGCACAGCACGAGGTGAAGGAGGGCGTCTGGCCCGGCCATGTCGTGATCATCGGCTTCCCGGGGATCACCGAGGCGCGGGCCTGGTGGGACTCGCCCGCCTACCAGGAGATCGCCCCGCTGCGCTCCCGGCACATCGCCGGGGACATCGTCCTGGTCGACGGCGTCCCCGAGGGGTACGACCCGGCGGCCACCGCGAGGACGCTCCGCGAGGCCCTGCCCGCCGAGTAGTCCGCCGCGCGGTCCGCCGCGTGGCGCTCCAAGGCCGTGGCGCTCCTCAGCCGTGGTTCTCCACAGGCGGCGGGGCGGTTGTCAGTGCGGGTTGGTAGAACTTCCGGACACGCCGTGGACCGCACACGTTCGCGCCCATCGCACGTCAGGAGCAGCCCGTATGACGATCAATCAACACCTGGGAGAGCTGTACGGCCTCCCCGCGTTCGACTTCCCCGACGCGGAAGCGGAGGTGGAGCTGCCCGAGCCGGACGCCGTCGCGTGGCGGATCGCCGGGGACGTGTACGACGCGGAGGAGGAGTGGACGGACGCCTTCGCCCGCTTCCTCGCCACCGTGCACACGACGCGCGTCCGGGCGCTGATCGTCGGCGCCTGGACGGACGCGTACGAGACGGACTCCTCCGCCGCGACGGCCGCGCTGCTCGCCGCCCGCGACCGGCTGCCCGCCCTGCGCGCGCTGTTCCTCGGCGACCTCGTCATGGAGGAGGCCGAACTCTCCTGGATCCAGCAGTCGGACGTCACCGGACTGCTCACCGGCTTCCCGGAGCTGGTGGAGTTCGGGGTGCGCGGCGGCACCGGGCTCGAGTTCCACGCGCTCACCCACTCCGCGCTGTCCAAGCTGGTCGTGGAGACCGGCGGGCTGCCCGCCGAGGTCGTGCGGGGCGTCGGCGGCAGCGACCTGCCCGCGCTGGAGCACCTCGAACTGTGGCTCGGCGACTCGTCGTACGGCGCCGACAGCGAGGTGTCCGACCTGGAGCCGATCCTCTCCGGCGCCCGGCTGCCCCGCCTGCGTCATCTGGGGCTGCGCAACAGCGAGATACAGGACGCGATCGCGGCCGCCGTCGCCGCCGCGCCCGTCGTGGACCGGCTCCGGACGCTGGACCTCTCCATGGGCACCCTCGGCGACGAGGGCGCCGCCGCGCTGCTCGCCGGCCGGCCGCTGACCCACCTCGACTTCCTCGACCTGCACCACAACTACTTCACCGAGCCGCTGCGTCAGCGCCTTCGGGACACCCTCGAACCGGCGGGCGTCCGGCTCGACCTGAACGACGACGACGCCGACTCGTACGAGGACAAGGACGGCACGGTCCAGCGGTTCGTGGCGATCGGCGAGTGAGCGGCCCTCCATGAACCGGTGTTTCACGGTGGTCGGCAACCCCGCGGGCCGCAGGGTCACCCTCTTCGCCCGGGCCGTCGAGGCCGCCGGGCTGCCCGCGCCCCGCGTGGTGCCCTGGCTTCAGGTGCTGCGCGAAGGCGGGGCCCGCTTCGGGACGCAGGAGATCGTCCGCGTCGACTCGCCAGGAGAGGACCCCGAGGTCGACCTCCTCCTGCGCGGCGTGCCCGACCCGACCCGCGTCGAAGGCTCGGCCCGCTGGTACGAGCGCTTCACCGCGGCCCTGGGCACCCTGCGCGGCGGCGTACGGCTGGACGGCGCCGACGACGTGGCCGTCATGTTCGACAAGCGGCGCTGCCACGCGGTCCTCGCCGCGGCGGACGTCCCGGTGCCCGAATCGCCCACCTCGGGCCCGGCGGGTGCACCGGTGCGCGGCTGGGACGACGTGCGGGCGCTGATGCGCGAGCACCGCATGCCCCGGCTGTTCGTCAAGCCCGCGCACGGTTCGTCGGCCTCCGGTGTGCTCGCCGTGGACTCGGCGGCCGGCGGCCGGATCAGGGCCACCACCTCCGTCGAACTCGACGCGGAGGGGCGGCTGTTCAACTCCCTCCGGATACGCCGGTATCAGCGGGAGCGGGACATCGCCGCCATCGTGGACGCGCTCGCCCCGGACGGCCTGCACCTGGAGCGCTGGGTGCCCAAGGCGTCCCAGGACGGCCGCGCCGCCGACCTCAGGGTGGTCGTGGTCGACGGCCGCGCCACCCACGCCGTGGTCCGCACCGGCGCCGGACCGCTCACCAACCTCCACCTCGGCGGCCACCGGGGCGATCTGGCCGGAGCCAGGCGGGCCGCCGAGAGCGCCGGCCTGCGCTGGCCGGAGCTGCTCGGGATCTGCGAGCGGGCCGCGGCCTGCTTCCCGGACACCCTCTGCGTCGGCGTCGACCTGCTGCCGGCCGTCGGCTGGCGCCGCGCCTTCGTCGGCGAGGTCAACGCCTTCGGCGATCTGCTGCCCCGGCTCACCGGCCTGCCCGGCAGCGGCGCCGAGGGCCTCGACACCTACGCGGCGCAGGTCGCCGCCGCCCTGCGCCGGGCCCCGCTCACCACGCCGCCCGGCCCGCACCACCCGCACAGAACAGGAACCACCCATGCCAGCGCCTGACCCGGCCACCGCCCGCCTGCCCGAAGTGGCCCCCGGCGTACCGGACATGAACCGCGTCGTCGGCAGCCACGACATTCTGCTGGTCACCCTCGACACGCTCCGCTACGACGTGGCCGCCGAACTCGCCGAGGCCGGCCGCATCCCCCACCTCGCCCGCCATCTGCCCGGCGGCCGCTGGGAGAAGCGGCACGCCCCCGGCAGCTTCACCTACGCCTCCCACCAGGCCATGTTCGCGGGCTTCCTGCCCACACCGGCCGCGCCCGGCAGGCACCCGCGCCTGTTCGCCGCCGCCTTCGCGGGCAGCGAGACCACGGCGGACGGCACCTTCGTCTACGACACCCCGGACCTGGTGTCCGGGCTCGCCCAGGCCGGGTACCGCACGGCCTGCGTCGGCGGCGTGGGCTTCTTCAACAAGCAGGGCGCCCTCGGCTCGGTGCTGCCCGGTCTCTTCGACGAGTCGCACTGGGAACCGGAGTTCGGGGTGACCTCACCGGACTCCTTCGAGTCCCAGGTGTCCCGTGCCGAGGAGATAGCCGCGCGCACGGCGCCGGAGCAGCCGCTGTTCCTCTTCGTCAACGTCTCCGCGCTGCACCAGCCCAACTGGTTCCATCTGCCCGGCGCGTGCAAGGAGGACGGCGATTCTTGCGCCACCCACGCCGCCGCGCTGGAGTACGTGGACCGGCACATCGGCCGCCTCTTCACCGCCATGAGCAGCCGCCGCCCCTGCCTGGCCATCGTCTGCTCCGACCACGGCACCGCCTACGGCGACGACGGCTGGAGCGGACACCGCATCGGCCACGAGTCGGTGTGGACCGTGCCCTACGCCCACTTCGCGCTCGCGCAGGGAGCCGGCCGATGACCCCGGCCGCCGTGACCGCCCCGGCCCCCTACCAGAGTTACGTCTACGCCTACCCGCACAAGACCGCGTACCGGCGGCTGGCCGACCGGCCGCGGCTGAGCCGGCTGTGGGCGGACGAGCCCACGGACGCGCTCTCCCTCTACCTGCACATCCCGTTCTGCGAGGTGCGCTGCGGGTTCTGCAACCTGTTCACCCGCATCGGCGCGCCCGACGGCCTCACCGGCGCCTATCTCGACGCACTGGAGCGGCAGGCGGGCGCCGTGCGGGAGGCGCTGGGGGAGCGCGAGACGGTCCGGTTCGCCACCGCCGCCTTCGGAGGGGGCACCCCCACCTTCCTCACGGCCGCCGAACTGACCCGGCTCTGCGACATCGCCGAGCACCGCATGGGCGCCGACCTGCGTGCCGTGCCGCTCTCCGTGGAGGCGTCCCCGGCCACGGCCACCGCCGACCGGCTCGCCGTCCTCGCCGAGCGCGGTGCCACCCGCCTCAGCCTCGGCGTGCAGAGCTTCGACGACACCGAGGCGCGGGCCGCCGTACGCCCGCAGCGCCGCGCCGACGTCGAGGCGGCGCTCGGCCGGGTCCGGGACGCGGGGATACCCGTGCTCAACATCGACCTGATCTACGGCATCGAGGGCCAGACCGAGGCGACCTGGCTGCGCTCGCTGGACGCCGCGCTGGCCTGGCGGCCCGAGGAGCTGTACCTCTACCCGCTCTACGTACGCCCGCTCACCGGACTCGGACGGCGCGGCGACGCGGCCGACCCGGAGTGGGACGAGCAGCGGCTGCGGCTGTACCGCGCCGGCCGGGACCATCTCCTCGCGCACGGCTACGAGCAGCGGTCCATGCGCATGTTCCGCCGCGCCGACGCCCCGGCCGAGGGCGCCGACGACTACGCCTGCCAGACCGACGGCATGATCGGCCTGGGCTGCGGAGCACGCTCCTACACCTCCGGGCTGCACTACTCCTTCGACTACGCCGTCGGCATGCACGAGATCCGCGCGATCATCGACGACTACACCGCCCGCCCCGCCGCCGACTTCGCGCACGCCGAATACGGACGCCGGATGACCGGGGACGAGGCGCGCCGCCGCCACCTGCTGCAGTCGCTGCTCCAGGCGGACGGACTGGAGACGGCGGAGTACCGCACCCGGTTCGGCGGCAGCGCCCCGGCCGAGGACTTCCCGGCCGAGCTGGCGCGGTTCGCGGACCTCGGCTGGCTGGAGCCCGGCGCGGACCCGGTGCTGCGGCTGACCCCAGAAGGGCTGGCCCACTCCGACGCGCTCGGCCCCGAACTGTTCTCCCCGGCCGTGCGGGCCGCGATGGCCGCCTACGAGCGCAAGTGAGCCTGCCGTCATGGACCTGACCCTGCTGTACCGGGGCCCGCTGGCCTCCTGCGACTACGACTGTCCCTACTGCCCGTTCGCCAAGCGCCGCGACAGCCGGGAGCAGCTGCGGGCCGACCGGGCGAGCCTGGAGCGGTTCGCCGGCTGGGCTGCCGGCCGCACCGAGGACCGGCTCTCGGTGCTGTTCACGCCCTGGGGCGAGGGACTGGTGCGCTCCTGGTACCGGCGCGCCCTGACCGACCTCTCCCACCTGCCGCACATCCGCCGCGTCGCCATCCAGACCAACCTGAGCTGCCGCACCGACTGGCTCGCCGACGCCGACCGGGACACCCTCGCGCTGTGGTGCACCTACCACCCCGGGCAGACCCCCTACGACCGGTTCCTCGGCAAGTGCCACGAGCTGGACCGGCTCGGCGTCCGGTACAGCGTCGGCGTCGTCGGGCTGCCCGAGCACCTGGAGGCGGCCCGGCGGCTGCGCGCCGAGCTGCCCGAGCGGGTGTACCTCTGGGTGAACGCGGCCGAGGGCCACACCTACGACGACGCCGAGGCCGCCCTGTGGACGGGGCTGGACCCGCTCTTCCCGTACAGCAGGCACCCGCACGCCAGTGCCGGGCTGCCCTGCCGGACCGGTGAGTCCGTGATCTCGGTGGACGGCGACGGCACGGTCCGCCGCTGCCACTTCGTCCCCGCGGAGCTGGGCAACCTCTACGACGGCTCCTACCGGGCCGCGCTCCGCCCCCGCCCGTGCCCGCTGACCAGCTGCGACTGCCACATCGGCTACGTCCACCTGGAGACGCTGCCGCTGTACGACGTGTTCGCGGGCGGGGTGCTGGAACGGATTCCGGCCGCCGTCGAATGAAACGGGGCCAGAGGGGCAGCCGGTGCGGGTAGGACCGGCCGCCCGGACGCCGCCGCGAGCGGGTCCGCGCGCCGGGAACCAGGGGGACACGGGAGGAGCACCGACCCATGGCACTCGACGAAAAGAGCGTCCTCGTCCTCACGACGAACTACGGGACCGAGCAGGACGAACTTCAGAAGCCGGTGGCGGCCCTGCGCGAGGCGGGCGCCCGCGTGGTGGTCGCGGCACAGAAACCGGAGGCCATCGCCACCCTCGTCTCCGACAAGGACCCCGGCGACAAGGTCGAGCCGGACACCACGCTCGCCGAGGCGACGTCGGACGGCTACGACGCGGTGATCATCCCCGGCGGCACCCTCAACGCCGACCAGCTGCGCGTCGACGAGGACGCGCAGCGCCTGGTGACCGCGTTCGCGCGGGAGGGCAAACCGGTGGCGGCGATCTGCCACGGACCCTGGCTGCTGGTGAACACCGAGCTCACCGAGGGCCGCGACATGACGTCGTACCCGTCGCTGCTGGACGACCTGGTGAACGCGGGAGCGATGTGGACCGACCAGCCGGTGGTGGTCGACACCGAGGGCGGCCACCCCCTGATCACCTCCCGCGACCCCGGAGACCTCGACGCCTTCTCGTCGGCGATCATCCGCAGCCTGGGCGGCGACGCGGGCTAGCGTCTCCCGGCAGCCGGACGGCGGGCGGGGCGGTCAGCGGTTTCCCACCGCGGCCGCCCCGCTGCCGCGTGCGAGGGAGCGCTGCAGCAGGGCCATGGCGTCCGCGAAGGAGCGGCGGACTCCCAGCGCGGCCTGCGCGGCGTTGGCGCCGGGCGCGCCGTGCACCCCGCCGCCCGGGTGGGCCGAGGCGGAGGCCAGATAGAGCCCCCGGACCGGGGTCTCCGGGCGTCCCGTGCCGGGGATCGGCCGGAAGACCGCCTGCTGGTGCAGCGCCGTCGTGCCCCCGTTGAGGGCGCCCTCGCTCAGGTTGGCGTCGGCCGACTGCAGCGTGGGCGGTGCCAGCACGCGCCGGTTGAGCACGCGGGCGCGGAAACCGGGCGCGAACTCCTCGACCCGCTGCTCGATCCGGTCCGCCATGATCTCGCGCTCGGCGGCGTCCCAGGAGCCGGTGAGACCTCCGTCCCCGGCGTCGCCGCGGATGTCGCGCGGCAGGTGGGTGTAGGCCCAGGCGGACTCGGTGCCCGCCGGGGAGCGGGTCGGATCGGCGGTCGTCATCTGCCCCAGCAGCACGAACGGCCGGTCCGGGACCAGCCCCATGGCGATCTGCGCGGCGAACCGGGTGAGGTCGTCCACGCTGTCCGCCAGATGCACGGTGCCGGCGCCGCCCGCGGCCCCGGCCCGCCACGGGATGGGGGAGTCCAGCGCCCAGTCGACCTTGAAGGTGGCGAAGTCCCACTGGAAGCGCCGCATGTCGTCGAGCACCTGCGAGGGCAGATGCTCCGGCGCGACGAGCCCGCCGTACAGGGCGGGCGCGGACACGTCCGCCAGGACCGCGCGCCGGGCCGGGACCGTGTCGCCGCCCGCGGTACGGACCGCGACGGCCCGGCCCCGCTCCACGACGATCTCCGTCACCCGCTCCCCGCACCGGACGACGCCGCCCCGGCGCCCGAGCCGGCCGACCAGCGCGTCCGTGAGGGCGTTGGCCCCGCCGACCGGCACCGGGAAACCCACGTCCTGGCCGAGCATCGACATCAGCCAGCCGAAGCCGCCGCCGACCGCCGACTCCGGGCCCAGGTCGGCGTGCAGGGCGTTGCCCGCGAGCAGCAGCCTGGCCCCCTCGCCGCTGAACTCCTCCTCGCCGAGCCGCCGCACGGGCAGCAGCATGGAGCGGGCCAGCCGCAGCGCGCCGCCGCCGCGCAGCCTGAGCCCGAGGGCGGCGAGCGCCCGCACGGGAGGCATCGTGGTGAACAGCGCCCGGACGAGGTCGGCGCCCACCCGGTCCCAGGTCTCGCACTGGGCCCGCCAGGCCGCGCCGTCCCCGGCGGCGAGGGCGTCCAGCGACTCGGCGGTGGCCTCGGCGTTCTGGTGCAGCACCGCGCAGCGCCCGTCGGGCAGCGGGTTGGCCAGCACCTGCGGGGCGTGCGACCAGCGCAGTCCCTCCTCCTCCAGGCGGAGCGCCTCGATGACCGGGGAGGCGGCGGACAGCGGGTAGAAGGAGCTGAAGAGGTCGTTGACGAAGTCGGGGTGGACCGCGCGGTCGCTGCGCACACCGCCGCCGGGTTCCGGCTGTGCCTCCAGCACCTCCACACTCCAGCCCCGGTCGGCGAGCAGGTTGGCCGCGACCAGCCCGTTCGGTCCCGCCCCGATGACCACCGCGTCAGTCATGGCCCGCCTCCCCGGTGCCGTGGGGGACCGACGCGGAACCCCGTCGGCCGCCGTCGTCGGACTGCCCCGGTGTCTCCCGCTCCACCAGCCGGGCCAGGCGGCTGAGCATGTCCCGGTGCCGGAGCTGGATCAGGGTGTCGAACAGGACGTTGTGGAGCTTGTCGCCCAGCCCGCGCAGCGGGTGCTCGTCCACGATGACGAGGCTCTCGTCGCCCCAGTCGCGTACGTCGATGGCGATGCGGGCGTTGCCGAAGGGGGACTTCGCCTCCAGCTCCAGGTGCCGGGGCGGTTCGTGGCGGCGTACCACGGTGTGGCCCTCGACCCGGCGCGGGCCGATCTTGAGCGTGTAGGAGAGCGACGATCCCAGCTCGGGCCAGCGGCCTTCGCGCGCGGCGGTCTCGTGCGTGCCCACGACCCAGTCCGCGTAGCTGGAAGGCCGCTGGAGGACCCGCCACACGGCGGCCGGCGGACGCCGGATGAGCTGGTACCGGATGGCCACGGTTGCCTCCTGACGCGTACGACCTGCCGCGGGCCGGCAGCGCCCGCGTCCTGCCCCACGAGTAACCCGGTGACCACGGATCACGCCTTCGGCCGCCGCCCGGCGTGAAGACGGCATAAAAAGAACGTAAAGACTGCCGGATTCAGGCAATGAAATGGTCCGGGACGTGTGTGAACATTCCGCCGAGCCGGAGATCAGCGGCGGGCGGGAGGGGGAGGGCGCGTATGGCCTGGTTTCTCGGAATCGGCATCACGGGGGTCGTGCTGCTCGTCCTGTCGCTGGTCTTCGACGGCCTGCTGGACGGCCTGTTCCACGGCGCGCTGGAAGGCGCCCTGGAGGGGTGGCTGTCGCTGCCGGTCGTCGCCGGGTTCCTGTCGATGACCGGCTTCGGCGGGGTCATCGCCCTCGAGGGCCTGGGTATCGCCCCGGCGCCGGCCGCCGCGATCGGCGCGGCGGCCGGCGTGGGCACCGCCTGGCTGACCTACCGCTTCGGCCGGATGCTGCTGCGCGACCAGACCGACGCCACCCCGACCGGTAACGACCTGATCGGCACCTCGGGCCACGTGGTGACGGCGATCCCGGCCTCCGGGTACGGCGAGGTCCTCGTCCGGCTCGGCGGGCAGACCGTCAAGTTCGCCGCGCGCGCCACCGCGCCGCTGCCGCGCGGCACCGAGGTGTGGGTGGAAGCGGTGCCGTCGCCGACCTCCCTCGTGGTGCGCCCGGTGGAGCGCTGAACCCTGCTCTGTCGTCATCTCTGAATCTGCGTCATCTCTGAATCTGGGGGGCAACGTCGTGAGTCCTGTCCTGATCGCCGTGGCCGGAGTCGTCGTACTCCTCGCCCTGCTGGCGCTCACCGTGGTCAGCCGGTACAAGGTCGCCGGGCCGAGCCAGGCGTTCATCGTCACCGGCCGCCGGGGCAAGAAGGCCACCGACCCGGAGACCGGGCGCGTCTTCACCGACAACAGTGGCCAGAAGGTCGTCGTCGGCGGGGGTGTGTTCGTCGTGCCGTTCGTGCAGCAGCGGTTCACCCTCGACCTGTCCTCGCGGCACATCCCGGTCGCGGTGCGCGGGGCGGTCACCCTGCGCGGTGTGAAGGCCAACCTGGACGGCGTCGCCATCGTCAAGGTCGGCGGCACCGAGGACTCCATCCGCGCCGCGGCCCAGCGGTTCCTGATGCAGCAGGACGGCATCGTCGGCTTCACCCAGGAAGTGCTCTCCGGCGCGCTGCGCGCCATCGTGGGCCGGATGTCGGTGGAGGACGTCATCCGCGACCGCGCGGCGTTCGCCGGCCAGGTCGCCGAGGAGGCCGAGTCGAGCCTGTCCGGGCAGGGCCTGGTGCTGGACGCCTTCCAGATCCAGGACATCACCACCGAGGGCTCCTACCTGGAGGACCTCGGCCGTCCCGAGGCCGCCCGCGCCCGCCAGGAGGCCGACATCGCCGAGGCCGTGGCCCGGCGCGCCGCCGAACAGGCCCGGCTCAAGGCCGAGGAGGAGATCGCCGTCGCGCAGCGGACGTTCGCGCTGAAGCAGGCGGAGATCAAGGCCGAGACCGACGAGGCCGCCGCCCGCGCGGCGGCGGCCGGACCGCTCGCCGAGGCCGCCCGCCAGCAGGAGATCCTCGCCGAGCAGGAGAAGGTCGCCGAGCGCCAGGCCGCCCTGACGGACCGTCAGCTCGACACGCAGGTCCGCAAGCCCGCCGACGCCAAGCGGTACGCCGCCGAGCAGGAGGCGGAGGCCCGCCGGGTCGCCCGCGTCAAGCAGGCCGAGGCGGAGCGGCTGGCCGGGATCGCGGCGGCCGAGGCCGAGGCCGAGCGGGCCCGGCTCACCGGTGAGGGCGAGAAGCAGCGCCGCGGCGCACTGGCCGAGGCGGGCGCCATCGAGGGTCTCAAGCAGGGTGAGGCCGAGCGGTCCCGCCGTGCGGCGATCGCCGAGGCGGTCCGGCTGGAGGGCGACGCGGAGGCCGCGGCGATCACCGCCAAGGGCGGCGCCGAGGCCGACGCCATGCGCAAGAAGGCGGACGCCTACGAGCAGTACGGCGACGCCGCCGTCCTGCAGATGCTCGTCTCGGTGCTGCCCGAGATCGTCGCCAAGGCGTCCGAGCCGCTCAGCGCCGTGGACAAGATGACGGTGATCTCCACCGACGGCGCCGGCCGCATTCCGCGCGCGGTCGCCGACAACGTGGCCCAGGGTCTGGAACTGCTCGGCTCCACCACCGGCGTCGACCTGACCCAGCTCCTCAAGGGCGTCACCGAGCGTGCCGCCACGAGCGTCACCCCGGCCGGGCGGCCCGCCCAGGGCGCCCAGGGCAACGGCAAGGTCGAGATCACGGGCTGAGCGGGTCCGGCGACCGGAAGAAGGGGGCCCACCCTGCCGGTGGGCCCCCTTCGGCGTGCTCAGGTCTCCCGCGCCGGCCAGCCCAGCAGCCGGGCCCCGATGACGGCCGTCTGCAGCGTGTACCGGTGCAGCGGATCGGCCGGATCGCTGCCGGTGAGCTGACGGATGCGCTCCAGCCGGTACGTCAGCGCGCGCACGCTCAGCGACAGCCGACGGGCCGCCTCCGCGGCCCGGCAGCCCGACTCGAAGTACGCCTCCAGCGTCCGCAGCGGCGGCTCCGCGCCCCCGCGGGCGTCGCGCAGCGGCCCCAGCACACTGAGCACCAGCTCCGTCATCGCCTGCCGGTCCCGCAGCAGCACCGGGTACACCAGCAGGTCGGCCGCGCGGACCACCGGTTCGCCGAGGCCGAGCCGCTCCGCCAGCTCCAGGGTGCTCAGCGCCTCCTCGTACGACTGCACCACCCCGCCCGGACCCTGCCGGGGGCGGCCGATCGCCACCCGGCCGCAGTCCTGGGTCGTCAGCACCTGCTCGGCGAAGCAGGCGAGCACTTCCTCCTGGTCGCCGGGGGCCACGCAGATCAGCTTGCCGTTCTTCGTGGTCAGCAGGATGCGCCGCTCGCTGAACCGCGCGATCAGCACGGACTCCACCCGCCGGGTCACCGGAGCGGTGTCGGCGAACGCCTCCGGGCCCTCGGCCACCGCGACCGCGTGCGTGTGGGAGAGGACGAGGCCGAACCGCTCGGCCCGCTCGGCCAGGCGCCCCAGGTCGCTGCGGCCGTACAGCAGGTCGTCGACGAACTCCCGCCGTGCCGCCTCCTCCTGCCGGACGGCCAGCCGCTGCGCCCGCTCGTACCCCTCGGCGAAGGCGTCCACCGCCTGCTCGACGGCTGCCAGCACCCCGCTCACCGAGCCCGCCGGGGTGCCGTCGGGCCACGCGGTCCGGGTGGCCGTCAGATGTCCGCGCACCAGGGCGCGCAGACTGTGCCCCGCCTCGGCGGCCCGCTCCCCGAGAGCCCGCCGCTCGTCCAGTTCCGTACGGGTGGGGCGCCGGCCGGTGCGGGAGACCTCGGCCAGCATCCGGGCGTACCCGCCCAGGTATTCGGCCATGTCCAGCTCCGCCACAGCGGCCCCCGCTCTCCCCGCCACACCTTTTGATGTGCCCCTGACGTAACACCGTGCCGGGTGAGCGTAACCGCAGCGGCGGGCCTCCTTCACCGGGGAAACGACCGGAGACCTCCGCGCGGCGCGGGTCAGTGCGCGGCGGCGCCGAACTCGGCGTGCTGGGTGCGCAGCGCGACCGCAGAGTCCTCCTCGGGCGGCGCGCCGAACCGGAGCCGGCGCGCCTCCTGCCGGGCCTCGCGCATCAGCTCACGGAACTCCTCCTCCGTGAGCGGGCGCCTGGCACGCGGCAGGCCCGCCTCAGCCTTGTCATCCATGCGGCTCGGCATGGTCCGCCCCCTCACACCTGGGAGGGGTCGATCGGCCAGGGAGTCCTCCGCCCCGCCCGCTCGGCCGCCTCCCAGCGGCGGCACGCCCGCACGACCAGCGTCACGAGACCGGCCACCGTGGCCAGCCACACGGCGACGATCGCTCCGATCAGGTACGTCTCGCGCAGCACGAAATGCAGACCGAGCAGCGTCAGGGTCGTCATCGCCCCCACGGCCACCGCCAGCGGGAGCGCCCGGCGCCGCGCCCGCCGCGCCCAGGTCACGGGCCGGCCGGAGACCCGCATGGTGCTCAGCCGCCGGGCGAGCACCTTGTCACCGCTCAAGCCCTTCTCTATCTCGGTCAGTTTGCGCCGTTCGCGCGGGGTAAGGCTTGCTGCGCCCACCGTGAACACTTCCTCCGAGCTGTTGGTACGACTGCGTGCGGGTATCCGGGTCGTTTGTCCTGAAACATGAACCGCTCAATTGTTTGGGCCGCTCGGCTCACCCCCCCCGGGCCGCATGCTCCGAGGACTGCCGGGTACCCGCGACGGACCGCCCGCCCGGCCCCGGCCCGTGCGCGGCGTCCGAGGACCCGACCGTGGAGGAGAGCGCCATGTCCGACCAGCAGCACGACCCCCGAGCCCGACGCGTGCCCAGGGACCTGCCCGACCAGCAGGCGGGCGAGGGCGAGGACCGCTGGGACGCCCGCGCGCACGGGCCCGACACGCCTCACGACACCCGCGACGTGCCCGACACGGACGAGGCGGGCGCGGGCCCGCGCGGCGCTCCGGACGCCGCCGGGGTGCGCGCCGACCAGCCCGTGCCGGACGAGCCCTCCGGCTGAGCCGCGCTGAGGTGCGGCCCCGCCGCGGCGGCTCGCGCCATCACCTCCGGCGGGGCCGCCCGGCGCGCTCGCGCGCGAGACGCAGCAGGACCACCACCAGGTCCACGGCGGCGAGCAGTGAGAGGACACCGCAGATCACCGCCAGGACCGTGAGCTGGGTGGGGTCCGGAACGTCCCGCTGCGTCACCGCGCCCGCCCACAGGGCGAAGAGCGCCGTACCGAGCAGGAATACGAGCAGGCCCGCCACGCCGAGCACCAGCCGCAGCCTCAGCGGGCTGCGGGCGGTGGCCGGTTCGGTCCCGGAGCGCTCCCGGTGGTGGCCGGCCGTCGCCGGACGCGTGCGCGGCACGCGTGCCGCGTCGTCCTGAGTGTGCCGTCGGCTCATGCCCTCATCCCCGTCCGTGCCGTGGGGGTGCAAGGAGGAGGGCGGCCCGCCGCACGACTGGCGAGCCGCCCGGTGCCGCCTCCGCGTACCCGTCGGCGCGGCCGGGCAATCACGTCACCCGGTGTGCCGCAACACGGCGGGGGTACTCGGGCGGTGTACCGGGCTGTCCGTCGACCGGATCAGCCCCACCACTCAACTCACCATGCGGGAGAGGCGATGTCCACCGCTCAAACGCTGATCGCCATTCTGGTCCCCATCGCGGTCATCCTGATTCTGATCGCCGCGGGAGTGTGGCTCGTGACGCGCCGTCGCCGGCGCAGCCTGCAAGAGCGGTTCGGTCCCGAGTACGACCGGGCCGTCGAGTCCGGCGAGAGCCGGCGCGACGCCGAGCGCGAGCTCAAGGCCCGGGAGAAGCGGCACCGCGACCTCGACCTCAAGGAGCTGTCCCCCGACGAGCGCGACCGGTACGCCGCCGAGTGGAGCACCACCCAGGAACGGTTCGTGGACCACCCGGCGCAGAGCGTGGACGACGCCGACCGCCTGGTCACCCGGCTCATGCGGGACCGGGGCTACCCCACCGAGGGCTTCGAGCAACAGCTCAAGGACCTGTCCGTCGAGCACGCGAAGACCCTGGAGCACTACCGCGACGCGCACGACGTGAACCTCCGCAACGAGAACGGCGAGGCGACCACCGAGGAACTGCGCGGCGCCATGGTGCGCTACCGCACCCTCTTCGACGACCTGCTGGGCAGCGAGCGTCCCCCGCACCACGAGAGCACCGGGCACGACGCGGCCTGACCCGGCGCCCGGCCCACCACGGCATCAGCGGAAGAGAGGCTGTCATGACAGACCGGCACACCAACAGCGGCCCGGGCGAGGGCGAGTTGACGACGGAGGACCTGGCGCGCTCTGGCCGGGACAGCCGTCCCGACGCCCGCTCCGGCCCCCTGACCGACGCGCCCGACGCCCCCGGCACGCCTTCGGGCGCGCCCTCCGGTACCGGACGCGACACGTCGTCCGAGGTCCGCTCGGGCCCGCTGTCCGAGGCGCACTCCGACCGCACCGCCGAAGCGCCCCCGCTGTCCGACGAGCGCACCGGCCGGAGCGCCGACACGTCGCCGCCCTCCTTCCCCGGCGAGGCGACGCCCGCACCGGAACGTTCGCGGGAGCGGGAGGCCGCCGGGGAGCGCACCGGAGCACCGGAGGAACAGGCCGGTCAGGACCGGACGCGGGGCGACGAGCGGCCGCGCTCGGTGGACGAGGGGTCCGACCCCTTGATCGCCCATCAGGAGGCCGAGGACTACCGCGGGCGCTGGGCGAAGATCCAGGGCACCTTCGTCGACGACCCCAAGGAGGCGGTGCGTTCGGCGGACGCCCTCGTCGCCGACGTCATCCAGTCCCTGGCCGCGACCTTCGCCGACCACAAGAAGGACCTGGAAGGCCAGTGGAGCCGGGGCGAGCAGGTCGAGACCGAAGGGCTGCGCGTGGCACTCCAGCAGTACCGCACCTTCTTCAACCAGTTGCTGGACGCCTGAGCGCGCCTCACCCGCTGCCGGACGGCCCGGACCGGCACCGGTCCGGGCCGTCCGGCGTCGCGGGCGCCTCCCGCAGGGCGCTGTGCCCTTGCCGCCACGCCTTCAGCACATGGGCGCCGAACCGGTCCTCCAGCAGGCCGGTGGCGTGCACGCCGAAGGCGATGTCGGCCTCCAGGCACGGCTCGTCGGCCAGCAGGCCGCCGACCACGTCCCGGCGGACGACCTGTTCGTGCACGGCGTCCGCCTCCACGTGCTCGTCGTAGAACCGCCGCGCCGCCGCCCCCGCCCCGGCGCGGCGCATGGCCGCGGCCATCCGCCGCGACCCCGGCGAGGACGTCACCTCGACCGCCGCGAAATGGCCCACCAGGGCGCCCCGCAGGGCGCGGTGCAGGCCGAAGAGGGACATCAGGTTGACCGTGGCCAGCGCGGGGGCGGGCGCCCGGTCCAGATAGCTGCCGTACGCGGTGTCCAGACCGAGGTCCGCCATCAGGTCGGCGTACAGCCGGGCGTGGATCTCGTCCGGGCGTCCGGCGCCGAACTCGTCGAACTCCACCGCCACCATGGCCGCCTTGGCCCGGCCGCGCAGCCTCGGGATGACCCAGGCGTGCGGATCGGCCTCCTTGAGGTGGTACAGCGAGCGCAGGGCCGCGTACTCCCGCAGCTGCCACAGCTTGCCGTCCCGCCGCAGATGGTGGCTCACGCTGCTGTCGTCGTGCCCGACGGGCTCCACCAGCAGCGCGTCCAGCGCCTTCCCGGCGCTCGTGCCCGGCGGTGCGTCCCGGCGTAGGGCCGCGAGGAACGGCCGCTCCAGCGACCGGCGCAGCGCCAGCGGGACGGGGTCCCACTCCAGGTCGTCGGGCACGCCCTCGAAGCCGCGGTAGTGCAGCTCGTAGAGGACGTAGAGGGCGAGCTGGAGGTCGTCGCCGTACGGGTCGGCGGTGTCCGCGAGCGTATCGGCGGGCCTATGGACGGGCGCGTCGCGGCCGCCGGTCAGCGAGGAGACGACGGACGCGGACAGTGCGCCGCGCGGCCGGGGGAGCGGGGGCGCCGTCACCGGTCGTCCCCCGTGCTCCGCGTGCGTCGGCGGTGGCTGGTGTCGCACCACGGGTAGGCGCGGCTGCGGCGGCAGACGCAGAGCGCCACCGTGAAGCGCCGCGAGGTGACGACCGTACCGTCCGGGCAGGTCACCTCGACCGGCCCCGGCAGCAGCAGCGGCCCGTCGGGCGTGATGGTCACGCGGACCGGGGTCTCGGCTTCTCGGGGCACGGCGGACCTCCGCCCTCTCGACACGCGTCGCGTTCCGCACCCCGAGTACCCGCTGAAGTCCGCCGAAACGGACCCGGCTCCGTTCAGCGCCGTACGCCGCGGACCACCACCAGTTCCTCCAGCTCCTCGTGCCGGTCGCGCAGCATGCCCCGGCTGTGCAGCCAGGACCGGCGCTCGCGCAGCACGGGGCCGAAGGGCACGGTGGCCCGGCCCACCACGGTGGCGTCCATCCCCGAGGCGGCGAGCCGTTCCAGGGTCGGCGCGGTGCCGCACAGCCCGGAGTGCACGAGCAGGAGGACCCCGCCGCCGCGGAGCACCTCCGCGGTGCTGTCGCAGATCCGGTCCACGAAGACCCGGCCGTCCGGCCCGGCGTCCCAGGCGCGGGCCGGACCCCGGTTCGGCGGGTTCGCGGCAGGCGCGGGCACGTAGGGCGGGTTGCTCACCACGAGGTCGTACCGGCGCCCCGGCACGGCCCCGACCAGGTCGCCGTGGCGCACGGTGATGCACCGCCCGGCGAGCAGCGCGTTGCACCACGCGGTGGCCAGGGCGCGCCAGGAGATGTCGACCGCCGTGACCCGGGCTCCGCGCCGCGCGGCCCGTACGGCCAGCGCCCCGCTCCCGGTGCACAGGTCGAGGACGGCGGAACCGGCGTCCAGGCGCTCGTCGTCCAGCGCGCGGGCGATCAGGCCGGTGTCGTGCTGCGGGGCGTACACACCCGGCGGGGTCGGCAGCGCTGCCACTGGTCCCATGTCGGCCTCCCGGACGCCGGGCGTTCCCGTGCGTGTCTCTGAGTGCCCTTCGTCGCCGGAACCACACGTCGGCGGTGCCGGAGCGGCCCGGTGTGACGGCGGAGCCGGCCGCCGACGCACGAGCGCGCCACGGCCGGGGTGGCCGTGGCGCGCCGGGAGCGGGGTCCTCGTCAGCAGTAGAGGTTGCCGCCGGGGGAGACGCCGAGGATCTGGGAGAAGCGCTGGTAGGCGTCGACGCGGCTCTGCACCTGGGCGGGGTTGCGGCCGTCGCACTCCAGGGAGCCGTTGATGCTGCGGATCGTCTGCCCGAAGCCCGCCTGGTTGACCATGGCGTTGTGCGGCGTCATGGAGCCGGGTCCGGACTGGGTGTTCCAGTACCAGAGGCCGGTCTTCCAGGCGACCGCGCTGTCGTTCTGCACCAGCCACGGGTTGTTCAGCAGGTCGATGCCGAGCGCGTCGCCGGCCGCCTTGTAGTTGAAGTTCCAGCTGAGCTGGATCGGGCCGCGCCCGTAGTACGCCGCCTGACCGGCCGGGCAGCCGTACGGCTGGCCCCAGTCGCAGTACGTCGGGTAGTTCGCGGTGTTCTGCTCGACCACGTAGACCAGGCCGCCGGTCTCGTGGTTCACGTTGGCGAGGAAGGCCGCGGCCTCCTGCTTCTTCACCGAGTCGCTGCCGGTGTTGGCGAAGCCGGGGTACGCGCCGAGCGCGTTCACCAGCCCGCTGTAGGAGTAGAACGAGTTCCGGTTCGGGAACATCTGGTTGAACTGGGCCTCGGTGACCACGAAGTTGCCGACCGGCGTGGTGCCGCCGCCGTCGCAGGAGTACGGGTCCCAGTACCAGGTGCTGATGATCGGGTCGTAGCCCGGGTTGTCGTGCTCGGCGATGTACGCCTTGCCGTCCGTGTAGCGGACGATGTCACCGGCGCGGTACGACTTGCCGGCCACCCAGTTCGGGTAGCTGGAGCAGGAGGCCGCCGGGGCGGCCGAAGCGGCCGGCGCCGGAAGCAGTACGGGGGCCACGGCGAGCGTGAGCGCGGCCAGCGCGGCGGAGATGTGCCGTCTCGACACTGAATCAACTCCTTGAGATTCCACGGCTGTTCCGGCTCAGGGCGCAACGCGGGCGCGCTTCGTCGGCGCGCACGGGAGACACCGGCCAAGGCGTGGGGGACGGCCGTGATGGGGGGTGTGGGGCCACACTCAAACGCATTGGTCTGTACCAGTCAAGTGGAGGGGCGCGGGAAAGGCGAAGTTCGGTCAACTTGCTTGCGGGAGAAGGGAGTCGAGGGGATCTGGACAGACAGGAGCGCCGCCGTGGGCACGGCGGCGCTCCTGGTGGTGACCGGCCTCAGCCGAGGATCACCTCGGGCGAGTAGAGGTCGAGCCACAGGGCGAGGTCCAGCGTCCGTTCCAGTCCCCGCCGGGACGCCTGGGTACCCGCCGGGGTCCCCTCCGCCGCGGCCGTGCGGACCTTCTCCCGGTCGAGGAGGTCGAAGACGCGGTGGGAGGGCCGCGCGAGCAGGTCCCTGACCTGCTCCTGGAGGGCGCGCCCGTAGCCGGGGTCCTGCGTGGACGGGTACGGGCTCTTGACCCGCTCGTACACCGACCCGGGCAGCACATCGGCCGTGGCCTCGCGCAGCAGACTCTTCTCCCGCCCGTCGAACGACTTCAGCGCCCAGGGCGTGTTGTAGACGTACTCCACGAGCCGGTGGTCGCAGAACGGCACCCGCACCTCCAGCCCGACCGCCATGCTCATCCGGTCCTTCCGGTCGAGCAGCGTCCGTACGAACCGGGTCAGGTGGAGGTGGGACATCCGGCGCATGCGGTACTCGAAGTCGCTCTCGCCGCTCAGCCGTTCGACACCGGCGGCGGCCGTGCGCCAGCCGTCGGCGATGTAGCCCGGCAGATCGAGGGACTCGGCCAGCTCGGGCCGCAGCGCGCCGGTGTCGTCACCGAAGTGGCGGCCGAAGGCCACAAGCCAGGGGAACGTCTGTGCGTGCCGGGCCTCCTCGTCGAAGAACTGGAGGTACCCGCCGAAGACCTCGTCGGCGGACTCACCGGACAGGGCGACCGTGGACTGGTCCCGGATGGCACGGAAGAGCAGCAGGAGCGAGGCGTCCATGTCGCCGAACCCGGCGGGCAGGTCCCGGGCGCGGATCACCCTCTCGCGCACGGCGGGGTCGGCCAGGGACTGCACGTCCAGGACGATGTCCTGGTGCTCGGTCCCGGCGAGCCGGGCCACGTCGTGGACGAAGGGGGTGTCCGGCGTGCCGCGCAGTTCGTCCGCGACGAAGTTGTCCGCCTGTCCGGCGAAGTCGACCGCGAAGCTGCGTACCTTCTCGCCCCGCTCCGCGAGCTGCCGGGCGGCCAGCGCGGTCATGGCGGAGGAGTCCAGACCGCCGGAGAGCAGGGTGCAGCGCGGCACGTCGGCGACGAGCTGACGGCGCACGATGTCGTCCAGCAGCGACCGGACGGTGGCGATCGTCGTCTCCCGGTCGTCGGTGTGCGGCCGGGTCTCCAGCCGCCAGTACGTCCGGGTGCGCGGGCCGGAGCGGTCGACGGTGACGACGGTGCCCGGTTCGACCTCGCGCATCCCGTCCCACACGGCGTGCCCGGGGGTCTTGACCAGGGTGAACAGCTCTCGCAGACCGTCCAGCGCGACGCGGGGGCGGGCCAGCGGATGGGCGAGGATCGCCTTGGGCTCGGAGCCGAAGAGGACACCGTCGGAGGTCGGGAAGAAAAAGAACGGCTTGATGCCCATGCGGTCGCGGATCATCACCAGCCTGTCGTGGCGGCCGTCCCACACGGCGAACGCGTACATGCCGTTCAGCCGCTCGGCCACCGTGTCGCCCCACTCCAGATAGCCGCGCAGGACGACCTCGGTGTCGGAGTCGGTGGTGAACCGGTGCCCCCGGTCGGCGAGTTCACGGCGCAGCTCGGTGAAGTTGTACGCCTCTCCCGAGTAGACGAGGGCGACGTTCCCCTGCGGGGTGCCGACGGACATCGGCTGGCGTCCGCCGGGCAGGTCGATGACGGCGAGCCGGCGGTGCCCCAGCGCGGCGGGCCCCTCGGCCCATGTGCCCCGGTCGTCCGGACCCCGGCAGGCCATCGTCTCCGTCATCGCATCCAGTACGGCGTCCTCGGCACCGAGATCGCGGTCGAAGGACACCCAGCCGGTGATACCGCACATGCGCTGCCTCCTGCCCCCGGCACGCCGCCTGGCCTGCGGTTTCCCGCTCGGGCCGGGCCGGGCCGCCGAACCAGTTGTACCGAGCACCTATATGACGAGCCTCCGCCCGGTGCCCGCGCCGGTCAACGCCCCCGTAACGCGCACGACACCCGCCCGGCACCGGTTCCGGCCGCATTTTGCCGAAGCGAGAACCTGCGCGGGGCGGGTGAGCTGGTCATCGGCGCGGTGTTCGCGCCAGAGGCAAAAACTTTTCCAATCTCCAGCCGAGCCGCTCGCAGGGGGTCAGGCGTGCCCGGCGGTGATCTTCCGTCCCGCCGCCGCATGGTGGGCCGGAACACCCGCACCCGGGCCGCGCAGACGCGAGAGCCACAGCGACGCCGTGACCAGCAGCCCGGCGAAGAGGGCGAGGAGGAGTACGGAGACCCACATCTGAGGGCTGCCGGGACGCATCCATCCCGTCCAGACAGCCGCGGTCAGCCAGAGGAGCACGCCGCTCGCGTAGAAACCACGCACCCGACGCAACTGCCGGACGGCCCGCAGGGACTTGGAGTGATCGGTCATCGCTGCCATGCGGGGCCGTGTACCCCGGATCGGGCTAGGCACGACCGGATGAGCGGAGACTTGCCCGACCGGTGTCCCGGCACGGAGAGCGTCACTTCGTGGTCCAGTCCGTGGTCAGCACTCTGACCAGAGTCACCAGGTCCGCGTGTTCGAGGGGGCTGCGGTGGGAGAGGATGTTGCGCGCGGTGTGCAGCGAGCGCAGGCGCAGAATCTGGGCACTGGTCAGGTTCAGCATGAACGCGGCGGCCGAGAGGCCGCCGATCTCCAGTTCGTGGAGATCCGGCGGCACCGCTGTCCGGCCGTTCTTGTTCTTGTACTGCGAGCGGGCTCTGACACAGAAGTCCTGGAGGCTGTGCCTGCCCTTGCGCAGGAGTTCGGGCACCAGGAGGATCAGGGCCGTGCGCGCCTCCTCGATGAGGGGGAGCAGGACCCGGTTCTGGGCGTGACAGACGAGAACCTGCAGTTCGTGCGACCGGGAATCCAGCAGATTACGGCCGTTCACCGACCTGATGCGCCCGTCCCAGCTCTCGACGGAGCCCCCGGCCCACGCATCGTGGATCTCGGCGTCCGGGGCCCAGGCGTGGGCGACCGACATGCGCGGGCTCGGATCGTACTCCGCCTCCGGGTGCGGTTCGTCGGGCAGCAGTCCTGCGAGCGCCGTGCGCAGACTCTTCAGGTCTCCGCCGCTCCACGCTTCGCGCAGGGCCAGAGCGCGGTCGATGTCGGGGCCGCAGACCTCGGCGACGACGGCATCCGTGACGCGCTGGAGAAGGGCGCCCGCCGGGTCGTCGGTCCGGGCGCGGGGCTGCCAGGCCATGAGGACCTCGGTGTCCAGGCGGGTCCACACCTTCCACCACCAGTGCACGGACGACCGGCTGCGGTCGCCCAGCGCCTGGCGTGGCAGGTCGCCCGCTCGTGCCGCGATGAGGAACCGCGGCTGGGCGCGGTCCGCCAGACCGGCTTCGTGAAAGGTGGCCAGAGCCACTCGGAGAACCCGGGCCGCCTCTTCCGGTGAGGTTTCGTTCCAGCAGCGGACGACGATGGTGTGGGGAGCCAGACCGGCGGCGGCCTGGTCCGCCAGCGCCGCGACGGGATCGCCGCTCACGCCCAGTTCCTTGGCCAGCCGGTCCCGCAGCGTCGAGGCCGACACGGGTGCCGAGGGGGACACGCTGGGCAGCTCCGTGCCGGTCGTGACGACGAGGCTGCTCAGCAGGTCACCGTACGGGTCGTCCTGGAGATCCGCCGCATCCGGCGGCGTCGTGGTGTCGGGCGACGCGACCGGACCCGGTAACGGCGTCCGTGCCCCGGGTGACGGGAGTGTGCCCCGGTCGGACGGGGACACCACCCCGGGAACCGAGACCACCCCGTCGACGCGGTGGGCCAGTTCGTCGACGAAGAAGTCGGCGCGTCCGGATTCCACGAAGGGATCGGGAAAGTACCAGACGCAGCTCCGCCCGGACCGCAGGTCCGCCTCCAGCAGATCGAGGTGCCGACGCGGGCCGGGGAGCCCGGCGAGGCCCTCGTTGTCGATCTGCGGGGCGGCATCCACGCTGTCCGCGACCGGCAGGCGCGCCTTGGGGACCTGCGCACCGGGGTCATCGCCGTACGTGGACTCCGCGCCCCCGGGCGCGCTGCCCCGCACCCAGGGGCCGGCAGCGCTCACCGATCCGGTCCGATCGTCTTCAGGGCACGGAAGGTGACAGCGTCGAGCCGGACGCCTTTGCCCCCCTGATCGAGGACTGCCAGCCGGTCCAGCCGCTCCAGCAGGCCCTCCGCCGAGCGCAGGGCCTCGTGCTCGTCACTCTCCTCGAAGAACGCGGCGGCCAGGTCCCCAGGGGTGAGGGCCGCGTTCCCGGCGAGGTACTCCTCCGTGCTGTAGAACTGCGCCCAGGCCGCGACGGGGGAGATGTCCGATGCCACGAGGCCGGCCGCGTTCAGGTGTGCCGTGGCCGCGTCGACGGCGTCGAACCGCTCGTACAGACTCTGGAGCACTTCCTTCTGCCGCATGCCGGAACGCACGTTGTGCATCGCGAGCTCGACCAGAGCGGGCCAGCCACCGGTGGCGGCGATGAGACTGCGGCGTTCCTGCGGCAGCCCGAACGGCGACTCGGGCCAGGCACGGACGCTGTCCTCGGTCCACCGCTGCGGCACCACGAGGCCGGCCTTGGCCGTCTCGGCCTGAGCCGCCGCGTCCGGGGAGCACAGGACGACCGCGTACCGCCGAGCCGCGCCGGGCGTGCTCTCGGCGTCGATCGCCGAGACCGAGGTGTGCTCGACCAGGCGCTGCGCGGCCTCCTTCACCTCGGAACCCGCTCGGCCGCGCAGATCGACGAAGAGGAGCCTGGAACCCCGCCGACGCCGTGAGTTGGCCGTGATCGCGTCGACGAGGTCTTCGGCCCGGTCCACGGTGACGACGTCGAAACCGTACCCCTCGCCGTACAGCCGCAGGCCGCTCTCGACGAGGTGGTCGCCGAGTGCCCGGGTGCACGGCACGATGCTCGTGCGGGTGGGGTGGGCGAGCATCTCGTCGAACTGCCCCTCGGTCAGCGGGCTCATCCGCTGGATGCCGCGCATGACGCCGACCGAGCGGCGGGCCGAGCGAGGGTTGTAGTCGTAGGGAAGATCGAAATCGGTGTCGTTGAGTTCGCTCTCCAGCTCATTGCGCGTGCCCAGCATGTTCACCACGTTGGGGCTGCGCATCGCATAGGCCCGCTCCTCGGCGGGGAGCTTGATGAGCAGACCCAGCCCGACCATCTCATCCAGGAAGATGGTCAGTTGACGCTCGCTGTTGAGGGGGAAGCCCTCCTGCCAGATCGCATGGGCCTCCTCCAGCAGCTCTCCGGGGCGGATCGCGTGCGCGTAGCCGTGCTCGAGAGCCCGCAGTGCGATCAGCAGGGTGAGGACGCGGTAGCGGTCCTCGAGGTTGATGGTGTAGCGCAGCCGCTCCGCGATGAGTTCGCGTACCCGCTCCAGGTTGGCGACGGCCTGTACGTCGTCCCAGGTGATCGGCGCGCGGCGGCCGTCGGCGGGCATGGCCCGCTGCTGCATGTAGACGACGAGGTGATCGCAGAAGATCTGCACCAGGTTGGCCTGGTAGTTGGTGACACCCAGGATGTGCCAGACCAGGTCGGGCCGCTCGAAGACGAGACCGACCGCGGCCAGGGGTTCCTCCACGAGCGCGACGGCGGCCTGTGGCTTGAGCGGTCCGACCAGAACGCCAGGGCCTCCGTGCGCGGTGACGACGTTGGTCAGGTGGTTGAAGCGCTGGACCTGGTGCAGACCGGCGAAGACGACCTTGAAGGACCGGCCGGTCGTCTCCATCAGCCGTTGCAGCCGCTTGACGGTACGGAACGTCGACTGGCCGCCACCCGTGTAGACCGCCTGGGCGTCCGCCGTGAGGAAGGCGTCCGCCTCGTCGGCGAGCAGCAGGATGCGCCGGCCGGGCTGCGCCTCGATCCACTGCCTGATCTTGTCGGCGATGGCGTCGACAGGACTGCTGTCGGAGGTGCTCGAAGAGATGACGTCGCGACGCTTCAACTCCGCGAGCAGCGCCCGCCAGATGCCGTCCGGGGGTTCGGCGTGCCCGATGTCCGCCTTGAGGAGGTCGAGGTAGACGGCGATGTTGCTGTCGGGGTCCGCCTTCTGGAACACCTCGACGGCCTGCCGCAGCAACGACGACTTTCCGAGCTGACGTCCTCCGAAGAGGAAGATGGAACCATCGGGCTTCAGGATCTCGCGCATCTCCTCGGCCCGGCCCTTGAAGACCTCCGGCGGCACGAGACCGGCGACGTGCGGGGTGTACGGGGTGTACCCGGTCCACGGCAGCGTGACCCGCTGCACGGCGCGGAACGAGCGGGGGGCGCGGGCCGCGACCCAGCCGACGACGGCCGGGTCCACCACCAGCGCCTGCTGCCCACGGTCGCGTGAGGCGAGCGCCAGTTTGCGACGCCCCTCGATCCCGAGAGGCTGGAGGTAGAGGATCACGTTGGCGCCGATGGCCGAGTCGGGGAGGTGCCGCAGCGGACCCTCACCCCGGAGCTCGTCGGCGATGACGACGACCTTGTACGTCCGGCGGGCCTGAGACCCCAGGGCGGCGACGTAGCCCGGCGTGCTCTCGGTGATGTCGGCCCGCACGCTCAGCCGGGTGACACCGTGCCGGGCCTCCTCGACGTTGGACTCGGTCACGCTCAGGCCGAGCAGACGCAGCACGCTTCTGGCCTGACCACGGATCTTGCGCGCGTCGCGCTCGCGGATCAGGTTCTCCCAGGAATCGAGCCCGGCGACCGCGTTCTGCACCAGTGAGTCGTCCCCCGCGTAGTGCTGCGCCCACCAGCGGGCGCTGACACCGTGCCGGGTGGGTGGCGGGACGTCGCGGTGGGAGACGCCCGCCAGGAAGCGCGACAGTTCCTGACCCACGGGCTCCGTGGGCTCCGGCAGCGCGTCGCCACCTCGGGCGAAGGACAGGAGCTCCTCCGCGGCGACCGTCTCACCACGGTCCAGCAGCGCGCGGATGCGCTGCTCCTCCGCCTGGCTCAGGCGTGCGGCGTCGAGTTCGCGGTAGAGCTGAGCGGTCTGCTTCTCCTCCAGCGCGTGCAGGCGACGCCCGATCTCCGCGGTGGCGCGGAACTTCTCCCCGTGACGCTCCCCGTGGTCCGCCTCCAGGTCGAGGAGACGCACCGTGAAGTCGTGCTCGTCCTCGGGCTTCAACAGGTTCTGCACCCGCATCTGGGCCAGGGCGAGTTGGGCGCGTCGGTGTTCTTCGGCGCACTTGCGCCGCCAGTCGGCGGCCGCGTCCGAGAGTCCCTCACGCCAGTCCAAGAGCTGTGCCGGCTGGGGCGTGGCCCCGGCGATCCGTCCCTGCTCCAGTCTGTCCAGCAGCCGGGCCGCCAGGTGCAGGTCGCCCTCGCCCTGGTGATGCCGGAGAGCCAGGGAGATGTCGGCGGGACCCAGCAGGCCGAGCATGGCCTCCAGCGCGTCCGGCCTCTCGAGGTCGGGCTCGTCCCGGCCCTCGTCGACCCGCCAGGACAGGCCGGGCAGGTGGAGCAGGCCGTCGGCCGGAGGGCGGAACCCGGTGTCGCGCGGCTCGGGGGAGTACGAGCCGTCGAGCCACCGCAGCAGCAGTGCGAGGAGTGTGCCACCCACCCCGGGCACCGGCTCGGCCTGCCGTGCGGCCGTGATCGCCCTCACCAGGTCCCGGCCGACATCGCGGCTGCCGGACGGGCGGGACGAGGCAGCGATGTGCAGGGCAGCGGTGAGCAGGTCCTGGACGTTCTTCACATGCCCCCGGAGCTGGTCGCGTGCCGCCGAGTGGATCGAGTGCTTCGCCTGCTTGGGCGTCCGCTTCGCGCGGTCCGTGGTGTCGATGATCCGGTCGGCGGCGTCGGAGCGCTTGTAACGCTCCTCCATCTCCTTGACGAGCTCTTCGGCCTCGACGCGCCCCTCGGCCCAGCCCTGAATGGTCTCCAGCGTGCTTCCCAGCACACCGTCGGGCGCGGCGAGGGCCTGCAGCACGATGGTGGCCCGCTGGTACTTAATGGTGCGCTGCGGCAGGTCGAGGGCGAGCTGGCGGGCCCGCTCACCGATCTCCTCCCGGCTGTCGGCGGCGGACGCCACGGCGGGTGCGTCCTGGGCGCCGGGCTGGATCTCTACGGACTGGCGCACCGCGTGCACCAGTTCTTCCAGCAGTGCCGCCCATGGTCCGGACAGCCCCGGCAGCGACGTGAAGTCGGTCAGCACGCTGCCGGCCCATCGCGCCGACAGGCCGCTGCGGATGGCCGCGGTCAGCAGCACCAGATGGGCATCGCGGTCGTCCTCCCACGGCCCCTCTCCGACGACCGCCTCGATGCGTTCCTCGGCCTCGACCTGCAGACCCGAGGCCAGCCCCGGCGACGTGTGGAAGGCGGCGTCCGCGAACGCCATGGCGACCAGGCGGTGGACGTTCGCCCCGGCGGCGCGGCTCAGCCAGTAGGCCTCGGCCAGCCTCCCCTCCTCGACCAGCTCCGCCACGGGGGCGGACTCGCCGGACCACACGTCGGCCGTGGGCTTCGGGTCCGGGCAGCGTGGGGCGGGGACGTGGTCCAGGGCAGTCGCGGGGGCCTCCTGCTTCACCGCGCCCGCAGCGGCGTCCCTGTGCGCCGTCCCGTCCTGGACGGCGAGGGTGGGCGCGTCGCCTTCACCCCAGGAAACGCCGTCCCCGGACTCCTCACTCCCGTCCGCCTCCGGGGTGTCCGGCCGCGGCCCCGGGTCCGCGGGGGACGCGGGCGGAGAGTCCTCGGTGTACGTCTCCTCCGGGGCGGGGCCCGCTTCGCCGCCGGGCTCGGGGATGGTGCCGAGCCCAGCGGCCTCCTCCTCGTCCGTGACCGGGACGTCGTCCGTACCGCTGTCCGCGTCGTCGTCCGGCGACGGAGTGCTCAGCTCTCCGGACGATTCCGGCTCCGAGCCGGTGTCGCTGACCTGGCTGACCGGTGGCGGTGCGGGGTCCTCCGCGTCGGCGTCTCCGAGCAGCTGACAAAGGCGCTGCTCGTACTCCGTGATCTTCTCGCGCAGATGGCCCCGGAGCATCTCGCTCGCGGAGGACCGGTAGACGGAGCGGGCCTCGTCGAGCGCCTGCTCGGTCTCCGAGATCTCCCGCTCGGTCGCCTTCCGCAGGTGCTCCTTCTCGCGGACCCGCTCGACGAGTGACTCGGCCGCGGCCCAGTCCTGGTCGTCGGCCCAGACCTCCTCGGCACCCGCATCCCGGAGGATGCCGGCCAGCGCGCCGCGCTCCCGGACCCACCGGGCGGTCGCGCGCGACAACTCCCGATCGCCGGCCAGCCGTCCGGCCCTCACGCCTGCGGCGAAGGCGTCCAGCCCGTCGGCCAGTCGTCCTGCGGCTTCCTTCAACCGCGCCGTCTCCTGCGCGATCTCCTCGGCGTCCACGGTCCGGCTTCCCCTTGCTTCCGGTCGAGTCGTCTGCCCTGTGTCTGTGTCTGTGCCTGTTCGCGCCGCGCCGCCGGACTCCCTCGGCACCCGGTCCTCGCAGGAGAGGCGCTCGTAGTCGGGTTGTGCGAGAGGGGCGGCGGCACTCCCGGCGGCCCGCTGGAGCTGCTCGGCGTGATCGCGCACCAGCCGGCCCGCGGGCAGGTCCTCGAAGAGGGAGAGTCCCTGGAGCACGAGTCGGGCGAGGTCGGGCGGCAGCTCCGTCAGCATCTGCGTGAGCTGCTGAAGATCGGCGTCCGGCAGCCGTGCCGTGTGTCCCGTCTCGCGTATCCGGGAGTCGGCGAGCCTGAACCCGCACGCGCAGAGGCTGAGGACCAGTTGTTCGGGCGCCCGGGTCACCCACATCCGTGCCCCGGCGGGCCTGCGCAGCTTCGAGACGGCGGGGCCGCCGTCGTACTGCAGCGCGGCGGGGCCGTGTGTCTTCTCGACGTGGCGGAACAGCAGGAGCACCAGTTCGGGGTTGTCCCGCAACCATTGCCTGAACGACGAAACGGAAGTCACGATCCCCCTAGCTGTGCGCGCGGCGCGCCCCACCCCCGCCTTCACTCCCAGCACGCACGAGGACGAGTCTTCCGACTCCGCTCCGAGCGCTGGAGATCCGCTGATGGACAGTCATATCAAACAGATCGGACAACGGCGAGGGATTCCCGACCGCAGTCACCTGCTTCCGAGCCGAGACGTACCTCCAGCAGCGCGGCTCGGCACACCCCCTGCCCGGCGCGGCCGGAACGCACCGTCGGTCGTCGTATCCGCGCACATGCCTCCCGAGCGACGGGGACGGACCTGCGTGTGGCGCTCCCCGGCGAGCGCGTCCGGCGGATCTCGGACAGCCTGGTGGAGGGAGTGGCGGGTAGGAGCGGCACACACCTGGTGCGCGGCCTCCGCACGCCACCACCGACCGCGGTTCCAGGACCGGAGATCGAGAGGACCCCCATGCAGCAGTACCGGATCGTCAACCCCGCCACCGGCGAGACCGTGCGGGAGTACCCCACCGCGACCGACGCGGAACTGCGCGAGGCGCTCGCGCTCGCCGATGAGGGGCAGCGGGAGTGGGCGGCGCGGCCGCCCGAGGAGCGCGCGGCCGTGCTGCACCGGGTGGCCGATCTCTACGAGGAGCGCCGGGACCGGCTCGCCGCGGTCATCACCCAGGAGATGGGCAAGCCGGTCGGCCAGGCGCTCGGTGAGATCGACATCGTCGTCTCGATCTACCGGTACTACGCCGACCACGGCGAGGAGTTCCTGAAGGAGGAGGAACTGGACGTCGCCTCCGGCGGCCGGGCCGTCGTCCGCAAGGAGGCCGTCGGCACCCTGCTCGGGATCATGCCGTGGAACTTCCCCTACTACCAGGTCGCCCGGTTCGCCGCGCCGAACCTGATGCTCGGCAACGCCGTGCTGCTCAAGCACGCCCCGCAGTGCCCGGAGTCCGCGCTGGAGATGGAGCGCGTCTTCCACGACGCCGGTCTGCCCAGGGGCGCGTACGTCAACATCTTCGCCTCCAACGAGCAGATCGAGGACGTGATCGCCGACGACCGCGTCCAGGGCGTCTCCCTCACCGGCTCCGAGCGCGCGGGCGCCGCCGTGGCCGAGATCGCGGGCCGGAACCTGAAGAAGGTCGTGCTGGAGCTGGGCGGCTCCGACCCCTATCTGATCCTCGGCGTCTCGGACATGGCCCGTGTCGTGCGGAACACCCTCCAGGGCCGCATGTTCAACGCCGGGCAGGCGTGCAACTCCGCCAAGCGGATCATCGCGCTGGACGAGCACTACGACGACTTCGCCGGGCGGTACACCGAGGCGGTCCGGGAGATCGTCCCCGGTGACCCCACCGACCCCGGCACCTTCATGGGCCCGCTCTCCTCGGAGAGGGCCTTGGAGACCCTGGACGAGCAGGTGCGGGACGCCGTCGACAAGGGGGCCACCGTCCTGGCCGGCGGGCGCCGCATGGACCGGCCGGGCGCCTGGTACGAACCGACCGTGCTCGCGGGCATCACGCCCGACATGCGCGCCTACAAGGAGGAGCTGTTCGGTCCGGTCGCGCTGCTGTTCCGGGTCGGCTCCGAGGACGAGGCGGTCGACTTCGCCAACAACTCGCCCTACGGGCTGAGCGCCTCGGTGCAGACCGACGACCCGGAGCAGGCCGACCGGGTGGCCCAGCGCCTCGCCACCGGCATGGTGTTCGTCGGCGGCCCGGCGGGCACCGCGGCCGAGCTGCCCTTCGGCGGGGTCAAGCGGTCCGGCTTCGGCCGGGAACTGGGCCGCTTCGGCATGGAGGAGTTCGCCAACCACAAGCTGGTCCGCATCGTCCGGTGACCCCACACCGGTGCCACGAACGGCCCGGCCCCGGGGACGTCACGTCCGCTGGAAGAACTCCACCTCCGCCAGCGCGACGTGCCGTCCGCCGGACAGGCCGACCGGGGCGCTGAGCGTCAGCCGGACCGTGGTGACGCCGCTCATGCCGACGGCGAAGGGCTGCTCGCCCGGCTTGTCGCTCAGGTCGAGCTCCTTGTGCCGCACCCGGCCGTCCTCCGAGGTGACCTCCATGTCCAGGTGGAGGGCGCGGGCCTGGGTGCCGTAGTCCTCGGCCTTCCTGGACGCGCCGTTGGTGACGATCACATCCACGAAGCGGAAGGGCTTGGCGAAGGTGTACGTCACCGACGCGCCCTTCCCCGGGATCGCCCAGTAGCGGTTGCTGAGCCCGTCCGTGGTGAGCCGGGCCCCGTGGCCCGGCAGTTCGGCCGTCGCGACGACCCGGGACGGGCTCACCGCCCTCGGCTTGCCCAGCTTGTCCCGCGTGTCCTCCACCAGATGCCGTCCGGCCGGGAGCAGCAGGAACCCCGCCACCCCCAGAGCCAGGATCACCGCGAGGACGACCAGCAGTCGCACCAGCCGGCCGGACCCGCCGCGCAGGCGCCGCAGCGGCCACACCGTGCGCCACCACGGCAGCCGCTGCGGCGCCGCGGCGGCCGTCAGCGGCGCGGCGCACCGGCGGCAGAAACGCCGGTACGCCGGGTTCGGCGTACGGCAGACGGGACACGGCACACCCGAGGTGTCCTCCTCCGCCGCGACCGGGCGGACCACCGGCCGGGGCGCGACCGCCTTGGCCGGCTTGACCGGCTGCGGTGCCGCCGGGCGAGCCGGCGGCTCGGGGGGCGGGGCGGGCGCGCGGGGCGGTTCCGGGGCGGGTTCGGCGGGCGCCGGGGCGGGCGTCCCGGCGGGCGGGTCCGCTTTCCCAGCCGCCGGCTTCGCTTCCCCGGCCGCCGGCTCCGGCCCGGGGGCCTGCTCCGGCTCGCGGGCCGCGTCCGGTTCCGCCGGGGCAGCCGGTTCCCCGACCGAAGCCGAAGCCGAAGCCGAAGCCGAAGCCGAAGCTGAAGCCGAAGTCGAGGCCGAGGGCGCGGACGGCTGCGCCGCGGGCTCACTGCCCCGCCCCCGTCCTCGCGCCGTCTCCTCCGACCAGCCGAGGTAACTCCCGCAGTTCCAGCAGAAGTCGTCCGTCGCCTCGTTCGAAGCCCCGCAGGCGGGACACTCGCGCATGACGTCACTCCCCTTCGCCGGAGTCGGCGGGTGCGGCCGGGAGGATCTCCACCCGGCACCGCGTGTGCACCGGGCACAGCGCCCGGACCAGTTCGTGGACGCGCGACTCCTCGACCGTCGCCGCCCTGCCGGGCCACACCCGTACGACGATCTCCGCGTCCGGCGCGGGCGGCAGCTCGCTGCCGGGGGTGCGGGACCACAGCGCCGAACCGTCACCGACGACCTCGGCGCGCACCCCGAGGATCAGGTCCAGCGCTTCCAGCAGGCCGCGCGCGGTGCCGCGCCGGCGGTGCAGCTCCATCGCCCGGACCGCGGCCTCGCGGCGCAGTTCGGCCGGCCAGCGCGGATCGTCGACCCCGCCCACCCAGGAGGCGAGCCAGGCCACGAAGTCGGCCGGGGCCACCCTCGGGTCGAGGTAGGCGGGCAGGTTGTCCAGGGTGCTGAACACCGGGGCCAGGACCGTGTCGAGGCCCGCGGTGAACCGCTGGGCGAAGTCGTCCTCGGCGTACAGCGCGGGCAGTTGGCCGCCGATCGGATGGCGGCTGGGCAGGCCGGGGATCGCGGCGCGGCTCATGCGCGGGCCTCCGGCTCCGCGGCCGTGACGACCACCTGGTGCTGGTACGGGAAGACCAGCGCGCCCGCGCCGATGTCGACCCGGTCGACCGGTGCGCCGCGCCGCCCGGTCACCGGGTCGGCGGGGAACAGCCGGATGTCCTCCACCAGCACGTCGCCCACGGCACGCTGGAGGACGCCGAACACCTCCCCGTACTGCACCGGCCGCCCGAACGGCCAGCCGGTGCCGTCGGGGCCGCCGTGCAGCGGGTCCAGGTGGTCGTGGAGCGCGGCCAGGGCCGTCGCGCGCACCCGGTCCGCGACGGCGGCGGGCGCGGTGAGCCGGGCCACCACGGTGACGCCCTGGTAGACCGGCGGTTCCACGACGAGGCGGGTGCCGATCAGGCGCCGCTCGTCCAGCGCCCCGGTGATCGCGGCGAGCACCTGGTCGGACGGGATGAGCTGCTCGAAGCGGACCCGGCCGTCGTCGTCGGGCACCGCGTCCGGGACCACCAGCACCCGTACCGCGCCCGGCTCCCCGGCGGCGGGCAGACAGCGCACCCGGCGCACCGAGGGCGCCGCCTGCCGCGCGATGATCTCGTGGTCCTCGGCCGTGACCGCCCGCTCCTGCATGCGCAGCGCCTGCGGGGCGCGCAGCCGGGCGTTGGCCACCGTCTCGCCCGCGACGCCGCCGCGGGCCGCCTCACGGTTGCCGACGCGGGCGACGTACGGCACCGAACTGCGCAGCACGTTGATCGCGCCGCGCGCCACGTTGCCCGCCGGTCCGCCGCCCGTGCGGTAGCGGGCCACCCGCACCTGGGCGCCCTTGGGCGGCACCGCGCCGCACACGCGCAGGGTGCCGTCGGCCTCGCGCAGCGCGGGCGGGAAGCCGAACTCGCCCGAGGTGGCGTCGACCCGCACGTGCCGGTCCTCCGGCCCCGAGCGGCCGAAGTGCTCGACGATCTGCCAGCGCTGCCAGCCGTCGGCCGAGGACACCTCCACCACCGGCGGTTCCCCGTCGAGCAGCACCGGCGGCCGGTCCAGGCGGAACGTCTGCCCCGCGACCCCCTCCGAGACGCCGAGCGGCACGTCCGCGACCGTCTCCGCGTGCTCCACCGTCATGGTGCCGCCCACCGTGAACACGGCGGCCTCCCGCACGGTCGGCGACTCGGAGTAGAAGGGCTGGCCGGGTTCGGCCGGGACGACCCGGCAGCGCAGCCAGCCCGCCCGCGTCCCGCCGATCACGGACGCCGTGTGCGAGGCGGGCATGTACACCGTGACCTCGCCGGGCCGGTTCAGACCGCCCGTGGTGTCCTCGCCGGTCTCGCACCGCAGCCAGCGGGTCCCGTCCCACGCCTCCCAGGCCAGCGGGGGCTGGCGCGGGTCGACGCCGACGCCCTCGACCCGGCTGTCCAGCCGGACCGCGACCACACAGCGCGGCACCGCCGCCGGCAGCCCGAACAGCAGCGCGTCCCCCGGCTCGGGCACCGGCTGGAAACAGGGCACGTCGTGGCCCTCGGCCAGCGCGTTCGTCCGGTCGGTCTGCTCACCGCCGCGCGGAGCCGTCACCAGCCGGACCAACTCGCTCGGCACGATGCGCAGTTCATCGGTCGTGGCGAAGACGACGGCGTCCTCGTCCTCGCCCGCCGCCGTCGTCACCTCCGTGCCCGCGCTCAGCGTGACCGTCTCCGGCTGCGGCGCGGAGAGCCAGAAGTCGACATCGGCGGCCGCCGCCGAGGGCGGGAACAGCCGGATGCCCAGCAGGTCCAGGAACGCGAGGTAGTTCTTCTCCGGCACCCGGTTCAGCCGGTACAGCAACTGGTCCACCAGGTAGGCGAACGTCTCGATCAGCGTGACGCCGGGGTCCGACACGTTGTGGTCGGTCCACTCGGGAGCACGCTGCTGCACATACCGTTTCGCCTCGTCGACGAGCTGCTGGAAGCGCCGGTCGTCCAGATTGGGGGAGGGCAGGACCATCAGTCGCCGACCACTTCCTCGACACCCTCCTCGGAGGGGATCGTGTAGAACGGAAACACCAGATTGCGCCGGTCGTTGGTGGAGCGCACCGTGTAGTGCACGTCGATGTAGAGCGTCCCGGCGTCCACCGCGTCGAAGGCCACCACGACGTCGTCCACGGAGATCCGCGGCTCCCACCGCTCCAGCGCCTCCCGCACCTGCTGCGCGACCCGCCCCGCCGTGTCGCCGTCGCCCGGCGCGAAGACGTAGTCGTGGATGCCGCAGCCGAACTCCGGCCGCATCGGCCGCTCGCCGGGCGCCGTGCCGAGGACGAGCCGGATCGCCTCCTCGATCTCCCGCGCCCGCTCCACCATGGCGATACCGCCCGTGGGGCCGACGCGCAGCGGGAACGCCCAGCCACGGCCGATGAACCGCTCGCTCACAGCACGCCACCTATCTCCACGCTCAACTCACCCATCACGATCTGCGCCTGGCACGCGGTCTTGTCGCCCATCCGCGCGGCGGGCAGGCCGCCGATCAGCACGCCCTCGCCGGCCAGGGCCATCGGATCGGGCACGATCACGTTCAGCGGTCCGGTGGCCGCGTGCGGCGGGACCACGCACACGTGCAGGCTGCCCACGACGGCGGCCGGGCGGCCGCCGATGAGCACGGTCGCCACCCGCGCGGCGGCCGCGGGCGGCGGAGTGGTGATCCGGCCGCCATGGCTGGTCGGATCACCGGTACGGGCTGCGGCCGGCATCGTGCACTCCTCGGTATTCGACAACAACAGGCATGCGGGCGGGCTCAGTTGATCCTGATGAGCTTGGCCTTCAGGACACCCAGCAGACCGCCGTCCACCTCGACCGACGAACGCCCGGAGACCGCCACGGCCCGCCCGGACACGGACACCCGCGACTGGCCCTCCAGCACCACCCGGCGTCCCTTCAGCATCACCTGGCCCTGAGGCGCGCTCAGCGTGATGTCCTGCTTGTCCATGACCACGGACGTCCCCGCCTGCCCCGGCGACCGGTAGACGGTGATCTCGATACGGTCCTCGCGGTCGTCCATCCGCACCTCCAGACGCTTGTCCGCCGTGACCAGGCGCAGCCCCGAGGGGCCGGGCCGGGGAGCGTCCAGCAGCTCCAGCCGGTGCCCCGAACGCGACACGAAGGAACGCCGGTTGACCTTGCCGCTGGTCCTGTCGACCAACGGCACGTCGTGCTTCGAGGGCTTGTCCACCCCGTTGTAGAGCCCGCCCAGGACGTACGGACTGTCGAGCAGCCCCTGCTCGAACCCGACCAGCACCTCGTCGTTCACCTCGGGGCTGACCACACCGCCGCCGCCCTTGCCGCCCCACTGCACCGTGCGCACCCAGTCCGAGACGTAGGTGTCGTCCAGCCAGGGGAACTTGAGCCGGACCGCGCCCTGTTCGGCGCCGCCCGGCTCACGCACGTCGGTGACGACACCGATCGCCAGACCCGGGATGCGCGGACCGCGCGAGCCCGCCCCGGCACCGGCCAGCCCGGTCAGCGAGGGGTCCTGGCGGGGGCTGACCCACAGGGTCGTCCGGTACCCGCCGTGCGGCTCCAGCACGTGCTGCACCGCGGTCGCCGTGTACCGCCCCGAGAACGCCGGACCCACATTGCCCAGCGCCACCGCCTTGCCCGCGTGCAGTGCCGGATTGCCGGTGGTCAGCGCCTCCAGGTCACCGTAGGAGGCGCTGACCTGCTCGGCCGTCGCCCGCGCCACCGCCGCCGCCTCCGCCTGCGTCCGGTAGGGGGTGTCGGCCACCGTCACCTGGGTCTTCTTCCCGAACCGGTTCACCGACGCCGGGCCCAGACCGGGCACGACCGTGCCGCTGGTCACCGACGCCTGCTCGGCCACCACCGCCCGCTTCGTGGTCACGTCCCAGCCGCGCACCTGCACCTTCTGCGCCGCGTCGGCCATCGACAGCGACGCCCGCAGCGCCAGCAGGTTCCGCCCGTACTCCAGCACCAGCGGGCTGCGCGTCGCGGGCGTCGACGGTGCGGGGGCACCGGACGCCTTCACCGGGCGGGTGAACTGCAGGACACCCTTGGCGTCCACCCGTACGTGCGCCCCGCACTCGGCCGCCAGGTACTGGAGGAACTCCCAGTCGGAGACGTTCGCCTGCGAGAGCTGCTCGTGCGTCACCGCAGGGGCCTCCACCTTGCCGCAGGCCAGCCCCGCCGAGGCGGCGACCTTGCGCACGATCGCCGCGACCGTCATGTTCCGGTACGCCACGACCTTGCGGCCCCGCTGCAGCCGGTGCGCCTTGGAGTAGGCCCGCAGGACGGTGAACGTACCGGTGCCGTCCCGGTCCAGCTCCAGCGCCGTGACCTCGCCGCTGAACAACGGCTCCCGCGCCTGCCCCTTCACGGTCACCACCGACACGCGCAGCGGCGTGCCGATCGTGACACCGGTCGCGGCGAGGAACTCGTGCTGCGGATCACGGTAGGTGAGCACCGCCGTGTCCGGCAGCCCCACGCTCTCCTCCACCACACAGCTCACGAGCTGCGTCGCCCAGGTCGGCGGCAGCTCTCCCGGCGCCTCGACCACCGGATCGGCCGCGAACGACCGCACGTCCCCCGACTCGGCGGCCGTCACGACTCCTCCTCGTACCCGGCGTCCCGCAGTCCGGGCACCACCAGTTCGGTCCCGGGCTCCAGCGCCATCGGGTCGTCTATGCCGTTCGCCTCGGCGATGGCCCGCCAGGCCGTGGCGTCCCCGTACTCCCGCCAGGCGAGCATCGCCAGGCTGTCGCCCGCCACCAGCGTGTGCGTGCTGCGCGCCGTCCGAGCGCCCGAGGTGGGGTTCTGCCCCGGCGGGTCGACGCTCGCCTCCTCGATGGACAGCGAGCAGGTGGCCCGCAGCGGCTTCCCGTCCACGTCGAACAGTGTGTACGACACCGACAGGCTGGACAGCACCCCGTCGAACGACGTCGTGCGCGCCGTGCCCCACTCGAACCGGACCCACGGGCTCGCCGGCTTCTTCCGGCCGAGGCTCGCCTGCGTGGGCACGCACGCCTTCATCAGCTTCTCCACGGCCTGCTCCACGGAGTTGTCGTGCGTGGCCGTCGCGTCCAGGAACACCTCCAGGCTCAGCACCCGAGGACCACTGCCGACGAACTCCGGCAGCGCCGACTCGCCCGCCATGCGCGCCGGGGTGCGCCGCCACTCGGTGGACTTGCTCAGCTCCAGCGTCGACGGGTTGAACTGGAGGTCGAGCCGCGCGAGCGTGCCGCCGGGCCGGGCGCCGACGGAGGCCGGCGGCTCCTTGAGCGTGAGCTGAGCCCTGGCCCGGCTGGCGCGGACCGATGGGGACATGGGGCTTTCCTTCCTGGGGGACGAGGCTTCGACGGGGACCGCGAGGGCAGGGGGTCAGGACGGGACCAGACCCTCGTGCGCGATCTCCAGCGTCTCCACCGCCGCCTGCGAACTGGCCGGGTCGAACGACGGGCCCTGCCAGCGCACCGGCACGATCCCGTACACCTGCCAGCCGATGATCCGGCTCAGGTCGGGCCGCAGCGCCACGATCTCGCCGTCCTTGGGCTCCACCCGGCGCAGCGTCTCGTCCAGCCAGCGGCCGATCTTCGCCGTGTCGGCCGTGACGGGCCGGGTCAGCGTGATGTTCGACCAGGTGACCCGGCCCGGCAACTGCCACGTGAAGGCGTTGTTGCCGCCCTCCGCGTACGTCTCCATCTCGACCTGGGCGCCCATCCCGGAGCAGGTGTGGAAGGCGCCGAGGTCGTTGCCGCCGATGTTGAGCCGGAAGAACACGCTCGTGGCGAAGATGTTGTCCGTCATGCTGCTCGGGTTCCGTCCGTGGTGCGTGCGGTGGTGGTGGAGGGTCGGGCGTGGAGCGGGTCTGGCGTGGCGGGGCGGGCGTCAGCGACGGCCGTCGAAGGGTCGGCCCGTACGGTCCCGGCCCCGGCGCAGTTCGGCGCGCAGGAGACGGGAGACGGGGTCCAGCAGGCGGCGGGCCAGGTCGTCGAGGTCGGGGGCGGACTCGGGGGCCGGGGGCTTGGCCCGGCTGGTGCTGTCGGTCCGCTGCTTCACGTTCTGGGGGGCGGCGGAGCCCTGGGCGGGCGGGGTGGTGGTGCCGCCCTTGTCCCGCTGGATCTGGGGGTGGACCGCCGGGGACACGGGGTGCGGCGCGGCGGGGGCGGTGCCGGTGTCCCGCTGGATGCGCGCGGGCCGGACCAGGGGAACAGGGGTCGACGGGGTGGCCTCGCGGGCGGGGGCGTTCGCCAGGAAGGGCTGCACGGCGGGCGGTTGGGGCGCGGTGACCGGGAGAGGGCGTGGCGCGGGGGCGCTGGGGGCTGAAGCCAGGGGAGCGGGGCGCGCGGTACGTGCGGGGGAGGGGGTGACCGGGGGCTGGGTGGCGCGCTGGACGGGCGCGGGCGTGTGCGCTCCCGCCGTCTCGCGTGCCCAGCGAGCGGCCACGACCGGACGTCCGGCGGGCCCGCGTCGCGTGGGCGCGGCTGTCGGGGATGCCGACTCGGTGCTGAGGGTGAGCGGGCGGGCGGGGAGGAGGTTCAGCGTGGGGGACGGCTCGGCGGCTGTGGGCGCGGGGCGACCGGTGAGGGTGACGGCCCGGGCCATGACCAGGGGGGTGGTGGCGGGGGCGGGGCGTGCCGAGGCCGGGGCGGTGCCGGGTGTGCGGGGGCTCGCGGGGGGCCGGAGGGTGCCGGGCGCCTGGCGGGGTTGGGTGTCCGGGCGTGCCGGGGCCGCCGTGGGGCCGGGCGTGCTGGGGCGTGCCGGGTTCTGGGCGGTGCGGGACGTCTGGACCGTGGGCGTGACCGGACGGGCGGGGGTCAGGGGGACCGAGCCCTGGCCGGTGGCGCCTATGGCACCTGTGGCACCTGTGGTGCCGGACGTGCTCGGGCGGGCCGAAGTCGGCGGTACGGAGCCCCGGTCGCTGCCGGACGCCTTAGGGGCCGGCGTGCCGGGACGTGCCGTGGTCAAGGGCACCGCGCCTTGGCCGACGCCGGGGGCGGGCCGGTCGGGGGCCGTGGCCGGACGTGCGGGACTCCGGTCGCTGGAGGCCGTGGCCGGAGAGACGGAGGTCTGGCGCTCCGGGGCACCGAGGGTCGGGCGGTCGGGCGTACGGGGAGCGGCCGGGGCGCGTTGTGCCGTACGACGCGTGTCCTCGGGGCGTGACGCCGGTGACGGTGTGCGGCGCGCGGGGGTGTCCGGACCGGTGGAGCCGGGGTTCTCGTGCGCGGGGGTGCTGGGTCGGGCCAGGGTCAGGGGCGCCGGGGCTGCGGTCGGCGTGGCGTCCGTGGTCGTACGGCGCTGCACCAGAGCATCGGGCGGTGATGCGGGGGTGGTCGGGGCGGCGGGCGTCGGCTCGCTGGAGGCGTCGGGGTTCCGGTCACCCAACAGGGGTTTGTGAGATGCCTGTTGAGGTGTCGGGGCGGTGGACCGCCGCACCGGGTTCCGGCCGGGCCGCTGCCTGCTTCCGGGTACGTCGGCCGTGGGCGGAAGCTCCGACAGGGGTGCTCCCAGCCCGGTCCGGGGACGGGGGGCCGGGGGAGCTGTCCGGCGCCGCGAAGGCTCGGTGGACGGGGCGTGCCGATCACCGGGCGTCGCTTCCGCCCGGCTCTGGACCACGGGAAGAGCGGGCCCGGCAACGCTTCCCTCGACAGCCTGCCGCTTCATCGGCACGGCCGTCGAGGGGAGTTGGGACATGGGCTCACCCAGCGGCGGACGGCTTCCCTCGCGCCGCTGGACCGTGGCCTGTTCCGACGACTGCTCCGCCTGAGGGGCCCGCTGCTGCGGCTCGGCCGACTCGGAAGCGGCGGTCGGTACAGGCGCCACCCGGCGCACGGGACCGCCGGGCCGCCGGGCGACGATCAGTGAGCGGCCGGTGGGAAACGGACGGACGGACGCGGTGGAGGAGGTTCGCTCGGAGTCAGTGCCGGGTGATGTCGAAGCCTTCGTGGGACCGGTAACAGCGCCTGAGTGCACTGCACTTGCCGGTCCGCCCGCCCCGCCCGTACGAGGGTCCACCACCGCGACGCGCCGCACCACAGGGAGCGACGCCCGCGCGGCGGCGGTCGGCGTCGTCGCCGCCCGCTGCACCTGAGCCTCCGACGCACCCGCGCCCAGCACGGCCGGAGATGCCGTGGACGTGAGCCCCCGCTGCCCCTCGACAGGCGCTGGGACCTCCGACGCGTCCCGGCCCCGCCGCACCGTAGACGCACCGGCGCGCCCGCCCCCGGCACCCTTCCGGGACGCCGAACCGGACCCCGCGGCCGGCTCCTGCCGGGGGCGGCCGGACACGACCCGCTCCAGCCGCTCGCCCGCCTCGGGCGCGGCCTCCTCCGGTTCCTCCCGCCGGACCGCCCGCAACAGAAGTGGTCCGCCCCCGCCGAAGGTCGCTCCGGACCCCGAGGACGTCCGCGCGACCCCGCGCACCAGACCGGCCGGTGCCGAGGGCAGCACGCCGTGCGCGAGCCCCGTGTCGAACGAAGGGTCCCGCCAGGCGGCCAGCCCCGAGCGGAAGGCCAGACCGTCACTGACCGCCAACGGCGCTCGGGCCAGCGTCAGTTCGGGGGCGGAAGCCGCACGCCAGCCGCCGTCCCACCCCTCGGGCACACCGGAGCCGGCTTCCGTCCCCTCGGTGGGCACGGAAGCCGGACCCGCGCCTTCAGCGGCGGGCAGCCGGGGGCGACGTAGCCTGTCTCGCCATCCCATGGGTTCAACCGCCTTCGTTCACGCGGGTGTTGATGCGGGCGATCTCGGAGACCCACTCCCGGCGCTCGCCGTGGGTGAGATCGAGGATCTCCTCGCGGCTCCAGTGGAAGTGGTAGGCGACGTACGCGATCTCCTCCCGTAGCCGGGGGAGCGCGTACGTCACGATTCCCCCAGGCGCCCACCGGAGAGGTCGACCTCAAATCCGCCCTCGCAGTGCGGGCAGGTGACCGCCGCACGCGTGTGGCCCTCGCTGTTGACGCGCCGGTAGAAGTCCTGGAGGAACGCGACGTCGGTCGCGTACATCCGCTCCACGACCCCCGCGTGCACGTCGGTGACCGTGCCGATCCGGGTGATCACCTGGCTGAGCAGCACGACACTGAGGTAGGCGGGGTTCTCCTTGACCCGCAGGTCGATCTGCGGGCGCAGCTCGTCGCGGGCCGTGGCCAGCCGCATCGCCCCGTGCCGGTGCACGGTCCCCGCCTCGTCCACGTACCCGCGCGGCAGCTCGAACTCGAACTCCGTGCGCAGCGCGGGCTCCTGGCGCGGGGGAGGCGTGGGCGCGAACGGCTTGGACACCGCCTCCGCCTCGCCCTTGGCGGGCGCCGTCGCCTGGAGGATCTCGTCCAGGTTGCCCGCGGTCACCGTACGGCGCCTCATTCGACGATGATCTCCTCGAACACGATGGTCACGGACTCGGTCGCGGCCGACGACTCGCCCGCCTTGAGGGACGGGCCCTCCCACTTGGACGCCCAGCCCTGCATGAGCTGGATGCGCCGCACGGTCTCACCGGTGGAGTCCTTGATCTCGATGGTGAGGTTCTGCCGCGCCGTGTCCACCGCGCCGTTGTTCAGCGTCTCCTTGATCCACTGGGTGAACTCGCTGCTCTGGTCGAGTCCCCGGGTGATCGTGATCTCGCCGGCCTGGCGGGCGCCCGGCTGCTTGCGGATGATCTGCTTGCCCTCGGAGCTGACCTGCCGGACCTCGACCACCTCCTCCTCGACGGTCAGGCCGCTGATCTCCTGGATGGATTCGACCAGGTAGCCGCCGAGCTGGACGCCGAAGATATGGGTGGAAAGAGCATCGCCCTCAGCCATGACTGTGTGTCACCTTTCTGGGTGGGGTAAGTGCCGGAGCGAGTCGGGTCACTCGTCGACGAGGCTGGTGCTGTCGGAGAACTGCGCCAGCCGGAACACCACGAACTCGGCCGGCTTGACCGGCGAGACACCGATCTCGCAGACCACACGTCCCTGGTCGATGGACTCCTGCGGGTTGTTGTCCCGGTCGCACTTGACGTAGAACGCCTCGGCCGCCGTCCGCCCGAACAGGGCGCCCCGGCGCCACTCCTCGGTGAGGAAGGCGCTGACGTTGCGCCGGATGCTCGACCACAGCCGGTCGTCGTTCGGCTCGAACACCACCCACTGGGTGCCGAGCAGGATCGACTCCTCCAGGTAGTTGAACAGCCGGCGCACGTTCAGGTAGCGCCACGCCGGGTCGGAGGAGAGCGTGCGCGCGCCCCACACCCGCACACCCCGGCCCGGGAAGGTGCGGATGCAGTTGACGCCGATCGGGTTCAGCAGGTCCTGCTCGCCCTTGCTCAGCCGGCGCTCCAGGTCGACCGCGCCCCGGATCACCTCGTTCGCGGGTGCTTTGTGCACCCCGCGCTCGGCGTCGCTGCGCGCCCACAGACCGGCGACGTGCCCGCTGGGCGGGACGGTGATGTTGCGCCCGGCGCCCGGGTCCAGCACCCGCACCCAGGGGTAGTACAGCGTGGCGTAGCGGGAGTCGTAACCCGCCTCGTCGTTGCGCCAGTTGCGGACACCCTGCGCGGTCAGGCCGGGCGGGGCGTCCAGGACGGCGACCCGGTCGCCCATCTGCTCGCAGTGCGAGATGACGGCGAGCTGCACCGTGCGCAGGCCCTCGGCGTCGATGTCGCCGCGCTGGTAGGCGCTCATCAGGTCCGGGACGGCGACCATCGTGATCTCGTCCACGCTCTCCAGACCGGCGAAGCCGGTGCGCGCGTCCGCGTCGCCCACGTACTCGGCCGAGTTCAGCCGGGCCACCTGGCCGGAGGCGGCGGGCGCGGGCGCGGCCGGGGCGTCCGGCACGGAGATCGTCTGCGCGGCCGGACGGGTCGCGTTCCCGCCGCGCTGCTCGGTCACCTCGATCAGCTTCGAGCCGCGCGCCTGGTTGGGCAGGTAGCCCTTGACGTTGCGGCGGGTCGAGGCGTCGTAGGTCTCGGCGACCTGCTCGCCCTGGCGGACCAGGACACGGAAGCGGTCCTCCGGCGGGTTCTCGCCCTCGGGGTCGGCGATCTCGATGGAGACGCCGCTCACGCCGGGCCGGGCCGCGATCTGGAAGCCGCCCACCTCGACGGCGAGCGCCGCCTGCTCGCGCCGCGCGCTCCCGCCGTCGCCGGCCGGGGCGGAGGAGTCCTCGGCGGAGCCGCCGATGCGGACGACGTAGGCGGAGCCGCCGCCGTTGGCGAAGTAGCCGTAGACGGAGTGCGGCAGGTAGGCGCCCTGCACGAAGCCGCCGAACAGCCGGGTGTACTGGTCCCAGCTCGTCACCAGGGTCGGCTCGTGGAACGGCCCGTCCTCGGCGAAGCCCACGAACGCGGCGACCGCGGTGCCCACACCCTCGATCGGGCGAGCACCGGACTGCACCTCCTCCACGTAAACACCTGGGGTGAGGTACGTCGGCATGCTCGCTCCTTCACGGTCCTGCGGTACGGGTCTCCTCCACCCTCCCTCCGGCCGCGACCGCACGCAGGGGACATCGGGCCCTGCCCGGGGGCAGCCCGGCTGCCCGCACGGGCGGGCGGGCCGCACCGCGCGTGCAGGGTCAGACGCCCGTGACCTGCGCGAGCCAGGGACCGAACTCCGCCGCCAGGACCAGCCGGCCGAGCTTGCGGTACTCCTGCGCGACCGACTCCACCACCTGCCGCATCGTCAGCTCGTTCCCCGAATCGGCCGCCAGATACGCGGCCGTCACCGCACACGACCGGATCGAACCGCCCGCCAGCTCGAACCGGTCGGCGCAGAACGCCAGATCCACATCGGCCGCGCGCGGCAGCCGCTCGCCCAGGCACCGCTCCCACAGCGCCAGGCGCTGCGCCGCGTCGGGCACGGGGAAGTCGGCCACCACGTCGAGCCGCCGGGTGAACGCCTCGTCCAGATTGGCCCGCAGGTTGGTGGTCAGCACGGCGATCCCGTCGAAGGACTCCATGCGCTGGAGCAGATAGGCCGACTCGATGTTGGCGTGCCGGTCGCGGGCGTCCTTCACCTCGGAGCGCTTGCCGAAGATCGCGTCGGCCTCGTCGAACAGCAGGACCGCGTTGACCGCCGACGCCTCGGTGAAGATCCGCTCCAGGTTCTTCTCGGTCTCCCCGATGTACTTGTCGACCACCGTCGACAGGTCCACCACGTACAGGTCCATGCCCAGGTCGGTGGCGACCACCTCGGCGGACATCGTCTTGCCGGTGCCGGACTCCCCGGCGAACAGCGCGATCACGCCACGCCCCCGGCCCCCGCCCGGCCGCATCCCCCACTGGCCGAGCACCCGGTCGCGGTGGCGGGCGCGCACCGCGAGCTCGCGCAGCCCCCGCAGGGTCCGGGGCGGCAGCACCAGGTCGTCCCAGCCGACCGCGGGTTCCACCCGGCGGGCCAGCCGGGCGAGCCCCGCGCCGTTCTGCGCCCGCACCGCCGCCCGTACGTCCCGCGCGTCCACCGGCCGCCCGGCCAGGGCCGCCGTGCGCACCGCCGCGTCCGCCGCACGGCGGATCTGCCCGGAGTCGAGCCGGTGCGCCGCCACCGCGCGGGCGGGCTCCTCGCCCGACGCGCCGTCCGGCGGAGCACCGGCCGCCTCCAGCGCGGAGCGCCACCGCAGGGCCTGCTGCTCCGGGGAGGACGGGCCCACCGTGAAGGACACCGGGGTCCGCACCGCCCACCCCGGGTCCCACACCTGCGCGCCGTAGGTGAACAGGGGGATACCGGTCAGCGCCGCGCACACCGTGCGCAGGGCGTGCGTCCGCTCGGACGGCTTGTCGGGGAGGGCGTCCAGCGGACCGAGCACCACTCCGGCGCCCGTCAGGCGTGCCTCGCGGGCGGCGGCCGCGGCCAGTTCGGGCAGCGCACGGGCCTGCCGGGCCAGCGCGGCCGCGTCCAGCACCAGCGGCGGGCGGCCCGCTTCGCGCAGTGCCGCGTCCGCCAGGCCCTCGGGGGCACCGCCGACGGCCCGCAGGTGCACATGACCGGTGCCGCCGAGGGCCGCCCGTGCGGCCCGCCCGACCATGCCGGGGTCGGCCGCGGGGTCGGGCGTCGGCTCCCCGAGCACGGGACGCAGGGCCGCGTCGGCCGCGGAGTCGCCGAGCAGATGGGCGGTCACCCGGTCCGGCACCGCCAGCACCCTGGAGAGCGGCGGCCGTTCCGGCTCCTGGACCTCCAGCAGACCGCCCGCGAGCAGCGGCGCGCCGGGGGAGAGGCGGAAGCGGGCCGGGGAGAGACCGGAGTGCCCGCACAGTTCGAGGGCGAGGCCCACGGTGGGCCGGCGCCGGGTGAGGTCGTCGTTCAGATAGCCGTAGAGCTGCTCGAAACGCGCGTCCAGGTCCGGCGCCGCCGCGACCAGCAGCAGGTCGAGATCGAGCGGGGCGAGGCCGAAGTCCCGTGCCAGGAGGGCGAGCGGCGAGTCCTCCTGGGGCCGCTCGGGCTCCAGGGGAGCCGGCTCGCGCCGGTGGTCCAGGACGCGCCGCGCCGCCTCGGGGGTGAGGTACTGGCCGCGGTAGGGGTCGTCCGGGTCGGGGTCCACGGCACGCCGTGCGGCGACCGCCTTGCGCACCCGCTCCTCCACGGCGCCCAGCCGCCGCCACAGTTCCGGGTCCACGCTGTCCGTCATGGCTGGCGGTCACCCCTCCTGCGGCGCCGGGCGGGCGCGGGGCGCCGCTCCCGGCCCCCGCCGAAGCCCTCCGCGCCGGGGTCCTCGATCTCCGTGTAGCGCAGCCGGCGCGCCGACTCCGGCTCGTCGGGCAGGGACCGCGGCACCGACCGTACGACCAGACCCTCGGTGACTGGCGGCGCGGCGACCCGCTCGATCCCGGCGAGCGGCGCCCGTACCCGCACCCCGAGCGACGGCTTCAGCTCGCCGCCCAGCGCGGACCACACGTCGGACGCGGCCGGGGCGTCCAGTCCGGTGCCGCCCGCGTCCAGGCCCACGATCAGGCCGAGTTCGGCGAGCGTGCCGGTGAGCAGATGCGGGGCCAGGGTGTCCGTGGACGCCAGGGTGGACAGCACCTGTGACAGCAGGCGGTGCTCGTCCTGCGGGCGGCTCGCCCAGGCGGTGACCAGATACGTCAGCTCGAACCAGCGGGCGGGCGAGCGGCGGGCGACGACGAAACCGTCCTCGTCGTAGATCTCGCCCGCGCTGCTGTTGCGCCGGCTGTTGTCCTCCCGGATGTCGTACAGGAACGCGCACACCGTGGGCGCGCTGCGGCGGGCCGCCCACTCGCTGGTCGGCGCGTCGAACACCACCTCGACGCCCGACGCGGCGAGCCCGGACTCCTCCAGCAGGCCGCGCAGGGCCTCGTCGACCTCGTGGATCACCGGCGGGTCACCTCGTCCGGGGGCTGCACACTGCCGTTGACGACCAGGAAGTCCGTCTTCACCGGGGAGAAGCCGGGACCGCTCGCGGTGATGGTGCGCGGGCCCGTCTGGTCCTTGGCCAGGATCAGGAGCTGCCCGATGAACGTGCCGTCCGGCAGCGGCACCGTCGGCGCGGCGGCGGCCGTGATGCCGGGCTTCCAGCGGAACCGGACGGGCGCGCCCGGCGGGAAGTCCTTGCCGCGCACCGAGGTCACGAAGCCGGGCTTGCCGATCGGCGGCACGGCGACGATCCGGGGCTGCAGGACGCGCAGCCGCCGCCGGGCGGAGTTGTCGCTCCGGTCGGCGTCCGTGCCGGTGGTGGTGAGGGTGCCGGTCACCTCGGCGGTCAGCGCCTTCTTCGGGCTGAGGACCACCTGGAGGGTGCTGCGGCCGCCGGGCGCGAGATCGGGCAGCGCGCACAGCCAGTCGGTGTCGCAGCCGGGCGGAGGCCCGTTGTCCGGCACGTTCGCGGGCAGCCCGATGCGCAGCCGGAGCCCGGTGGCCAGGGCGTTGCGGCCGTTGCGCACGGTGTACGTGACGACGACGCGGCCGCCGACATAGCCGGGGTTCGGGTTCGCGGTGACCGTCACGCCCGGCCCGGCCTTCGGCGCCGGGGGTTCCGGAACCGGCGGCGCCGGGGGCGCGGGCGGTACCGGGGGCGTGGTCGGCGGCGTCGGAACGGTCGGGGTCGGGCTCGGCGTCGGGTCGGGCGGTGCGGGCGCCTCGCGCACCGGGACCACCGTGCGGTCGGTGTTGTCGCCCGGGTCGGGGTCGATCACGGCGCCGGTCACCGACCAGTCCAGGGGCTGGTCGCCGGGCGTGACCCCGGTGACGGTGACGGTCACCGGGACGGTGGCGCCGGGCGGCACCACGCCGAGGTCGCAGGTGAGGCCGCGCACGTCGCAGTTCCGGCCGGGCGCGGTCAGACCGGTGACGGTCGCCCCGAGGGGCGGCGCCACGGTGAACCGGGTGCCGGGCGAGGCCGCGGGGCCCTGGTTCACGACGTCGACGCGGACGGTGCCGGTACGGCCGACGACGACCTGCCCGGAGGTGTCCGGAGCCCGCACCGCCAGATCCACGGACTGCTGTACCGAGGGCTCCTTCTGACGGCCCCCCAGCCCGGTGGTGAGCGGGGTCAGGGTGCCCGACTCCACGTCCACCCGGCTCAGCTTCTCGGGGCTGTTCACCGCGAGCCCGGCACGCGAGCTGAACACCAGCCCCGTGCCGTCGGCCGTCCAGGCGGCGTCCCGCGGCTGGAACGGGCCGGTGGCCGAGGCGTCCGGCAGCTCCCGGCCACAGGCGCCCGGCAGACCGCGCGCGGCGGCGGGCAGCAGCACCCGGCAGTCGTCGCCCGTCACCGAGGTGAGCAGCAGCCCGCCCTGCTGGTCGACACGGCCGCCCCCCGCCTTGCGGTTGAAGGCGATGGTCAGCCCGTCCGGGGAGAAGGCCGGGCTGTCGTCGATGACGTCGCAGGCGCCGGGGCAGTCGGCGGCGGACAGGTCGCGCTGCTGGTCGAGCCGGTCCACCGGCACGGTCCAGATGTGCTTGTTGCCGTCACCGCCGGCGACGACCTGCGTCCGGGTGAACGCGAGCCGGGTGCCGTCCGGCGACCAGGTGGGCTGGGCGTCGGTGCCCTGCGCCTGTCCGGCCGGCGGGGTGACCGTGCCCCGGAGCGCCCCGGTGGCCAGGTCCGCGACGAGCACGCGGCTCGGCCCGGCCGCGTCCCCGGTCCCGCCGGGCGAGGTCCGCCGGAAGGCGAGGGACTTGCCGTCGGGGGAGATGGTCGGGTCGGTGTCCCAGTCCTTCGGGCCGCGCCCGGCCAGCGGCAGGGCACGCGGGTTCGAGCCGTCGGCGTCGGCCAGCCAGATCCGCTCGACGCGTCCGGCGTCGGAGTCCTCGAACCGGGTCAGCACGATCCGCCGCCCGTCCGGGGTGTAGTTCTGCCGTTCGGTCCACGGGTCGGAGCCCGCGGCGGGCTGGAACAGCGGGTCCTTGGCGGGATCGGTGTTGGTGTCGGCCGCCGGGTCCTCCCGGAGGATCTCCCGGCCCAGGTCGCGGGGGTCGGAGCCGTCCGCGCGGATGTCCTGGAGGGTCACCACGTGCGGTCCGGAGGCGGTGGTGCGGTCCACCACGGCCCCGCCGCCGTCGGCCGGACCGAGCCAGGTGGCCGTACCGACCTCGCGGTCCTCGGTCAGCACGAGCGACCGGTTGCCGTCGTCGTCGGAGTGCACGACCGTCCGGAAGACGTGGTCGAAGTCGCCCTCGCAGGTGCAGTCGCGGTCCGGGCTGAGGAACAGCAGCTGGTTCCCGTCGGGCAACCAGGCTGCCCCGTGGGTACGCCAGCCTGCCTCCGTGGCGCCCAGCAGCGGGCCGCCGTCACCCGAACTCGCGTAGACGTAGCGCAGCTTGGGGCCCTCGGCGGTGGTCGCGGTGTAGGCGACGATGTCCCGCTTCCCGGCGGTGTCCACCGGGTTCCACGCCGGTTCGCCCGCCGTGCCGTTCGCCGGATCGGTGACCCGGTTCGCGGTGCCGCCGCCGAGCGGGCGGACGTAGATCTGCTGCCCGGCCAGGGGATCGGCGTCACTGGAGTACGCCAGCCGCTGTCCGTCCGGCGACACCGTCGGGCACTCCTCGTCGGCCGGGGTGTCGGTCAGCCGGGTCAGGCCCGTGCCGTCGGTGCGCACCAGCCACAGGTCGCGCTGGGTGCGGCCCCCGGGGCCGCCGGGCTCGGCCGAGTCGAAGACGACCGACCGGCCGTCCGGCGTCAGCCGCGGATGCGCCGCGTCCCGGCCGGCGGTCAGCTTCGTCACGGAGCCGTCGGCGGCCCGGAGATAGACCTGCGGGTTCCGCTCGTCCCGGCGGCCGGCGAACACCAACTGCTCGCCCAGCGCCGAGGGTTCCACGTCGTAGTGGGTCACGCCCTCCCCGAACAGCGGGGTGCTGGACTTGGTCGTCGCCACCCGGCCCAGGCTGCGGTGCCGGGTGCCCGCGAAGGCGATCCGGGTCACCGCCGCGTCACCGGCCCGGGGCCGGGCCTTCGCCGTGCCGGGACCGGCGGCCGCGGTCACCGCCAGCAGGGGGACCAGCAGCAGCAACGCCAGGCCGATCCGCTCCAGCGGGTACCGCCACCCGCCGGCCTTGTCCGTGCCCGTCACGGGCCCACCTCACCGTCCGCACTCCGCTTTCGCACAACCGTCCGCCATCCTGGGCGCCGCCGTCCCTGGTGCGGCAGGGCCGGCGGGACGCTCCCGGGGGAAGGGGTTCAGGGGCTTTCGGGCAGTGTGCCGACCGCCGGAGGGCGGTGCACGGGTCAGATCAGGCCGTTGCGCAGGGCGTAGCCGACCGCGTGGGCACGGTTGCGCAGCTGCAGGCGGGTGATCACCTCGTGCAGCACGTTCTTCACCGTGCGCTCGGAGTAGGAGGTCTTGCGGGCGATCTCCCCGGTGTCCAGCCCCTCCGCCACCAGCCGCAGCATCTCCGTCTCCCGCGGCGCGAGCGTGGACAGCGACGCCGCCCGCGGATCGAGCGGCGAACGCTGCATGCTGCCCACATGGGTGAGGAGCTTGGCGAGCAGGTCGCCGGGCAGCATGCCCTCCCCCTTGGCGATCGCGAGGACCAGCCGCAACAGCCGGTCCTGGTCGGCCTCGGCGCGGCGGAGCACCGCGGCGACACCGCTGTCTATCGCGCGCTGGAGCGCGTCACCCGACTCGAAGGTGCCGACCACCAGGCCGGTCCGGGTCGCGGAGTCGTGCCGCAGCCGGTGCAGCAGCGCCGACGTCTCGTCGTCGACGGTGTCGACGGCGATCAGGGAAACCTGGGCGCTGTCGTCCGCCCCGGCCTCGACGAACTCGATCTCGGGGCGCTGGCGGAGCTGGTGCACGATGCCGACGTAGAGGACGGGATCGGGGGCGTAGACGGTGACGGACACCCGCTCGGGCCGTCCGGCGGGCGTGGTCCAGGGGGCGGTGTGGGCGGCCGGGGCCGCGGTGGCGGGACGGTTGGCCTGAGGGCAGCTCGTGGTCATGAGTCCTGTTTCCATCGAACGTGTGGGGGGTGGAGCGGCGCGCCGTGGTGCTGCGTGCGGGTCCGAGCGGCGTGAGTCGGCCCGCGCACCGTCTTCGAGGGGCGGCAGGGGCCCGCACCGGGGGAGCCGGGCAGTGCTGCGCGGGGCACGAGCGCTGCCCGCGGGCTTGCCCTCGCGTCTCTCGGAGGGGAGGAGAGCGCGTCATACGGTCACCCGGTGACGTCTCCAGCACCCACCCCAAGCCCCGGCGCGCCCGGTTCCGACATCCCCGCGGTGTCGGTGACGCCCGGCGGTATCGCCACCACCACTCTGACCGTCCGCAACGACAGCGACATCGTCGAGGGCTACGGCCTCGAAGTGGTCGGCGAGTGCGCGGCCTGGGCCACCGTGGAGCCCGCGCGCGTCTCCCTGTACCCGGGCACCTCCGAGACGGTGACGATCCGTCTGGAACCGCCGAGGTCCCACGAGGTCCGGGCCGGTGAGCTGCCGCTCGCCGTGCGCGTGCTGCCGACGGAGCACCCCGAGGCGGTACGGGTGCCCGAATCGACCGTCCGGGTCGAGGAGTTCAGGCAGCTGCGCGCGGAGATCGCGCCGCGCCGCCGCCGGGGCTGGCTGCGCGGCCGCTACCGGCTGGCCCTGCGCAACGAGGGCAACAGCCCGGTCACCCTGGGCTTCACCCCCGCGCAGCCGGGCGAGGAGCTGCGCTTCACCGTCAAGCCGGCCGAACAGAAGCTGGAACCGGGCGAGTCCGCCGAGGTGGGTCTGCGGGCGCGCATCGGCAAGCCCGTGTGGTTCGGCACCCCCGTCGTCTGGCCGTTCACGGTCGCCGTCGCCGAGACGGAGGAACCCGGCGCGGAGCGGCCGGAGCCGGCCGACGCCGTGCACACCCCGCTGGACGCGGAGTTCGTGCAGATCCCGGTCTTCCCCAAGTGGCTGCTCGCCGTGCTCGCCGCCCTGATCGCCCTGCTCCTCGCCTGGTTCACGCTGGTGCGGCCCGCCGTGCGCAGCGCGGCGAAGGAGGCGGCTGACGAGGTCGTCCAGCAGCGGCCCACTCCCGGCGCCGACGAACAGGCGGGGCAGACCGGAAGCGGTGAGGGCAAGCCCGGCGGCGGCAGCGGCAGCGGCGGCGCGGGCACCGGTCCGGGTGCCGGCGGCGGCGACGGCACGGGCACCGAGAGCGGTCCTGGCGGAAGCGGTGGCGCGGGTGGCCAGCAGGGTTCGGCCACCATCGACGTGCAGACGGCCGGCGGCACGGACAAGACCGGCACCTACACGGTGCCCGCGGGCAAGGTCTTCCAGGTCACCGACATCGTCGTCGCCAACTTCCAGGGCGACGAAGGGGTGCTGACCATCAACTTCGGCGAGCGGAAGATCACGACGATCGCGCTGGAGACCTTCCGCAATCAGGACTACCACTGGGTCACCCCCATCAGGATCGCCGCGAACGACACGGTCACCGCCCAGGTCACCTGCGCCAAGCCGGGCACCCCCGCCACCGGCCGGCGGGCACAGGGGTGTCATGAGGTGCTCAACGTCAGCGGAGTGCTCAGTAGCACCAGGTGACAAAGGCGTCACGGACATGCTCACGGACACGCGCCGTGATGCAAAGCCGCGACAGGGCCGGGAGTTCAGAAAACGGACCCCCGGTCCTGTCGGTCCTCTGACCGGTTTTGCTCGATTATGTTCGGGTGTCTTGGCTGAATTTCTCTCGGTAACCGCGTGTAGGCGCCATTCACGGCGAATCAAACTTGGCTTGATCTCCTCTCAGCGTTCGAGGGGGATCACCACGATGATCCGGTTCCGCTCGAGCGGGGTGAGGGAGCGCGTTGCGAACACACAGACACGGGACGGAACCGGACGGAACGCACGGCGCCGACAGGACACGGGCCGGCACCGGCGCACTGAACAGGCCGCTCCTCGCACTCCAGCGCTCGGCGGGCAACGCCGCGGTGTCCCGGCTGGTCCAACACGCCCGCTCGGACGAGGTCGTGCAGCGGTCGCCCCAGTCCTCCCGGCCACCCTCGCGCGCCTCCCAGAAGTCCGAGGAGTCGCAAGACAGCGAGAACTCCCAGGAGTCCGCGCACTCGATGACCGGAGCCGACCGGCGCAGGATCAAGTTCGTCCAGGACAAGGACGAACTCCTCAAGCGCGTCAACCGGGTCGACGCGCTCAGGACGGTGCCCGGCTTCATGTCCGGCATCGAGTCCTTCCTCGACAACATCGAGGCCGACATGAAGGCCGGGCGGCCCACCGGGGTCGACGAGTCCGCCATCGGCCGGATCATCGACGGCTTCCAGAACCGCCAGGTGCAGGGCCACCGGGTCCAGTACTCCTGGTACGTCCAGCAGCAGCGCAAGGAGGGCTTCCAGGAGTCGCTCGACCGGGTCGCCGCCGCCTCCGCCGGACATGGACAGCTCTGGGCCAAGATGAACTCGGCCATCCCCACGGAGGACGCGAGCGTGGGCCGGGGTGTGGTCCTCGAAGCGTCCGTCCAGGGCCGCGTCTTCGACGGCCTCCTCTTCGGCCTGCCCACCTGGAGCGCCTCGGACGCCCTGGCCGCGCTCTGGAAACGCCTGTCCACCACCTACGTCCAGGGCCTCACCGGCACCGTCACCGCCCACGCCCTGGACGGCACCGTCCCCTCCAGCGTGCTCAGCACCCTGGAATGGCCCGAACTGCGCAAACGCATCGCCGAAGGCGCGGTGGACGGCCTGGTCTTCGTCGTCTACCGCTCCCACGAGGACCCTTCCGGAGGCCCGGCCGTCCTCGAACCGGTCGAGAGCTTCCCCGTGCGTACGCAGCGGGAGTTCGAGGAACTGCCGCAGGCGCCCACCGACCAGGCGTGGCTCGACAAGCAGCGCGCCATCGACCTGGAGCAGCGCGCCGCCCTCGCCGACATCCACTCCCGCGAGGAGGAGATCGCCGCGCTGGACGAGTTCGTCAGCGAACTGTTCCGCCGGCACGGGCACGACCTGTGCTTCCGGGACACCAGCACCCCGCCCAACACCCGCTCCGGCTCCGCCCGCGAGTCGCCCCGCTCCGGCTCGCCCGGCGCCTGACGGCGGCGCCGGGCACCCGCCCCGGCGGGCGGGCAGAGCCGGTGCGGCTCAGGGGGACGTCGACATCTGGTCGTCCGACCCCTGGTACTCGTCGCCGCTGCTCTGGGAGTCGAAGGTCATCGTCATGAACGGCTGGCCCTGCGACTGCGATCCGTCGGACATCTCCACGTCCGAACCGCTCGACGAACTGGAGTCGCTGTCCGGCGACGGGCCCGGAGCGTCGTGCAGCGTGTAGGTGGCCGTGTCGCCCGTACCGTGCTGAGTGACGAGGTCCGCGGCCACGAACCGCTCGATCTGCTTCTTGCGGCGGTCCGCGGGGATGGCGGACTTGGACATGCCCGCCGCGTGCTGGTCGGCGGCGTCGGCGGCGGGCGTGTCTCCCTGCGCGACCGCGTCGTGGTAGTCGTTGTGCGAGAGCATGTCGGCCCGGTCCGCGCCGAGCGCGCGCAGGGCGAACGCGTCCATCTCCGCGTGCGTCAGGGTGTCACCGGAGCTGCGCCCGAGGTCCTCCATGGCCTGCTCGTAGAAGAAGAACAGGTCGCTCGGGTCGGCACCGGACCTGATCAGGTCGTTGGTGTCCGGCTCGTTGTTCCACTGCTTGTAGGCCGCGCCGTCGTGGTAGACGTCGATCCGGGTCGGCACCATCACCGCGCGGTGGTTGCCGTTCGCCGACGCGTAGTGCACCTCGAAACGCACGGTGCCCGCGTCGAGTTCGGCGAGCGCCTGCTCCATGCGCCGCCACATGCCGGTGCCCTGGTTGAGCGACCACTGCGGGACGATGTTCTTGGGGTCGTCCACACCGCCGACCTCCAGACCCATCACATGCCCGCGGTCGTACCCCGCCCCGCCGAACAGGTCCCGCCACACGTCCGCCTCGCTGGGCACCTTCCACTTTCCGGCGGCCGCCTTCGACTTGTAGGCCTGCTGGAGCTTGCGCACCGCGATCGGGTTGGGCGCGGCGGGCCTGCCCTTCGTGCCGGTCTTGCGGACGGGCCCGCTCACCTCGTGCGGGCGCTCGATCGGCAGGTCCTGAGCGGTCCCCGCACCCTTCTTCGACGGCGAGTAGTGCGAGACGCGCGCCTTCTCCAGCTTCATGTCCAGCGCCCGCTGGACCGTCTCCGGGTCCGCGGCGGCGGCCCGCTGCACCGCGTCGGACGCGCCGCCCCGGTCCGGTACGGGGCCCGACATGACCCGGTGCGCGTTCGCCTCCGCGGCCCGCTCGAAACGGTCCGAGGGATCGGACAGGGCGAACCCGTGCCCGGAGTCGGTGCCGGACACCGGCCCCTTGCGCTGCTGCACGACATGCGTCAGCTCGTGCGCGAGGGTGTGCTTGTCACCGCCGCCGCGTCCCAGGACGACATGGCTGCCCGCAGTGTAGGCACGGGCACCGATCTCGGTCGCCGACCGCTCCGCGTCCGCCCCGCTGTGCACGCGCACGTCCCCGAAGCCGGTACCGAACCGCGCCTCCATCTCCCCGCGCACGGAGGCGTCCAGCGGCTTCCCCGCCTTGCGCAGCACCTGGTGCACCGACGACCGCTGCACGGCGGCGGCCGCGGCGGCGTTCCCGGCGGACCGCTGGAGCGCCGCCACACTGCCCGGACTCACCGCCCGCTCGGGTCCGGCCGGGACGACGGCGTCCGAGCGGGGCGCCGGACCCGCGCTGCGCCCCTCTGCCGCCTCGTCGCCCCGCCCGTCCTGCCGGCTCCGCCGCTGGTGCGCCACCGTCTTCCACCTTCCGTCGCGTCAGCCCATCGTGGACACCGTCCGGGCGAGAACACCAGGGCGCGTGAGGCACGGCAGGGGCAGCACGGCTGCCCGAACGGTGCCGGTCGCCAGGAGGCCACCGGACGGCCGTGTCGGAGGCGCCACCGGCCGCGATGCCGGACGCCGTCCCGCGCGAGGTCCCCGGGGGTTACGGCATCTGAGGGGTGTCCCGTGCCTTCGACGGAGCAGGCTCCTGGCGACCCGCCCCAGCCAGCGGCCCGCCGCCGTCGATCCCCTCGCGGCCACCGGCACTCCCCGCGCTCCGCCCCTCACCGTCGTCCGTGCTCAGGCCCGCCAGGAGACGCAGCCCGTCCTCGGTGGGGCTGCCGGGGGCCGCGGACAGCACCAGCAGCTCCAGACCCGAGTCGTCCGGCAGCGCGAAGTTCTCCTGGTGCAGCTCCAGCAGCCCGACCAACGGATGCCGGTACGCCTTGCGGCCGTGCGTACGGGCCCGTACGTCGGCACGGGCCCAGAGGCGGCGGAAGCGCTCGCTTCCCATGGCCAGCTCGCCGATGAGCGAGGCCGAGCGGGGGTCGTCCGGGTACTTCCCGACGGCCAGGCGCAGATGCCCGACCGCGTCGAGCGTGCAGTTCTCCCAGTCCGCGTACAGGCCGCGCTCGGTCTCCTCCAGGAAGATGTGCCGGGCGGTGTTCAGGCCCGGCAGCGGGCGGCCGTAGAGCAGCCCGGCGAGCCGGTTGCCGGCGAGCACGTCCAGCCGGTGGTTCATGATCAGCGCGGGCGCGTCGGTGACCAGACCGAGGACACGCAGCAGTTCCGGGCGCAGTCGCGCGGCCGGGGCGTTCGCGCGGCGCCGGCGCTGCCGGGCGAGCCGGTGGAGGTGCTCCCGCTCGGTCCCGTCCAGGCCGAGGACGCGGGCGAGCGCGTCGAGGACCTGCTCGGAGGGCTGGGTTGCGCGGCCCTGCTCCAGGCGCACGTAGTAGTCCACGCTGACTCCGGACAGATGCGCGACCTCCTCGCGGCGCAGCCCCGCGACCCGGCGGCGGCTGTCGGCCGGAATGCCGACGGCCGCCGGATCGACCCGGGAACGCCGGGTACGCAGGAAGCCCGCAAGATCGTCCATGGCCCCAAGTATGGCCGCGGCGGCGGCCGGTGAGGGTGGTCCTGCCGATACCAGGAAGTCCGGTCCGTCGGAAGCGCCGCCCCTGAACACCGGATGCCGCGCCGCCCAGAATCGAGGGCACCCCGATCCCAAGGAGCCCCCGTGAAGACGCTGATCGTCCACGCCCACCCCGAGCCGAGGTCGCTCAACGGCTCGCTCAAGGACCTCGCGGTGTCGACGCTGCGGGCCCGCGGGCACGAGGTACGGGTCAGCGACCTGTACGCGATGAACTGGAAGCCGGTCGTGGACGCCGCCGACTACGGGCCCCACGCGTCCAGCCCGCTGCATGTCGCCCAGGACTCCGGCCGTGCCTTCGACGCCGGGACACTCACCCCGGACGTGCTCGCCGAGCAGGAGAAGCTGCTGTGGGCCGACACCGTCATCTTTCAGTTTCCGCTGTGGTGGTACACCATGCCCGCGATCCTCAAGGGCTGGGTGGACCGGGTCTTCACCCACCGCTTCGCCTACGGCGTCGGCGAGCACAGCGACACCAAATACGGCGAGCGCTTCGGCGAGGGAACCCTCGCGGGACGCAGGGCCCTGCTGTCGGTGACCGTGGGCGGCCCGGAGTCGCACTACGCCGCCCGCGGGATCAACGGCCCCATCGAGGACCTGCTGTTCCCGATCCACCACGGCATCCTGTACTACCCCGGCATCGAGGTGCTGCCCCCGTTCGTCCTCCACGGCGCCGACCGGATCACCGACGCGGACTTCACCGACGTCGCCAAGGCGTGGGAGCAGCGCCTGCTCACCCTGGAGTCGACGGAACCGATCCCGTTCCGGCGGCAGAACTTCGGCGACTACGAGATCCCCTCACTGCACCTGAAGGAGGGGCTGGAGACACCGGGCCGCACGGGGTTCGGGCTGCACGTGGCCGGCTGACCGGGCCGGACCCCGCACCGTTACGCCGACAGCCGCTACGCCGACAGCCGCTACGCCGACAACCGGTAGGCGGAGAGCCGTACGGACAGCGTGACCCGCACCGGCGCGGGCAGCCGCCGTATCCGCTCGGCATCCTCCCGGGCGTCGCGGTGCCAGGCATTGGGCCCCATGCCGACCAGATGGGCCAGAGCCCGGTGATCGAGCGCCATGGTCCGGGTCAGCCGCTCCGTGGCGACGGGCGAGAAGTGCGGGGCCAGTTGCCCGGCGAGCCGTGACTCCTTGCCCTCGGCCACCCGCAGCAGCCCCAGCGCGCCGACGAGTTCGTTCAGGTGCCCGGGCAGGGGAGTGACGACCAGGAGGACACCGCCGTGCCGGATGATCCGGCGCAGTTCGGGACCGTTGCGGGGAGCGAACGTGTTGATCACCAGGGCGGCGGTGTCGTCCCGCAGCGGAAGCGTCCGCCAGGCGTCGGCGACGGCGGCGGCGATCCGCGGATGGGCCTTGGCGGCCCGCCGCACGGCGTACTTGGAGATGTCCAGCAGCAGGCCGTCGAGACCGGGTAACGCGTCCATGACCCCGGCGAGGTGGTGGCCCGTCCCGCCCCCGATGTCGACGACACAGCCGGGCACCGCCGGATCGGCCGTCCGCCGCGCCAGCCCGGCCAGCGCGTCCCGCACCGGGTCGTAGTGCCCGGCCGACAGGAAGGCGTCGCGCGCCTCCACCATCTCCCGTGTGTCCGCCCGCAGTTTCGTCGCCCCGGGCAGCAGATTCACGTACCCCTGCTTCGCGATGTCGAAGGAGTGTCCCGCGGAGCAGTGGAGCGCCCGCTCGCCCATCGCCTGCGCGGCACCGCAGTGCGGGCAGGCGAGGTGCCGCACGATCCGGTCGAGCATGGAGCACCCTTCCTTGGAGCGGGTCGGCGGACCGGGCAACCCTAACTCAGCCAACTGGACCTGAGACGGCGGCGAGTTGAGCCAGGAACCGCGCCTCGCGGCCGCTACGGGGTCAGGCGGGCTGCCACAGCTCGACCCGGTTGCCCTCGGGGTCGGTGACCCAGCCGAACCGGCCCACCCCCGCCATGTCCTGCGTCTCCTCGGCCACGTCCGCCCCCTTGGCGCGCAGTTGCGCGAGCATCGCGTCGAGGTCGCCGACCCGGAAGTTGAGCATGGTCTGCTGCGTCGGCGCGCCGAAGTAGCCGGTCCCGGACTCGAAGGCGGCGAACACCGTCGGCCCGGCGTCCTGACGCCACAGGCCGTGCTCGTCGCTGTCCAGCCCCAGACAGTCGCGGTACCACGCGCTCAGGGCGGCCGGGTCGGCGGCCCGGATGAAGTAGCCACCGATTCCACGTACTCGTTCCATGCGGTCATCCTGCCAGGGCGGCAACCGGGAACGGCCCGATCAGCCCTGCGGGTCCTGCGGCCTGATGTCGGTCTCCCGCAGCTTCAGGTCCGTGCGTTCGGTCCGGGCCTCGGTGCGATGACCACGGGCGATGTAGTCCCGCACCACCGCCTCGACCGCGTCCTGCGGCGAGCCGATCCCGGCCAGCACCATCACCTCGACCACGAGTTCGGCGTCGAGACTGACATTGACCTTCGCCATGGGACCCCCTCACCGCGTCGCACGCGCACTCTAACCGTTCACCGTCCCGCCGGAGGACGAATCGCGCCGGTCGCGGTGGACCGGGACCCCGGACCCGGGCGGCGTCGCGGAAGCCCGCGTGAGCCGCTCCACGCTCCGCGTCCCGGTGTCGTAGCTCCGCGCCGCGGTGAACGCCCCCTCCCACGGCTCGGACAGCTCGACGGGCAGGAGTTCGGCGGGCCATGGATCGCCCTTGGACCGCGTCCGGCCGAGGGTGAGATGGGGGACCCATTCGTCCGGCTCCAGCAGGGGGTTGTCACCGCCGCCGACCAGCTCCCACACCTGCCGCTGGAGGGCGGACAGCGCGGCGTCCGGCACGACCCGCCAGGCCAGTACGGACGTCCGCCCGGCGAAGCGGACCGTGTGCTCCAGCCGCAGCGGCACCGGAAGCACGGAGAGCGCCTCGGCCAGCCCGGTCCGCGCGTCCCACGGCAGGTCGGACGCCGTCGCCAGGGTCAGGTGGGGCCGGTTCGTGGGGTGCCGGTGCCCGGCCATACTGGGCAACCCCGCCGCCGCCAGCCGCGCCCAGACCCGCCGTACCCGTGCCTCGGTCGCCTCGTCGGGCAGCAGCTCCACTGTGCGCACAGAAGAAGACTAGGCCGGGGCCGGGGCCGGGGCCCGGCGGAGCGCGCCGACGCGGACGGGAGGCAGGGCCGGTCGGGGCCGGGAAGTCAGGCGGTGGGCAGCCACTCCGGGCGCTGCGAGCCGCGCGGGACGAGGATCTGCCGGTAGGCGCCGGGGGTGTCCGACATCCGCACCTGGTCGGTGATGCCCTGGTAGTGGCCGAGCGGGGTCTCGGCGGTGAACAGCTCCGGGTCCGGGTAGGCGTGCGGCTCGCCGGTGCCCGCGATCCCCTTGGCGTAGTCCTGGTCGAAGATGCCCATGGACAGGATCCACAGGGCGACCCGGGACAGGGACACGTGGACCCGGTAGCTGCCGCCCTCCACGGCGCGCCGCCGCAGGGCCTCGGCGATGCCGGCCGTCAGGAACCAGGAGACGAGGTAGTCGTTGACGACGGTGATGGGAGGCAGCGCGGGCCTGTCGCCGTCGCCCTCCAGGTGCAGAAGGCCGGTCAGCGCGCCGGCCGTCTGGTCGAAGCCGAGGTAGTCCTTCCACGGACCGCTCCGCCCGTTCAGCGACACCGTCGCGTAGATCAGGCCGGGGCGGCGGGCGACGGCCTCCTCCTCGGACAGACCGATACGGCCGAGGAAGCCGGGGCGCCGGTTGGCGTAGAAGACGTCGGCCTCGGACTGCAGCTTGTGGACGAGAGCCAGGCCGTCCTTCGTGTACGGGCTCACCGTGGCCGAACGCACGCCCACGCTCGTGGAGTTGTACGTGACATCGTGCTCGAGCTCGTACGGGCGCCACAGGTTCAGCACGTCCGCGCCGTGCAGCGCCATGGCCCGGCCGGCACCGGCACCGGCGATGATGTGGCCCATGCCCAGCGCCTTCACGCCGTCGAACGGGGCGGTCGGGTCGGCGGGGAGCCGCTCCGGATCGCTGTCGCCGACGCGGGTGATCTCCACCAGCGGCAGCCTGGACAGCACCTGCTCGTACTGCTCCTCCCGCAGGATCTCCTGAGGGGTGCGCACCATCGGCATGACGCATCCGGCCTCGGCGCCCGCCCGCTCCAGCTCCCGGGCGTCCCACTTCGCGATCGCGGCCTCGACGTGCTCGGGCACCTCACCGACGCCGAGCAGGCGCTGGGCGGCGACCTTGATGTTGGGATAGATGTTGAACGGCATCATCCAGCGCTCGTCCGCGGTGCGGTAGAAGTTGTTGGCGAGCGCCATGTTGATGATGGACGGCGTGCCGCCGGTGTATCCGTTGAGGAGTTCCCACTTGCCCTCGTAGAAGGGGCACAGCCGGTGCGGGCCCTTGCGCAGGTCCATGTGGATGTCCTGGCCGCGCCCGGTGCGGTCCTTCCACAGAGCCGCGACGGCGGCGGACTTGGCGACCAGGGCGATGCCGGAGGCCGCGCCGAGCCGCAGGGTGCTGGGCACGACCGGGTCGGCGCCCTCGAAGGTGATCCGGCCGCCGGTGGCGCCCGGCTTCAGGCCGATGCCGGCCAGTACCTCGTCCGTCTCGGCGTGCACGTCGAACGCGTCGTCGGTGGCCGGGTTGTCGATCGCCCTCTGGATCTTGTCGGTGAGGGAGTTGTCGGGGCGGGAGTTGTCAGGGCCGGAGTTGTCAGGGAGGGGCATGATCTCTTCGTTTCTCAGGTGTGGTGCGTTGGGGGGGAGGTGAGGGAAGGCTGCTCAGGCCTGGCCGGCGACGGCGCCGGGCGTCTCGCCCAGGGCGCGCATGAGGGCGATCTGCGCCCGGTCCCGCTCGGCGGCGAGTTCCGCGACGCTGCTCCCGCCGAAGGCGTCGGCCGCCTGGTCGGTCAGCTCGGCGACGGTGGCGTCGTCGAAGGTGGGGTTGCCCAGCACCGGCCACATGCCGCTCTCCATGGCACGCCCGAGGTGCTCGATGAAGTGCGGCAGTCCGCCCGGGCCACCACCGAGGTGGAAGGTGCGGAAGGGGCCGCCGACCGCCCAGCGCATGCCGATGGAGGAGGTGACGATGTCGTCGAGCTCCTGCTCGGTGACGACGCCCTCGGCCACCAGGTGGACGCACTCACGGAAGATCGCGGACTGCAGGCGGTTGGCGACGAAGCCCGGTACCTCCTTGCGCAGGACCTGCGGCTTCTTGCCCAGCGCGGCGTAGAACGCCTTGGCCTGGTGGACGGTGGCCTCGGAGGTCCTCTCGCCGGGGACGATCTCCACCAGCGGCACGAGGTGCGGCGGGTTGAAGGGATGGCCCACGATGAGCCGCTCGGGCTGCCGCATGGCCTCCGCGATGGCGGTCGCCGGGATGCTGGAGGTCGAGGTGGCCAGCAGCGCGTGGGCCGGGGCGTTCCGCTCGACGGTCTGCCAGATCCGCTGCTTGAGTTCGAGGCGTTCGGGGCCGTTCTCCTGGACGATGTCGACGTCGGAGACGGCGGTGGCCAGGTCGGCCTCGAAGGTGAGCCCGGCGGCGAGGTTCTCGGTGGGCAGACCGAGCGCGTCCAGGGTGGGGGCGATCTCCGCCAGGCCCGCGAGGACAAGGTCCTCGATGTCGCCGCGGGGGTCGTTGACGACGACCTTGATGCCACGGGCGAGGAAGAGACCGGCCCAGGAGACACCGATGACGCCGCCGCCGATGATCGCGGCGCGCTTGTAGGAGTCCAGGACGGGCTCAGGGGTGGGGGACATGGGGCGGGCCTTTCTCGAACAGCAGGGGGTGGGACCGTCTCGGTCACCGGTGGGGGACGAGGACGCCGGGGTCCGCGACCGGGTCAGGCGGCCAGGTAGTCGTAGACGGGTTCGACCGGGTTGAGGGTCAGGTCGGTCACGATGTGGCTGGCGCTGAGGATCTCCAGGACCGGCAGGTCCGAGAGCGGAGCCATCACATGGGCGAAGAGCTCGAGCCGGGCCGGGCCGGTGAAGGCGCTCTTGACGGTGACGTCCGTGATCCGGGTGCGGACCAGATCGCACACGCGCAGGCCGCCGTCGTAGTCCGGGATCGTCTTGATCATGAAGTTCGGCGAGCAGATCTCCGCGCGGGCCTCGTCGAGGTCCATGGCGTGGTGCTTGAAGCCCATGGTGGCCGTGGCGACGCGCAGGGTGCCGTAGTCGAGCGTGCCGACCAGGGTGTCGGAGTCGACGTACAGGGAGGGAGACCCGCCCTTCTTCGGGTACGCGCTGTACTCGCGGCCGCTGGAGATCGCGGGGACGCTGTCGACGTACATCGCGAGGCTGAACTCGCCCGCCTCGCCCTCGTGCTCGACGGCGACGAGCTGGCCCGCCTCGGTGTAGTCGCCCAGGCCGGTGACGTCGGGCATCCGCATGATCTCGAAGCGGACGACCGGGTCCGTGACCGACAGCGGTTCCGGTACCAGCCGGCGCAGCGCCTCGGGGTCGGTGCGGTAGTAGATGTTCAGGTACTCGCGATCGGTGAAGCGGTACCGGGTGGGCGCGTAGGCGGGGGCGCCCACGGGCGTGGTGAAGAGCCGGACGACATCCTGCTTCTGCATCGAGAGCCTCCAGGGAGAGGAATGCGCCGCTCGGCCCGCGGCGCAGGTGGTCGGTGTCGTCCGCGGAGATGCGCGGACCTCTCCCGCATCGCATTTGGTCTGGGGGAAGGGCGCTGCCGACCGAGCACCCACGACTCAGTGGACACCTGCCGCCTGGGGTCTGTCCAATATATGGTTGATGTATGGGCGATATGATTGACGATATTCAGCTGACCAAGCGCCTCCTGGAGCAGTTTCTTGCGGTGGCCGACGAGCGGCATTTTGGCCGCGCCGCGGAACGCCTCTCCATGAGCCAGCCGCCGCTGAGTCAGTCGATCCAGCGCCTGGAGCGGGGGCTGGGGGTGCGGCTGTTCGAGCGGGGGCCGGGCGGGGTGTCGCTGACCCCGGCCGGCGAGACGTTCACCGCCGACGCGCAGCGCCTGCTCGCGGCCCAGTCGGCGGCCATCGAGCGGGTACGCCGAGTCGCCGGCGGCCTGGCCGGTGACGTCCGGGTGGGGTACGTCAGCATCCTCAGCCACCACTACCTGCCCCGGCTCCTGAGGGCGGCCGCCGAGGAACTGCCCGGCCTGCGCATCCACCTGCACCAGGACTCGCCCGCCGCCCTCGCCGAGATGGTCCGCTCCGGCACGCTGGACCTGGGATTCCTGCGCGACCCCTCACCACTGTCGGCGGACCTCGTCACCCGTGACTTCGCCGTGGAGCGCATCGCCGCGGCGGTGCCGCGCGGTCACCCGCTGGCCGGAGCCGACATGATCTCGCTCGGGGACCTGCGGGACGAGGACTTCGTCCTGCCCGACGCCACGGCACTCCCGGCCCTGGCCCACCAGGTCCAACTGGCCTGCCACGAGGCCGGCTTCATCCCTCGTAGCCGAGCGGTCTCCGACGACCTCACCGGCCTGTTCAGCTACGTCGCCTCCGGACTCTGCGTCAGCCTTCTGCCCGAGCGTCTGCGTGACTTCCAGGTGCCCGAGGTCGCCTTCGTCCCCCTGAGCGGCTCGTCCGCCTACCTGGAGACCACCCTGGTCGCCGTCCACCGCCCGGAAGCGGACGCGGCCGTCCTGCGCCTGCTGGACCTGATCACCCGCCACATGACGCCGTGAGCGCCGGTTTCGTTCGCCCGGTCCGGCTGTGCGATGGCAGGGTGCGGTCATGGACCAAGCGGAGGTACCGCTCCTCTCAGGGCGCCCGGGTGTCGGCAAGACGACGGTGGGCTGGGAGGTCTCCGCGCGCCTGCGCGCCGCGGAGGTCGCCCACTGCGTGATCGAGGGTGACTTCATGGCGCAGGCGCATCCCGCCCCGGAAGGCGACCCCCGCCGCACCAAGATCACCGAGCGCAATCTGACGGCACTCTGGTCGAACTACGCCGAACTCGGGTACCGCCGCCTGATCTACACGCACACGGTGAGCGTGCTGCCCGAGAACGAGGGCATCTTCCAGCGGGCCATGGGCGCGGAGGTCAGGATCGTACGGGTGGTGCTCACCGCCTCCGACACCACCGTCCGCGCACGGCTGACCGGCCGCGAACAGGGCTCGGAGCTCCAGCACGAAATGGAGAGCAGTGCCCGTAAGGCACGACTGCTGGACGAGCGGATGCCCCTGGACGCGGTCCGGGTGAGGACCGACGGGCGTTCCGTGGTCGACATCGCGCGCGAGGTGGCGGACGCCACCGGCTGGCTTCAGCAGTAGCCGTCCACCCGGGCGCGCGCCTCCGGGGCGAGGCTGGGCCAGGGGCGGCCCGCGCTGTCCGAGGCGGCCGAACGGAACAGGTCGAGAAGGACGCAGCCCGGGTAGCCCCGGAAGCTCGACCAGACCGACCGGTAGTAGCAGTTCCAGTAGCTGACGACCCGTCGCTGGGTCCGCGCGAAGTGGAGCGGGTTCTCCACGATGAACCGTCCGTAGGCGATGTGGCCGGGGTTGCCCGGCGCCGCGAGATCACGAAGCCCGTCGAGGACGGCGACCAGGATCTCCACGACGTACTCGCCGGTCAGTTGCAGGACGTACGGGACGACCCACGGGTCCACGTGGCCGACGATCTCCGCCAAGTGCCGCTGCCTGACCCGCCCGTCGCAGTGCCTGGAGTACAGGCAGTGCAGAATCCGCTGCTGACGAGGCGAGAGAGCCGCGACCAACTCGGCCGACGGCTCGTCGTGGTAGAGACGCCCGGGTATGGACACCTCCCGGCCCTCGACGCCGACCGGGAAGAAGCCGACAGGCTCCAGCTGGGCGGCCGGCATCACCGCCAGCACCGCTTCGACATCCTCGGCGAACCTGGCCGGGAACGCCGAGATCAGCGGATCGGGGAGATCGGGGAGGTCGGGGAGCGGCTGCACAGGCCGAGCATAGGGGGACCCGGGGGAGGTGACCGGACCGTGTGCGCGCACCGCGGCGAGGCTCAGTGCGGGAACACCCGTGGTGGACGCTGGCGGGGGAGGGCGGCCCGGAACTCCTCGATCACGGAACTCACCTGACGCATCAGCGAGGTCCGCTCCAGCAGGTCCAGGTACAGGTTGCGCCGGGCGAGTCCGGGCAGGTCCACGCAGAAGTACAGCGACATCAGCGGGTTGACGAACAACTCGCTGCCCCTGGTCCTCTCCGTGAACCGGACGTCACCGAAGTCGCCGCGCACGGCCGCGGCCACCGACCCGTTCACGATGCTCGGGTGACTCGGGGTCGAGCGCTGGGCATGGGCCACCGCGTCGAGATAGAGCGCGCCTTCCCGGCCCGCCCCCAGCAGCGAGAACGCGCCCAGATAGGAGCCCTCCCGGTCCAGCGCGGCCAGGTTCTCCAGCACGAGCGCGTGGTTCACGCCGTGATACGCGTCCACCCCGAAACCGAGGCAGGCGACCAGCCGGTGGGGGATCTCGTCCAGCCCGTTCACGGCGGCCAGGCTCGCCATGTCCTCCTCCGGGGTGCCGAGCCCGTGCTCGTCGCCGCGCATCAGGATGTCGGTCCCGCCGTCCACCAGCACGACCGCGTCGACACCGCCGAGGCGCGCGATCAGCGCCCGGTACGCCGCCCGCAGCGGACCCACCCCGATGCTCGGGAACGCGTACACGGTCGCGGGCAGATCCTGCGTCGAGAGCCACTGAGCGAGCGTCCGCTCGGGGAAGTAGTCGCCGCGCACTGGGGTGTCGGGCCCGACGGCGGCCACATCCTCAGCCACCCACACCTCGGGGCTGAGGCCGTACAGGTCGGCGAAGGACAGGTTGGCGAGGTGCACCTCCTTGCCCGCCGACCGCAGCGCCAGGGCCAGCGGCAGTCCGGCGTACACGTCGAATCCGCCGCCCGCACCGGCGATGAGAATCCGCCGCGCGTCACGCAGGCGGGTGAAGAACGCGGGCTCCCCCAGAGAGATCACCGCATGAAATTAACAGGAGGAGAGGCGCCCGGTCAGCAGGGTATTGACAAATCATTCAGTGGATCGGAGTCTGCATGGCTATATGCAGAACGGGCCGGCGCGCGGAGGGCAGACGATGACCAGGGCGGGGCGTTTCGACCACAAGGACGCGCGCACCACGGGCGGTCCCGGCCGAGCCGAGGGCGTGATCGAACGGCATTCCATCGACGTGGTACCGGACAGCGAGCGACACGGCCGGGCGGTCAGCCAGTTCACGCTCTGGCTCGGCGCGAACCTGCAGATCACCGCCATCGTCACCGGAGCTCTCGCCGTCGTGTTCGGCGGTGACGTGGTCTGGTCGCTCGTGGGACTCGTCGCGGGCAACCTGCTGGGCGGCGCGGTCATGGCGCTGCACTCCGCGCAGGGTCCGAGGCTGGGACTGCCGCAGATGATCCAGTCACGCGCGCAGTTCGGCGTCCGGGGCGCCGCGGTGCCGCTGTTCCTCGTCATCCTGATGTACATCGGATTCTTCGCGAGCGGCAGCGTGCTCGCCGGGCAGGCCACCGCCCGGCTCGTCCACGCCGACGACACCACGGGCATCGTCGCCTTCGCCGCGCTGACCGCCGTCATGGCCGCGATCGGCTACCGCGTCATCCACGCCCTGGGGCGAGTCGCGAGCGCCGTCTGCGCCGTCGCCTTCGTCTTCCTGGGCATCCGGCTGCTCGACCGCGTCGACGTGGGGGCACTTCTCGCGGACGCGCACTTCTCCCTGCCGATGTTCCTGCTCGCCATGTCGCTGTCAGCGTCCTGGCAGCTCGCCTTCGGCCCGTACGTCGCCGACTACTCGCGCTACCTGCCGCGCACGACCAGCGCCCGGGCGACGTTCTGGTGGACCCTGTCCGGCTCGGCGCTCGGCTCCCAGTGGTCGATGACGCTCGGCGTACTGGTGGCGGCCAGTGCCGGGGAGCGGTTCCTGGACGACCAGGTCGGTTACGTCGTCTCACTCGGCGGCGCCGGTGTGGTCGCGTCGCTCCTGTACTTCGTCATCGCCCTGGGCAAGCTCACGATCAACGTCCTCAACACCTACGGCGGCTTCATCTCCATGGTCACGGGGATCAGCGGCTTCCGGGGGCAGCGGACGCTGTCGCCGCGCGGCCGGGCCGCGTACATCGCCGCGATCATGGTGGCCGGCACCGTGCTGGCCCTGGCCGGCAAGGACAGCTTCCTCGTCTCGTTCAAGGACTTCCTGCTGTTCCTGCTGACCTTCTTCACGCCCTGGTCGGCCATCAACCTCGTCGACTACTACCTGATCTCCCGCGAGCGCTACGACATCCCCGCCCTCTTCGACCCGCACGGCCGCTACGGCGCCTGGCGCTGGGGCGCGCTGATCGTGTACGCGGTCGGCGTCCTGGCCCAACTCCCCTTCCTGGCCACCTCGTTCTACACCGGACCACTCGTCGCGCCGCTCGGCGGGTCGGACGTCTCGTGGATCGTCGGACTCGCCGTGCCGGCCACCCTGTACTGGCTGCTCGCGCGGTCCGACAGGCCGGCCGAGGACCCCGGTCCGGGGCAGGAGACGGCGACTCCGGGCGTCGCAGCCGCGGCGACCTCGCTGCCGGGTGACAGCTGACCGAGCCACCCCGGATCGGCTGCCGCGCCTCGCGCGGTCGCGGTCACCCGGCGTGCCCCGCCTCCGGATGCCCAGGACGGGCGCGGAAGACGATGCGACGCTGGAACGGGGGAGGGGGGACCAGGACCGCGCTACCGAGCCGGAAGGCAGGTTCGTCTCATGCACACGTCGACCCGTATCGCCTCTGCCCTCGCCGCCCTCTCCCTCTCCCTCGCCGGTGCGGTCATCGCCGCTCCGGCGGCCCGGGCGGACATCCCCGCCTGCGCACGCATGGCAGAGCTGGCCGGTGCCACTGACTCCGCCTCCGTCACAGCGGCCTGCGGCCGTGGCGTGGTCGGCGACCTGCAGAGCTGCGTGACCGGGCTGACCGGCGCCGGAGTGGCGGGCGGCGCCGCGACCGGCGCCTGCCGCGCGGCGGCCCACGAACCGCGCTAGAGGACAGCGCGCGACAGCCCCCCACGGTTCCGTGCGGGCCCCGCCTCGCGGGCCCCGCACGGAACGCCCATTCTGAAGAGAAGGGCGCCGTCGTTCGAAGACCTGCCCTTCCGGACGGCCGGACGGAGGCGCTCGGGAGGAGGAACGTCATGCGCGTGCGAAGAATCCTGGGCGCCGTCCTGGCCGCCGCGACCCTGACCTGCGTGAGCGCCATCGGCGCCGCCGGCGTCGCGGCCGCCTCGTCCCCGAACATCTCCAGAGACGACTGCGCGGCCGCCGGCGGACAGGTCGTCTCACGCGCCTACGCCGGTTACGCCTGCGCGCTGCCCGACGGGACCAACCCGGCGATCACCTGACCGGAGCGCCGGTGGGTGCGTCAGTGCGCGAACTTCTCGACAGCCGGCGGGGTGACGGGGGTGAAGAAGTTGACGAGGTTGCCGTCGGGGTCACGGAACAGCAGCGACCGGTTGCCCCAGGGCATCGTGGTGGGCCCGCTGACGAAGTCGGTGACGAGGTCGGTCAGGTTCTGGTGGACGCGGTCCACGTCGTCGACGAGGAACTCGATGATCACGCTGTGGTTGTCCGCCGGGCGGGCAGAGCCCGGGGCGAACAGAGGGACGGTGCGGATGCCGGCGATCGCGAGGGTGGCGCCCGCGGTCCTGAGCTCGGCGAAGTCCTCGGTGGCCCAAGTCGCCCGTGCCCCTGTGGCTCGCTCGTAGAAGTCGACGAGACGAGCGACGTCGCCGGTGATGATGCGGATCGAGACGAACTCCATGGGGATCTCCTTGGTCGTGCCGGAGGCGCGTACGTCGCAGGCTAGGAGAAATAGTGGACAGAATCGGTCCTGTATTCGCGTTACGCTGCGCACCATGCCTCGACCCACCGGCCGCGTGCTGACACTCCTGGAGCTGCTGCAGTCCGGCGGCACCCGGACCGTGGCCGAGCTCGCCGACCGGCTCGGCGTCGAAGGGCGCACGGTGCGGCGGTACGTGGACCACCTGATCGACCTGGACGTACCCGTGGAGTCGGTGCGCGGTCGCTACGGCGGGTACCGGCTGGCTCCCGGGTACCGCCTGCCCCCGCTCATGCTCAGCGACGACGAGGCGCTGGCCGTGCTGCTCGGCCTGGTCGCCGGCCGCCGGGCGGGGCTGACGACGACGGAACGCACGGCGAACGAGACGGCGTCGGCGAAGATCCAGCGGGTGCTGCCCAAGCACCTCGCCGTCCGGCTCGACGCACTCATGGAGGCTCTCGCCTTCACCGATCAGCCCGGCGAGTTCGACACCCCGGACGCCGGTATCCTGCTCACGATCGCCGATGCGGTGCGCCACCGCCGGCCGGTCTCGGTCCGCTACACCGACCGTGACGGACGGCGCAGCGAACGCACCCTGCACGCCTACGGGATCGTCGCCCATGGGGGCAGGTGGTACGTGACGGGCAAGGACCCCCAGGCCGACGATGACCGGACCTTCCGGCTCGATCGCATCGCGGCCGCGAGGGCCCTGCCCGGCTCGTTCGAGGCGCCGGTGGGGCCGGGTCCGGCACAGCGCGTGCTGTCGGGGTTGGCCACGGCCGGGTACCGGCATCAGGTCACCTTGCGGATCCACGGGACGGTCGAGCAGATCCGCGCGCACCTTCCGGCCAGTGTCGCGTGCCTGGAGGAGCACGATTCCGCGACCGCCGAGGACCGGGCGCCCGAGGACCGGGCGGCCGAGCGCTGGCTGCGCGCCGAGTTGCGGGCGGAGCGGCTCGACTGGCTGCCTCCGGTACTCGCCGCACTCGACCGGCCGTTCGTCATCGAGCGCCCCGACGAACTCCGTGACCTCGTCACCGGTCTCGCCGACCGCATCACGGCGTACGCCCGCCGAGACTGACCGCGAGCATCATCGCCGCGTCCGCACCGGGGGCGGTGCCTTCGGTCCGTCCGGGACGCACACCCACGCGACGACCGCCGCGGTCAGATAGGCGAGGGCTCCGGCCGCCATGCTGATGCGAAGTCCGGTGCCGTAGTCGGCACCGCCGGCCAGCAGGCTGCCGCCGAGGGCCACGCCGGTCGCGCTGCCGATCTGGCGGGCGGTGTTGAACAGCGCGGAGGCAGCCCCGGCGTACTCCGGGGGCGCGGCACCCATCACCGTGGCGGTCGAGCCGGTGAGCGCGAAGGACGTACCGAATCCGACGGCCATCATCGGGGCCACCAGCAGGGGGTAGGCAGGATCGGTTCCCGCCGCGGCCCAGCCGGCCAGCCCCAGCGCGCCGAGGAGCATGCCGGAGACCACCAGTGGACGGTGACCGGTGCGGCGGGCGAGCCGTCCGGACAGGACGGAGGCGAACATCGTCATCGCCACGGCCGGGAACAGCGCCAGTCCGGTCCTGAGGGCGCCGAAGCCACGCTGGTGCTGGAAGTCCAGGCTGGCTGTGAACACCATGCCGTAGAAGGCGAAGTTGAACAGCAGGCCGAGGACGGCCCCGCCGGCCATCGTGCGCGAGCCGAGCAGGCGCGGTGGAAGGCCGGGCGAACGGGCGACCCGCTCGCGCCACACGAACGCCCCGGCGGCGGGCACGACCAGGGCCAGCCCGGCGAGCACGAGGGGATCGGACCAGCCCCGCCGGCCGGCCTCGTTCAGCGCGCCGGTCAGCAGGGCCACCGCCGCCACCACGGCGCACTGCGCCGGCCAGTCCAGGGACCGGCCGGCGTGACGCGGGGAGGGTGCCACATGCCGCCACGTCAGGAACAGGCAGGCCACGCCGACGGGCAGATTGATCAGGAAGACCCAGCGCCAGCCCACGGTCGACACCAGCAACCCGCCCAGCAGCGGCCCGGCGGAGGCCGCGACACCCGCCATCGACCCCCACAGCCCGAAAGCCCGCGAACGTGCGGCGGGCAGCGGGTACGCCTCCTGGAGCAGGGCGAGCGAGCCGGGGACGATCAACGCCGCACCGAGCCCTTCCAGCAGCCGGGCCACCACGAGGAAGGCGGCACTCGGCGCGAACGCGCAGGCGGCCGAGGCCACCGTGAACACCGAGACGCCCGCCCTGAAGACGCGCCGATTGCCCAGGCGGTCACCCAGCGCGCCGCCGGTCATCAGGAATCCGGCGAAGACCAGGGTGTACCCGTCCGTGATCCACTGGATGCCGGTGAGCGAGGCCGGCAGTTCCCGGCCCACCACGGGCACGGCGACGTTGATGACCGTGACGTCCAGGATGACCATGAAGTATCCCGTGCACACGGCCAGCAGCGGCGCCACGGACCGCCGCACGGCGGGCGGTGCGGCTCCAGGGGGCCCGGACGCACGGCCACCGGTCGACTCCGCGAAGGGCACGACACGGCTCCGTTCTGTTCTCGGTACCCCGGGCGGCCATCATGCCCAGGGGATCGCGGCCGCCGGGCCAGGACGCGCCCGGCCTCCCGGTCTGCGGCACGTCGCTCATGACGTCGCTCGCGGACAGGGGGGGGAGAGCACCCTGAAACCCGTACTGAGAGCGACCGACCCGCCGACCGCTCCTAGAGGGGCTGCGAGGTTGAGCGCCGCCGGATTCCTCGCCCCTATCAGCGTCGGGGCGTCGGGTGATGCTCTTGGTTCCGAATTCGCGCGAGCCGATGGCGAAAGTGCCCACCGCCAGCGCGATCAAAGGCGCGGCTTTATGACGTCGGCCGCCGGCCTCCGCGCTGTGCCGTACCTCTCCGGCCGTGCACTGGGCCGCGTACGCCCTGTTCATGCATTGTCCGTTTCCCCTGTCCTGCCTCATCACCGGCCTGATGGAACCTGGGCGCCGATGTGAATTGAATTCCCCTGCCACCGCTCCGGAAAATGTTGACCGTTCACCCATCTCTCTGCAAACGTCTCCCACGTCACGGAACTCAACGGGGGTTCCATCGGCGGGAGTTGACGCTCAAGAGCCTCCTGCCTGGACGTAGTTTCGTTCTTCGCGCACTGTCGGCCTCGCGGCCGGCGAAGGAGTGGTATTCCTATGTTCAGTTTCCTTGCCGGACGGCGCCCGCAGCGGCGCGGAGCCTCAGGCGCGTCCGCGCGGCTGACGCTCTTCACCCTGCTCGCCGGGCTGATCACGGCCCTGCTGGTGGCCGCACCGTCCGCCTCCGCCGCCGACGGCCAGATCACGGGGCTCGCCGGAAAGTGCGTCGACGTGGCATGGGCGGACAGCACCAACGGGACGCCGATCCAGCTGCACGACTGCAACGGGAACAACGCACAGGTCTGGTCCAACCCGGGGGACGGCACTCTGCGCGCGCTCGGCAAGTGCCTCGACGTCGTCGAGATGAGCACCGCCGACGGCGCCGGCGTGCAGCTGTGGGACTGCACCGGCAACCCCAACCAGAAGTGGGTGGTCACCTCCGCCCGGGACATCGTGAACCCCGCGGCCGACAAGTGCCTGGACGTCCGCGAGAAGAACTCCGCCAACGGCACCCGCCTGCAGATCTGGACCTGCACGGGTGCGTCGAACCAGAAGTGGACCGCGCCCGCCGCCGGCGGCTCGACTCCCTCCGGCTTCGTGGTCAGCGAGTCCCAGTTCAACCAGATGTTCCCGAGCCGCAACAGCTTCTACAGCTACAGCGGTCTGGTGCAGGCGCTGAGCTCCTACCCCGGGTTCGCCAACACCGGCAGCGACACGATCAAGAAGCGGGAAGCCGCCGCGTTCCTCGCCAACGTCGACCACGAGACCGGTCATCTGGTGCACGTGGTGGAGCAGAACACGGCCAACTACTCGCACTACTGCGACTGGAGCCAGTCCTACGGCTGCCCGGCGGGTCAGTCCGCCTACTACGGGCGCGGCCCCATCCAGCTGTCCTGGAACTTCAACTACAAGGCCGCGGGCGACGCCCTGGGCATCGACCTCCTCCGCAACCCCAGCCTGGTCCAGACCGACTCGGCGGTGGCGTGGCGGACCGGTCTGTGGTTCTGGAACACCTCGACGGGCGCCGGCACGATGACCGCGCACAACGCGATGGTGAATGACAAGGGCTTCGGTCAGACCATCCGCACCATCAACGGCTCCCTCGAATGCGACGGGAAGAACCCCGGGCAGGTGGAGAGCCGGGTGACGGCGTACCGGAACTTCACCGCCATCCTGGGCGTGAGCCCTGGCTCCAACCTCTACTGCTGAGGTCCGAACAGGCACCGGACCGTCGCCGCACGGTGCCGCTTGGGCGCCGTGCGGCGACGGGGCTCAGAAACACAGTCATGCAAACGGGTGGGGAAAACTCTCATGACATCGATCAAGAAGCGCTTCGCGTTCGCGACAGCGCTGGGACTTCTGGCTCTCTCCGGAGTGCCGACGGGTACGGCCGTGGCCGCGCCCACCGCGGCACAGCCCGAACAGACGCGTGCTCCGCAGACCTTCGCGCACCCGGGTGTCAACATCACTTCGACGCAGCTCGAGTTCGTGCGCACCAAGGTGCAGCAGGGAGCGTCGCCCTGGAAGGGCGCCTACGACGCGATGATCAACAACTCCCTGGCGTCGCTGTCGCGCGTCCCCAAGCCTCGGGCGGACGTCAACTGCGGTCAGAGCAGCAATCCGAACAACGGATGCACGGATGAACGGCAGGACGCGATAGCCGCGTACACCGACGCGCTGGCGTGGTCCATAAGCGGCGACGAGCGGTATGCGAAGAAGGCGATCCAGATCATGGACGCCTGGTCGTGGACCATCACGAAGCACACGGGTGACAACACGGGCATCCAGACGGCGTGGTCGGCCGCGTCCTGGGTCAAGGCCGCCGAGCTCATGAAGTACCAGTACGGCAACTGGCCGAACGCGGCCCGCTTCGCGAACATGCTGCGGACCGTCTACCTTCCCGTGGTCGTGAACGGCGACGACCGGACCAGCAACTGGGACCTCACCGAGGCCGAGGCGTCGATCGGGATCGCGGTCTTCACCGACGACGGCGCCACGTTCGACAAGGCCGTCGACCAGTACCTCGAACGTGTCCCCGCCTTCGTCTACCTCGAGTCGGACGGCCCGACCCCGAACCGGATTCCGAACGCCCCCTTCAACTGGGAGGGCGCGACCCAGTACGTCACCGGGATGGCGCAGGAGACGTGCCGCGACTTCGTGCACACGGGCTACAGCATCGCCTCGATGTCGCACATCGCCGAGACGGCCCTCATGCAGAACGTGGACCTGTATCCGCAGGTGGGCGAGCGTCTGCGTCAGGTACTCGGCTGGCACGCGACCCAGGAGCGGCGGGCGGTTCCCGAGCCCGCGGTGTGCGGCACCAAGGGCCTCAAGCGTGGTCTGGGGCCGGTCACCGAGTCCGGGTTCAACGCGCTGCACACGCGGCAGGGCGTGGCCATGGCGAACACCCAGGCCCTGACGGAGGAGACGCGGCCCTCCGGGACGAACATCCTGTTCGTGGCGTGGGAGACGCTGACGAACGCGGAGAACCCCGTCATGCCCGACACCCAGCTGCCCAAGGGGCCGATCACCGGTCTCGGTGACAAGTGTGTGGACGTGGCCGAGGCCAACAGCACCAACACCACGCCCGTCCAGATGTACACGTGCAACGGCACCGCGGCCCAGACGTGGACGGTGGGCGGCGACGGCACCCTCCGGTCGCTCGGCAAGTGCATCGACGTCCCCGGTGCCGCCACCGCGGACGGCACCAAGGTCCAGCTCTTCGACTGCAACGGCACCGATGCCCAGGTCTGGCAGAAGGGCACCGGGGACACCCTGGTGAACAAGGCGTCGGGCAAGTGCCTGGACGTCACCGACATGTCCACGGCCGACGCGGCCCGACTGCAGATCTGGACATGCACGGGCAACCCCAACCAGCAGTTCCACCCGGCGGCCTGACCCGGCACCCCCTGATGGACGGACGCCCGGCCGGACTCTCCGGCCGGGCGTCTGCCCTGTTCAGACGCCCTTTTCCCGTGTCTAGAAGAAGCCCAGCCTCTTCGGTGAGTACGACACCAGCATGTTCTTCGTCTGCTGGTAGTACAGCGCTTGCGAGCCCCTGAACTGCAGTGAGGGTGTAGGAGGTGGCCTTTGCGGCTCGGTTGGTCCGCGTATGGTCCGGATCTTTCCTGTCTCGTGGATTCGTGTGCGGTACCACATGGCACATGTCGTAGAAGCCGTCTCTGGGCGTCGAGCTGGTCCAGGACGGGCGCGTAAGTCCGGTCCGGAGCCCTGTGACACGCAAGCGTCCATGGGGCTCGTGACACGGACGTGACAGAAGATGCGCAGCGGATCCCCTGTGTGCAGCGACGGTATTGGAGGAGCGCCTTGCCATCGGTATTGGGCGAAGGACTGCCTGGCTGGACGCTGTGCGCGTGAGTGTTCTGATGGTGCGTAGGGTGCTCAGAAATCGGAGCCCAGCAGGGCGAGAGGACGACGTTCGAGCTGCGCGAAGCGGACCTTTTCGCGCAGCCAGGCCGCAACATCACCTTGCCGTTCGAGCAGGAGAACGAGTTCCCGGAGTTCGCCCAGGACGATCACTCGCTGGTTCAGTGCGCGTTCACTCTCTTCGATGGCCGGCCCGGTGAAGCCAGATGCAGAAATGAATAGGGCGCGGACTTCCGAGCGCCCGTACACCCGAACCAGGTGGCGGCTCATCGCGTTGATCTCGACAGGCTCACCCCACCACTTGATCTCTACGAGGTACGCGGATCCGTCGACTTCGAGGGCGCCGTCGATCTGTTCAACGGGATGCCCCTCCTCGCTGCGCAGCGTGAAGGATTCCCTGATCAAGATGCCTTCAGTTACGAACAGGTCGTTGAGCACACCTTCCAGGGCGGTGCCTCGCTTTCTCGGGTCGTCTTCGTTGAACAGATCGTTGAGTCGGTCTCGGAGTGCTTGAAACTTTGCCTTCCGTCGAGCAAGGCGCTCAAGCTCGCTTGTGCGTGCTTTGATGCGAGCTGCTCGCTCTTCATCATGCGCCTGGCTCATCCGCGTGAACGAGTCCTTGACGTTCACAAGTCGTCGCACGCTTGCTTGTAGCCCCTGGGCCGGGAGACGGTCGTCCGGCCACAGTGTGGAGAAGTCCTCGAATTCGACCGCTCGTTTGAGGATCTCCCTGCGAACGCCCAAGCCTGCATCGCCCTGTTCATTGATCCGGCTGAGCACGGCACGAACGATCTTGTACTTGCTGACTGCTGACTTGTCCGCGGCGAGCTGGTGTCGATGGGGCGCGAGCAGGTCTTCGCTGACGCCAGCGCCCCGCAAGAATCCAAGGACCCCTTCTTTGCTCCGGTTGAGCCGGGGCACCAGTTCGATCAGCAGGTCCAAAAGCTCAGGGGGCCAGTGGTAGGCGTCGTTGTGGGCCACTCGTCATCTGCACCTTCCGCGCGGGAGCCGCTCTCCGGGGTGCTTCGATCTGGACGATGTCCGACCGGCGCAACCCTATGAACCTGATTGTGCAGCGGCTGCTGCTGCCTGAGACCGGGTTTCGCGGGATGCGCGGCATGAGGTGGTGCGGAGTTCTCTGATGGCGCCTCTCGGTAGGCTGGAAGACTTCTTGGACCCACTGGCAGCTTCAGACTGGCCGAGCCGGGGAACTGGCCCTACTGCAGCGGTTGGGCCGGGTAGTGTCCAGCTCGCGTTCCTTCACGTCCCGGACGGTGAGGTCGACTGCGCGGGCGACGAGCCAGACGCACGATCTCGTCAGTTTGACGATTTCCCCTTTGTGGTGGAGCCCCCGATGGGAGGCTGTGTTCATGCACGCTTTCATCTCTCACAACCACCGCGACAAGCCCCAAGTGACGCCACTTGCCGCCCGATTGAGGTTGCTCGGCGTGGACGTCTGGCTTGATTCATGGAAGATCCGACATGGGGATCGGATCCCTGGCAAGATCAACGAGGCGCTGGGGCTCGTAGACACCGTCATGGTCTTCTGGTCCGCCAACTCTTCGAAGTCCCCTTGGGTGAACACAGAGTGGGAGGCCGCCCTCACACGGCGACTGAGGGATGACTCTGTCCGCGTCATCCCGGTTGTCCTCGACGACACCCCGCTTCCGCCGCTCCTCGAGCCGATCATGTGGGTTTCCATGGTTGACGGTGATGTCGATCGAGCTGCTCGGGAACTCGTAGGTGTGGACTCCCAAGCAGAACTCGTGAAGACGATGCAGCGGACCGTTGAGGAGTCTGGACTGGAGTACACGTACTTCCATGGATTCGGCGTCATCGTTGGCTGTCCCCGGTGCGGAGCCCCGAGTTCCAAGTTGGAAGGCTGGAGCGCCGTTGATCACGTCCGAGACGACATGTACGCGGGAGTTCGTTGTACTGAATGTGGGTGGGACGAGGGCGGCGAGGTCTGACTACACCGCGCGCACCACACAGAGTTTCCAGAGCAACCACGGTTGTTCTGGAAACTCGGACTCTGGGGCAGGCTGGCCGAGCGAGGCGATGAGGATGGCGGTATCGCGCTGGCCCAGTGGCTCCTGCCTGGCGCGTACTTCTACTCGCTGCCCTTCGTACCACGCCCTCGATACCGGCCGCACCCCAGGCCGGGTCCAGCCAGTCGAGAGTGGTCGCCCGGTCCGTGGTGGCTGGGCAGAACGTGAACGGCCCATCGAGGACCGCGTGGGCGAAGGCGTCCTCCAAGACGGCCCGGCGCTCCCTGTATGGCCGGTCCGCAGCTCGACCATCGCGGCCTCTAGCATGTCGAAGACATCACATAAGCGAGATGCTCAGCGGCGCCCGTCCGCACGCTCTAGCTGAGCTGGCGGGCGCGATGCTGGAGCTCGCCGAAGTGCAGCCGCCCTGCGCGCGGCACGACCAGTTCGCCGTCGAGCACCAGGTCCTCACCGAGCGCAGATGCCGCGGCGGCGGTGTCTGGGGACGCCGGCACCAGGTCCGCACTGCGGCGGGACTGGAGCATGACCATGCCGGTCCGGGCGAAGAGCACCGCCCGGAAGCCGTCCGGCTTCTGCTCTACGAGATGCCCCGGCAGCGCCCTGTCCGGTGGAAGCTCGCGCCGCGCTTCGGCCGGCATCGCCTCGTCCGGAGGAGTCAAGGACACCCCACATGTATGGGGTGCAGCACGGCCGCGCGCGTCGAAGACCCATGAGTCAGCTAAATAGGTCTGTGCCCGCTGTGATCGCAACGTGCACGGCTTGCTCCGCCTCGCCTGTCAGAGCGGAGGTAACAGCTGGCGTGAGAATACGCACGATCGACCGCCATATCCTCTGGCCCCGCTTCAGATCGACTCCCTCGTGCTCCAGCGTGCTGATCTCCTCGGCAAGATCCTCAGCATCACCTGCGGGCAGAGTCAGAGCGGACGCAGCTGCACGGAGTTGGCTAACCAGGGATGTCAGGGCATCACCGTCGATGCCCTGGTTGATCGTCTGGGAGTTGTGGCTGCCGCTCGCCAGGTTGCTGTGGGTCGCGTTTCCCCCGACGTAGACCCCGTAGTTCGTGACCTCATTACCCAACTGCGGCTGTGGCCTGGACATGAATCTCCCCAGTGACTGGTTGGAATGGACGAAACGGATCCCCAGGTGAGTGAGCTGCAGGTCAGTGTCTCTGTCCTCGCGCCGGTGTGAGGTGAGCAGCCCTTCCACGACGAGGTGCTCGGTGGCCAACTCCACCACTGCCGGGTCGATCGCAACCCCTCCGTGCCAGGCGGCATCGCTATCGTGGAATTGCGCAAGGTCGACAGCCCGCTGGCCAGGTAGGAATCCGTAAAGCCAGCGCGGCAAGGCGGTATGGATGTAGTCGCAGATCCCGACTATGTCCGCTGCCTGCTCCTCCAGGGCGGCTATGCGGTCCAAGCCTTCGGTTGTCCACAGCAGGTAGGGACCAAAGGGGGCTTGGTACCCGTCCCCCTGCTTCTCCCTGGTGAAGTAACCCCGCGATACCACCGCGCGCCGCATTCTGAGCTGATCGCCACGCTCGGCCGGGAACCCCGCCATCCCCAAGGCGACCCCCACCTCTGAATCGGTGAGACACCGATAGGAACTCCTCCCGGCCAACGCTGCGGTCCGGAGGAAACGGTCGACATCACGCGAAGTGGTGAGGCGTCTGGGGATGGAGTCGCTAGCGGGGCCAGGGGACGACGGTGGCATACCGAGAGAGCGTAGCGGCGGAACTATGGGTTCCGATTTCGGCTATTGGGATCGCGGGAAGCGGAGCCTCGCGCACGTTCTGTCGCCATAGGAGGTTTCGCGCCTATGCCCTTCGTACGGCTTCCGGGCGCTGCCTGGCCTTGTACCACCAGCAGAGGGGCGTCGCCATCCTCGAACCCGCCGCGAAGGGCTCCTGAACTGCGGTTTTGCCCGTGCGCATAATGCGCGGTGTGGGCGTTACGGGCGATATCTTGACGTTGAAATGACGCTCGTGACGCTCATTCGACGCTTGTTCTGATGGGGTGTCAGGTATGTATTGGGCAGGTCAGGTGGCGTCAAAGCTGCGAGCGACGATGTGACGCCGAGGGCTGGTGGCGCTCTATGCGGGGCCCGCCGGATCGTGCAGATCAGATGTTCCGGAAGAGATTAGCGGGGCTCGTGACTGGCGATGCACTCGTCGCAGTCGGACCCGTGGAGCATCAGTAGATCCTGCCGGAACACGAACGGTGTGAAGCTCGCACCCTGCCCCGGGAAGTGCCTGCAGCAGTTGTCGCAGGTGTTCTCCTCGATGTCGGTCAGCTGTGGCTGGCGGCGTACGCGGCGATGCAGTCACGGCAGCGCCACAGGTCGGTCGGCATCAGTAGGAACATCGGCTGCAACGGCACCGCGCGCAGGTGCGCCCACCTGTTGTCGAGCGGTAATCGCACCAGGTAGCGCTCGATGATCGGGCTGGTGCCCGACATCGGCCTGTCGGAGCCGAACGTCGTCTTCATCGCGTTGCGCGCGTCGGCCTGCGCGGCGGCGATCTGGTCGAGCGCGGGATCCGTCATCCTGAGTCCTTCCGCGTTGGCCAACGAGCGTACGTCGCACCTCCGACGAACCACGCCCGCGACGGCCCTGAACATGCTGCTGCCGGCCGTTCAACAAACCACGACACTGTGTCGGTGGCTCGCTTTACCATGGGCGCATGGCGCAATGCACAGCACCCTCCCGAGGCCACCGCACCGCGAGTGGGACCGCGAACTGCCCAGCGTGCAGCAGCTGGGGACGAAGATCGCGATCCCCGTCGTATTCGTCCGGACCCTCCTACGGCGGTGGCGGTCGGTCGTCCGGCGGGTCGTATGGCGGCGGCACCTCGCGGCGCACCAGGTCCGGCAGGACGGTGTCGTACACCCCGACCGAGTGGCGGGCGGTCGAGCCCTACGCCGACAAGGCCGCGGTACAGGCACAGGTACACCCGGACAAGCGAGACCTCTTCCTCTGCCACGCCTGGAACGACCGAGAGGGCAGCGCGAAGGAGCTCTACGGTCACCTGAAGACGAGCGGTGCGACGGTGTGGTTCAGCCAGGAAGACCTCCCGCTGGGCTCGCTGCAGATGCGGGAGATCGATAAAGGGCTTCGTAACTCCCGGATCGGCATCGTGCTGGTCACGCCAGCCCTGCTCGAGAGCATCAAGAACGAGGGGATCGCCGAGAAGGAGCTCGCCGTCCTGCTCGGCACCAACCGCGTCGTGCCCGTGACGCACGGGGTGACCTTCGACGAGCTCTATGACGTCAGCCCCATGCTCGCGTCGCACTCCGGGCTGAGCACGAAGGAGTCGTCGCTCGACGCCGTCGCCGCCAAGATCGCTGCTGCTGCCGCCGCGCTTCCCGTTGCCTGACGTCCGAATCCACCAGCGAACGTCGGACCAGCCCGTCGCCGGCGGAGGGCTGTAAGGCCGCGCTCTATGCGCTTGGACTTCCATGCGCAGTACGAGTGCGGACCGCCGTCGTTGCAGTCGGTGGCCGGGTCCACGACGGGCTGCTCGCACACCTAGCAACGCACACTAGTCGGGCCGACCGCACAACGCGCCTCCAGAGGGCGGTGTGCGGTTTTTTGCCTTGTATCTGACTCTGCTATGGGATTGGCGTGCAGATCAGGGCTCCCCGGCCCGGGCTCGGCGACATACTGCGGTCATAAGTGGAGAGGATTCGACACGGCTGGCGAGAGCCCTCATCGAGTTCCGTGAGGCCGAAGGCATCTCGGAGCGTGAACTCGCGCGCCGCACCTGGCTGAGTGAGGCGACCATCAGGACCTTCGAACGCGGCCGTGGGGACCTGCCCACCCCGACCGTTGCCCGAACCTTCGAGGAACTCCTCGGCTGGGCTCCGGGCAGCATCAAGACCGCGCCGTCCGAGGCGATGGGCCGTGACGCATCGGCCGACTCCGCCGTGGACCTCGAGTAGGCGCGCTGGTCAGGGCTGAACTCCGGGCGATTGCGGACGTGGCCTGGTGAACAGTCCTGGCTCGGTTTCGGCCAGGATTCCGCGGTCGGCCAGCCGCTTGAGCTTGAGGCGGGTGTTGTTGATGTTGTTGGGCGCGACCGGCAGGTCCATCGCCTCGCACACCTGCCGGGCCCGCAGCGGATGGTCGGCCGCGGTGAACACCGCCATGATCTGCTGGTAGGCAGGATGGTCCGGCAGTTTCAGTGCCGGCGGCGCGGGCGGCTGCGAGTCCGGTAGCGCCGGCAGAGTCTTGCGGGTGATCCGGACTTCTTCGGCGGCCCGGCCGAGTTCATCGAGCTGGGTGCTCAGCTGCGTGATCTGTTCCCGCGTCGTCTCGGCCTGTGCGGCGATCTCGCGTTCCCGCTCCTCTAGCCGTGCCAGCACCGCGCCGAGCGTCAGCTCCCCGCCGGTCATGCGGTGCGCCAGGCGGGCACGGTCGAGGGCACCGTTGTTTGTTGGCGATGCAGCTCGGGTGGGTTGGCGACGCCTGGTTCTCACAGAGAGGCTCCGGAAGGCCGCTTTGCGAGACGTCAGGAAATCCGTTCGTACAGGGCGCCCTCCGCCTCGCGCAGCTCGCGCTCGACGGCTTCGGCGAGGTTCGGGTTGTCGATGAGGACGCCGAACTCGACGTTGTTGTTCTCCGCGCTTCAGGAAAACTTCGCGCTGGTCACCAGGAGAAGATGGTGATCGATGGCGAGGAAGTTGGCGTGGTTGCGGACGTATGTGCCGTCGAACTGCTTGGTTCGCCAGACCTCGGCCGGCGCTAGGTGCGCAGCGACTTCTGCAGTCGTCGGGGACCGTTGCTGTCCGACGCCGTCTGCGGCCCGGGCGTCCATATAGACGCGGACGGCGATGTCGTCACGCTGTGCGGCCTCTCGTAATGACTTCCAAAGCGCTGAACTTCGTTGGAAGTTGAAGGTCGAGCACGTGATTGCGTGGCGTGCGCTGTCCACGACGCGGTTCACCGAGGTGGTGAGCGGCCCGCTCTGGACGAGGTGTCCGGGCATGGTCCAGAGCGGTGACAACGTGGTCGGCAGAGCCCGTGCCCCCTCGATTGCGCGCAGGGCCAGGACCTGTTGGTGCCTTGGCCCGGTGCCGCTGGCAACCGCCTCCAGAAGGCGTCGGACCTCTGCCCGCTGGCCGACCGCGACGACCTTGAGCGCCGCGGTGAGGGTGTCACCGTCGGCGAGCCGGTCCGCCATGCCTTTGGCCTCGGTCCCGGTGAGGAGTTGGCCAAGGCGTCGTGGCGCGTCCGCCTCACTCATGGACCTGGAAGAACCCGAGGTTGCTGCCGGGCAGGTCGAGGAGGAAGCGGCGGTCGAGGAAACGGTTGGCGCGTTCGCAGGAGGTCTCCGAGGCCATGACACAGCAATGGCAGGCGGCACCGTGGAGGAAGTCCTCGGGGTCCTGCGGGGTGCGCTTCCAGCAGATGGGGTCGGAGGAGCATCGGGCGGCCTTGCGTAGTGCGCTGCCGACGATCCTTTGGAGGCGGGAAGGCTCGCTGAGTTGGACGAGGCCGCCGAGCTTGGAGATGCCGAACAGCGGGGCGAGCTGCCGCAGCGTCAGGTTGGTCCGCCAGTATGCAGCGACCGGGAGCACCCGGTCCTCCAGCGGCAGTGACCAGGGACGCCCTTGGCGAGTCCGATCGGCGCCCTCTCGGCGCAAAAGCGTGACCAGCTTTCGAAAATCGCGCAAACGCAGCCCAGTGAACGGGGATATCCAGGACGGTTCCGCTGCCGTGATCACTCCAGCCACAGCAGGATCCTCTCAGGGCGACCTATGCCCTGATTGCTCACATCGCCAGCGCGGCATGCCGCGTCGACGCGACGCTCAGGTCGTATCGCGCTTCGCGCCCGACGGAGAGGGCTGTTGTTCGTCGCGGCTCTCCGCGGTGAAGGCGTCGCGGCGAGCGAGGGTCACCGACAGAGGCAGGGCCAGGCGCTCGGCTGCACGGCGCCGGACACGCACCTGAGCTCGGGTCCGGGGCCGGAAAGAGGGAAGCGGCGAGCAGCCGCAGCCAGGGCGGTGATCGTAGGTCAGCCCCTCCGCGAGCACGGTCGCAACGACGGACCATGCCTTCGTGTCGCGTCGCCGGGGCGCGGCGAAGTCGTAGCCGGCGAAGACGAGCTGTTCACGACAGCCAGGACAGATGCGCTTCCGGATCGGCCAGGTGCTGCCTTTGAAGGAGAGTCGGCACGCGATGCACACGTAGTGCCGGAAGGCGCCGTTGAACGCGTGGTAGCACATAGTCGGACAGGGTACGCACCGTCCGTGGGCGGGCCCAACCGGTTTCCTGGTGCCCGATCTGGCCAGTCGGCCGCCCAGTCAGTGCTGCCGGACCACACGAGGGGTGTGGACGCGCGAATAGCGGGACAGCCCTTAGAGCTGGGCGGTCGAAAAGCCTCTGTCTGCCGCGCTTCGAGAGCGCCTCTGAGCTGGCAGTTCGCCCCCCGAACCGCATCACGCACTACACCGGAGCCCTGGGCCCGGTCCTTGTGCGACAGAACGTCGTTCGTATCGTTGGACTCCCACCACGCGACGAGGCGTCTGTTGTGCGGGGGCAGGGAATGCAGGCCGGTCACCCGGGAAGAGGACTTGGTATGGCAAGTGGGGCGGACGAAGTGCGTCGGGCATGGGGTCGCGTGACGTATTGGCTGGAGCGGAATGCTCCGAAGAACGCCGCGGCATTGCAACCACCCGCGACGTCGAAGCAGATCAGTGACGCAGAGAGCAAATTGGGCCTGTCGCTCCCCGAAGAGTTGCGGGTATGGCTTCTCATCAACAACGGCGTGGAAATGAAGGAGACCCGGCAGGGATGGCTGTCTCCGGCTCCGGGCAGCAGTTTCGTACCGTACGGGTGGCACCTTCTGTCCACTGCCGAGCTAGTCAAGGTGTATGAGCGGCGGATGGATTTCCAGAGGACGGGTGATGTACCTGATGACGAGGACGACGAAGTCTTGGTATGGCGTCGCGAGTGGTTCCCGTTTGTCGCCGACAGTGACGAACTGTACGGACGGTTCATTGACGTCAGGACAGGCGCGGTGGGGAGTTGGAGCGACGGGGACATGAACCGCCTCGGGACCCACTGCTCGCTGACGGAGTTCTTCGATGAACTTGCCGATCTCATGAGCACGAGCGCCCGCGTGGTGGACGGCGGTATCGAGTGGCGTTGATCGGGACGAGGCAGCATCCCCGCAGTTGACGACAAACCGCCTGGAAGAGGCAATGGCCCCTGGGGTGACCAGGGGCCATTTTCCTGTGACGACGTCGATCAGCTCGGCTTGTCCGCCTGCAGCCAGTATCCGTCGCCGTCAACGACGCGGTTGTTTTTACGGAAGGTCGGGAACAGGCTCATCGATTGCGAGTTCTGGTTCAGTGACATCGCCGCCCGGCCGCAGGATTCCGTCCAGGTGGGAACCGGATAGTTCGGGTTCATCACCATACGCCATTTGCCGTCCGAGCCCTTGACGGCGCGGGTGTTCACGCACTGGTCGCCCGAGGTGACTGGGGAGGAGTTCTTCCCGCCCCACGTCTTGGGCATGGCCGCGCTCTCATAGCTCGCAGCGAAGGGGAACTCGTCGCAACTGGGTTGGTCGTTGTTGCTGCTGCTAAGTTCCGGCGAGAGCGTGACCGGTTCGTTCTGTGCCCAGCCCTCCGGGCAAATGACATTCCGGTTGTAGTCGCTGATCGCCTGGTTGCCGCCGGGCACGAGCACGTCACCGCCGAGGTAGGTGAGCGGTTCTCCGACGCCCCGCAGTCCGTTGTGCCCTGGCAGCTGATGCTGCACGAGCCATATGTGTGCCGCGGCTGCCGGAAACTTCCTTTCGTTGATTTCGTACGTCGGCTTGTACCAACTGAACACACATCCGGGGGTGGACTTCACCTCGACGTCGCACCGGACGTTGAGGTTATCCTTCTCGACGGTGGCCGTATTTTCGATGGGCATGTCGTTCGCAACGCCGTCGAAGGTCCAGTAGGGGAGGATGGAGTTCTTTGTCTCGCTCGATTGGGTCCATTTTATTTTCGTGGTGATGATCGCGGAGTGAGTGTCCCCGAGGGTCCAGGTGTCGGATCCGGTCCATGTGGAGCTGACGACGGAGCAATATCCTCGGCACTGGTAACCGAGGTCAAGCTTCACCTCGGCCATCACGCCACTCATGGAATCCAGCCGGATGCTTGTGCTCTGCGTGAATGTGTCGCTGTTCACGTCGGTTTCGATTGCGTTCCTGTAATCGAAGACCGCTGCACCGTCGGGACGGCCGTCGGTAAGGTGAACGACGGTCATTTCGTCGTGAATACACGCCTTCGTGCGGGTGTATGTCATCGATTTCTCTGTGACCGAACATGCCGCGGTCTCGCCGGCGGACACGGATGGCGTCGCCAGTCCCTCGCTGCTCTTAGAGGTGATCACGGAAGCGGTTGACGACGCCTTTGCCTTGCTGCTCAGCGAGGTACTGCCGGCGAAGAACGATCCCTCGATGGTGTTCGGTGTCTCGGTCGGCACGGGATCCGCAGCGTTGACGTCCGGGTCGCTGAAGGTCAGGTCGGAGGGGATGCCGGAGTAGTCGCCTGGTACGAACGCGACGGCGTCGTAGGCCACGTCCTTGTCGGCGGCGCCGTCCGACGTGGAGTTGGTCAGCTGCACCTCCGGCGCGTGGTCCTTGAAGTTATAGGCGCCGAGGGAAACCCATTTGTTGTTCTGGGAGTTCTGATTGATGGTTTTGGTGACCGCGCCGAAGGGTGTGAGGATCTTGTAGGTGGCGTTGGAGACCTGGGCGCCGGTGTCGGGGATGTGCACGTAGACCTTGGCCTGGCTACCGGAGATGGCGGAGTTCAGTTTCCAGTCGCCGAGGATGGTCATGCGTCCGCCGTCGCCGCCGAGGTGGTCGGCGTCGCGCGCGTGGGTGAACCAGAAGTGGCCGTTGTAGCCGCCGCCGATCTGGTGCAGGTCGGCTTTCGCATCGTACTGTCCGAGGCCCGGTCCGGTGGCGTTCGGGTCAGGGTAGAAGGTGAACTGGAACGAGCCGTCGGATGTTGTGGTGCCGCAGCTGCTCCAGCTGTTGGTGCCGTCGGGCACGGAGGTCACGACCTTCGCACCCGACGGGGCACCGGAGCAGACGGGGGTCCCGTACTGTAGGCGGGTGCCTCGGCCGGGCTCGTTGACCACCGTCTGGTACTTGATGCTTTCGAAGCCGCAGCTGGTGGCGCAGTCGGACTTCCATGTCGTCCTGGCCTCGTGCCACCAGTACTGCTTGTAGCAGTTCGCATCGGGGCAGTCGGGCGGGCTTGCCGTGTTGCAGTTGTTCTTGGCGTTGCAGAACGCGTCGAGCGGGGGCACTACGTGGGCCCGGCGGTACTTCGCGCTGGTCGTCTCTATGACCTTTCCGTCGGTGCCGTTCCAGGAGGCGGGGCGGAAGCCGGCGGAGGAGAAGCCGGATTCGCCCGGCCAGTCCTGCCGTCCGGAGGTGGCGTAGGAGTGACCGGTGTCGATGGACCAGGCGGCCCAGCCCATCACCTTTTCCTCATAGGGCCAGTTCTGCGGATGGGCTGCGTCCTTGGATGCCAGCGGGTCGAGGTCGGTGTTCATGAACGCGAGCCGGGACGGCGGATAGACCGGGTTGGCGGGGTTGTTGTACCAGCCGAGTCCCCAGTTTCCGTTGGTGCCCGCGTCGGCCTTCGTGTTGAATCCGAGGTTGTAATTCCAGACGGCGGTGAACCAGTTCTCGGGCTTGGCCGGGTCGTCGTTGTTCACGGCGATGGTCTGGTCGGACTTATGGACCTCGTTCCACTTGGCGGCCAGGATGTACAGCGACGCGGCGATGTTGGTGGTGTAGTCGATAGCGACGGCACGCTGCGTGCTGGTCGGCAGGGACGTTTCATTCGGCTTCTCGTAGCCGGCCTTGCGCATGCCGTCGGTGACCTGTCCGACACCGTATCCGCAGTCGGACTTGTCCCAGTGGATGGTCCAGAACTCCGAGAGGGACCCTCCGGTCTGGTGTCCGTAGAAGCCGTCGACGGCCGCGAGAGGGCTGCCCATCTGGCCCGGGATGGCCCCGGACTCCGCCTGCCAGAGGTTGGATTCCTGAGCAAGAATGCCCAGTTGAACTTGGGCGGGGATGCGCCCACCACCGGTCAGCGTGGGTCTCGGGAACAGCCCTTGCGGGTCGATCGTGGACAGTCCGGTCTGCGCGCGCCAGCCACCCTGCGTGAGGTAGCCGGAACGCAGGTTGCCCTGGATCGCCATGTCCACGGCCCACTCGACCTGATTCGGGGTTGGCTGGAGAGCCTGCGTGCCGACATCGTTGCGGGGCACCGAGCACCAGCGGTCGCTGTCGACCGGGTCATTGGCCCGGGGGTCGGCGGCCGCGGTGAGTGCGGTGATCGTCGAGACCTGTGGCTTCGAGGCGCCGGTGAGCGCTGGTGACGGCCTGTCGCCTGCGGTGCTGCCCGGTTCGGCGATCTTGTGGTGGGTGTGTCTGCCCGTGCCCGGCACCGTGCCGCTGATGGTCAGGGCGTGACTGGTGCGGCCTGGTGTGGTCTCGGCAGCCGGTTCCGTGGTCGCGGTCCTGGTGAACCCGCGGCCGGCAGCCTTGATGTGATCGACGCCTGCCAGGACGGCCTGTGACAGGACTGGGTCGACGGCGAGGCGTCCGCGGGTGGAGACTTCCGCGTCGGGTGAGACGTTCAGGGCTTTGATGCCGCTTGCCGTGAGGCCCTCGTCGTGACTGGCCTTTCCGGTCAGGTAGACCGTTCCGTCCGTGCCCTGGCGGAGACTCATGGCGGCAAGGTCGCCGCTGGCGACGGTCGCCTTTTTGCCGTGCGCGTAGGTGCGAACTCTGACGTGGTCGCCGTCCGAACGATCCAGATAGCCGACCGAGCCGTCCCGCTTGACGCGGATGCCGTATGGAGGGTGCTCAGTCGCGGCGAGTTCAGCCACTTTCCCCTTGCCGTCGACCCGGACCAGCTGATTGCCGGCAGCCGCGATCACCCCGTGCTCGACGGGCACGGCGGAGGTGATCTCGCCTCTTGCGGTGGTGTCCGCGACGGTGGCGCCCTTGCTGTCCACCGTGACCAGACGCGTCCTGCTGTCGCGCAGCGCGGTGAAGACGGCGGTGTGCGTGGCCGGGTTGCACGAGGGGTCGAAGTAGGCGAGGGACGCCGTGACAGGAAGCTTGGTGACGCTGCCGTCGTCGAGGTTCACGATGGCCGTGAACGCGCCGCCCATCATTAGGTCCGGCTTGTTGGTGAAGGTACGGGGCGCGTATACGACGGCGGCGTGGTGGTCGTCCATGAGGCACTGGTTGCCGATCCACAGGTCCGCCGGGAGCTGAGGCTCGCTCAGTACCGTGGTGGTGCGCCACCCGTAGCCGGTATGGCTGTCGGCGACCAGGAGATGGAGTCCGTCACTGTCGGCGGCCGTGGTCACGGCCCGGTCGGCGGAGCCCTTCCAGCCCTTGCCCAGAACCGGGTCGCGGTCCTTGAGCGGAACTGCCGACGACGTGGGCGCCTTTCCCGGTGTACGGGCCTGCTGCCGGCCGGAGCTGTGGTGACTTCCCCGTGTCGCCGCCTGGGCGGCATCAATGGTGAAGGTGGAAGCGATCAACGCGATCGCCGCGGTGACGGCCAGAGCGGATGACCGCATCATCCGTCTCTCTCGGTAACGTTTACGCATGTTCGCCGGGTTTTCCCTTCTGTGGGTGCGCCATCGGCCGACACCGGGGTATAGGTGCCGCACGATGTTGCGCACGGGAGAACGGCGCGCCCAGGGCGGAGCTACGCCGGCTGGACCACCGGACGCGCGGGGGAGATGCGAGGAATGCACTCACGCCGCGCGTCCGGCCGACTATTTCCTATCGATTAGGGAGATGGACTGAACTCGTCCACGTAGATCCTCGGCACCTGCGGAAGCGGACACGTACTCTTCGAGCCGATCAGGACAGCCTCGCGGGCCTTGCCTGCGGGTATCCCTAAGTGCCACGGCCCTAGTTTTGTGCGGTAACACACCGGTATGGAGGAGGGGCTAATATCTCTTATGGGAAGCGTTTTCGTTCTTCAACTCGGGCACGAGGTTCTCCGCCAAGCCGCCGTAACCACCGCAGGTAGCGGTACTGGCTTGCGAGATACCTTGGTAACCAGAACTGAAGTAGACCCGGTTGGTGACGCCGCATTCGCCATTCACTATGGAAGCGGCGTTGTTCTTGAGGGTTGTCCCGTCTCCGCTTTCGGATTTGCAGGTGGCGTTCGGAAGTTTCCCGTAGCCAAAGACCAGACGGACGAGGGTCGCGCCGTTCGGAGAGTATCCGTAGTGGTCGGGGACGCTCATGTTCGATACGTAGCAGGCTCCCTGCCCGGAGTTTGTGATCGAACCAGCGCTGTTGTAGTAGAGCACGAAGCAGTATGCGTTGTTGCTGGATGAGCAACTATCGGATTCATAGGTGGTGGCGGCCTGCGCGGGCTGGGCGTAGAAGATACTTCCGGCGATGAGCGCGGCGACGGGAATGGAACGGATCAGGTTTCGCATGGCCTTAGTTACCTGTTCGTACCTTCCGAGACCACCTTTTGCGCGGCGGCCTTAATGGTGTTCGTTTTCGCAAGTGCGGCCTCGAGTGAGGTCTTCTTGTTGGCGATCTTCTGGTCCTGGATCGCGGTTTCCTCTGCATACCAGATTGCGGTCAGATCGGTCTTACTTTTGCAGGCGACGTCGGCGGTGGCCACTTCGATTTCCTCTGTCGACGCCGACGGCGTCGACAGATTGAAACTCTCGGCGGGCTTGAATGGGCTATCGTATGCATAGCCCTTTTCCTTCATACACGCTGCCCAGCTTGCGATGACCTTTTGAACAGCGGGCTGCTGCAAAGACTCGGTCATGCTCGACGCGTTGACTCTTGAGGCGTCTTCGCCCTGCACGAGACGTCCCAGCCGACGCTCCGCTTCTCCGCGGCATCCTCCCTCGGGAACCGCTACTCCGTTGTACGTGCCTCCCGAGAGCTCTGGTCCACCTCCGACGAACACGTCTTCCTCCGGCCCGGCGGCCGGCTCCCACACAGGCGGCTCGCCCATTTGCTCCGGCGGCAGGTGGTACCCATACGCCGCAGCATGCGCTGCGTCGGAAGCTCCGTAGCGCCTGGGCATGTTGGCATCATTGAATTCAGCGGGCGGGTTCGCCCCAGGGACCGGGGGGTTGAACTTGTCAAAACCGAACCGAGCCATACAGCTTACCCAAAGGTCACGTTGGGCACGCTGCCACTCCACGACGTCCGTATAGCCGACGAGATACTTCTCCACGGGTAGGGACAACCCCTTGGCCAGTCCACGCTCTGGCGTCCGGTTTGGCCACTTGCTCTCGTCGACAGCGTTGGCCGCCACCGTCTGCGGTGAAGTCTCATCCGGTGCCGCACCGTTACCGACCGCGCTTACAGCCACACCGGCGAAGAGCGCCGCTGCTGCGAATGAGCCAGCAAGCACTTGCTTGTTACGCATACGATCCCCCTCACAAACACCTATGTGTACATGACATGCACAACCTACACTGGGTGGCCACACGGAAGCCATGCGCGTCGATCACGAGGCCAGATGGTTGGCTGGTTTCCGCTCATAGCGGTGGTTGAGTGGGGGATAGCCGGTCAGTCGGAACATGGTGCTTCGATGACCCACCTTCGGCACCTGCAAGTTCGCCCCTTTTAGGGGTCACGGTCGCCAGGCACGGTGGCGCTCATGCGAACTGCTGCAGCAGCCAGCCCAGCTCCTCCAGCGGGTTGCTGGCGTCGTTCACGGACGGGGTGGTCGTCATCGCTCCGCCGCCGTGCAGGGCGTAGCAGGGCAGCCGATTAAGTTCCTCACCTATGACACTGGTCAGGGAACCCGAGCCCGGATCGCAGGGTTGGACCTGAAGAAGTTCCGTGACGGCCCGGACCCGGAGCAGGAGTCCGACTGGAAGGCGGAGAAGGCCAAGCAGGGCAATGGCACTCGAGCCCGTCGCCGTGATCGGCAGGAAGCGTTGGGAGATGCGGCTGAGAGCGCCGCAGGTTCATAGGCCGATGCCGATGAGGGCGTTGTCGTTCTCGTCCCACTGGTCAACGATCTGCATGTAGCCGTCTAGAACCTTCGAGCCGTCGGCGTGCCCGGCCACTGCGGCGATGGCTTTCCGGTCCTTGCCGGCGCGGCGGGCCTTGATGGCCATGCCGGAGCGTACGGCGTGTCCGGTGAACAGTTCGTGGGTGGGGGTATCAGGGGGTGCTGGCAGCAAGGTCGTTGAGGACGGCGTTTACGGTGGACCAGCACAAATCGGCTGTGTCGAAGTCCGCGCTGTGCCGGGCTCGTTTTTCGGCGAGGGGATGAACGAGGTTGCGGTAGGTCCGCAGGAGGTCTGACGCCATTTTGGCGTCCTGGTCGATCCATCCGTTGGTGTGCGCGTGCTGGATGAGTTCCTGGAGCCGGGTGTCGCGGGCGGGGCGGATGAGCGGCACCGCTGCGGGGCGTGTGTCGGCGGCGTGGACGAGGACGCCTTCGAGGAGGCTGCCGAGCATGATGACGGCGGAGGTGTAGGCGCCGTGTTCCTGGCAGATGCGTGCTTCGTCCAGGCGTAGCTGGACCGCACTGGCGAGATCGGGGTCGTCGACCAGGTCGGTGATGGCTACTTTCAGTTCTACGCGCTGAGGGCGCCGGACCTCGTCGGAGTCGTGGTCGGCGAGGAAGGGCCGGTTCTTGTGGTAGTCGATGCGCTGGCCTTCGAGGGAGAGAATGTCCTGGAGGCGTGTGATGACGGCGTCGTAGTCGTGGGGTTGTTGGAGGTATTCGCGTCGGTCGGCGAGACGGAGGATGACTCTTTCGATGTCGGCTGCCTCGTCGTCTTGCCGTTCTCGCAGGGTTTCTTCCACCCAGAGCATCCGGGGGCGCCCATCGTGTTCGGGAACGTTCTCCCAACCCGCTCGTTTCAGGAAGCCGGCGAGTTCCCAGCCGGACCGTCGCTTCATTCCCGGTTCGTCGCCGCAGACGATGGCCGCGAGTTCGGTGAGAGTGCTGTCGTCGAAGTGTTCCATGTCAGAATCCCTCGCTGTCGTCATCGGGTGCACTATCCGGTCCCGGCTCGCCGTCGTAGGGGTCCAGGTCGTCATCGTGTTCGGTCTCGGCCAGACCGACTGGGGTCCACGCCGGCTGGCCGAGTGCGCCAGGTGACGGGCTGTCGGGGGCGGTGGCCGGGTGGATGCCCAGTTCCTTCAGGCGCTTCCAAAGGGGCTCCAGTGCCTGTTCCGGATTGAGGGCGAATGCACTGCTGCGGATGCGCCAGAATGTCCAGCCGGCGCGGCGCAGCTCCCGCTCACGTTCGGCGTCGTGGCGGATGTCGTCGGGGGCCGAATGGTAAGGGCTGCCGTCGCACTCCACCGCGAGGCGGCCGTGGTCTCCGGTAACGACGAGGTCGATGCGCTTGCCGTTGACTTCCCATTGAGGCACGACGTCATAGCCGCGTTCCTTGATGCGCAGGTAGACGCGTTGCTCGAAAAGGGAGTCGAAGGGCTTGCACGGTGTGTCGGGACGGACGTCGGTCAGCTGGTGGGAGTGAGTGTAAGGCGGGGGCGGGCTTTGCATGTAGGTGAGCAGGGAGCGGCGGAGGTCTTTGCTACTGAGCTGGTCGGCGGTCACGGAGTGGAATAGCCACATCTGGTCGCGGGCGCGGCTGGCAGCGACGTTGAAGCGCCGCTCATGGTGGCGGCCGGTGGCGGCGATGGCGTGGTCACCGTCCACGACCATGGACAGGAGGATCACGTCGCGCTGATCTCCCTGGAACCGTTCGGGTGTGCCGACCACGATGCGGTGACGCTCCAGGGCGGCGACATCGATGCGTTCATTGACGAGATCCTGCACGAGCCGGGTCTGGTCGCCGTGACGGAGGACGATGATGCCTATGCTGCGGTTGGCGTAGGCGGGGTCCTGGGTGAGGCTGTGCAACTGGCTGACCACAGCTTCTGCTTCCGGCCGGTTGATCATTCTTTCACGCAGCCCTTCACAATGTCCCTCGGATACGTGCACGGCCTTGAGTGGGGGCAGCCGGTCGGAGCCGTGCTGGCGCAGGAGGACGAGTTGGTTATCGGCGTAGAACTGCATGGATGACCACTTGATGATCTCGGGCATGCAGCGGAAGTGCTCGGTGAGGCGGATGACCTCGGTGAAGCGGGACTGCAGCAGCTCGTAGAGGTTCGATTTGGGGTCGAAGCCTTCTCGTTGCCAGGGCTCCAGAGCGGCCAGGCGTTCGTCGAAGATCTGAGTGATGCGGTCGTGCTTGCTGCCGGTGTAGTACGGCGCGCACTGACGGTCGTCTCCGACGACGATCACGCGTGGGGCGAGCCAGAGCAGCAGCAATCCGTCCAGGCCCACCTGGCTTGCCTCGTCGACGATGACGACGTCGAAGGAGTCCGGCTCAGGTGTGATGGTCTCCGCGACGCGCCGCAGCGGCATGATCCAGGCGGGCACGGCTCCCTGGGCGGCCTGCATGGCTGATCGTGCGTGCCGCTGGTGGCGTTTGCCGTAATCGGTCGTCCCCTGCCCGGCATTCGCGACAGCGCTCGCATAGGCAGCCAGGGCCTGCTTGTGCTTCGTGGTCATACGGCTTACGCAGTGGAGGGCGGCGCGGTCGCACACCAACTGCTCCACCAGGTCATGGAGCCTGGCCTCAAGCTGGGTGAGTTCGCCTTCAAGCTGCTCCTCCCGGCCGGGGAGCAGGTGTTCGTCGAGGAACGCGCGGGCCTGACGCCACGCCCAGGCTTGGGGGAGTACGGCGAACCTGACCTCCCAGTGGGCTGCGAGAGGCTCGGAGGCGAACTCCCGCGCCAGTTCGGGGTGGGTCTCGGTCAGACGCTCGAAGAGCTTGCCGGCCTCACGACGGTCAGCTTCACGCTGGTAGGCGACGGACAGATCCTCGACGGCGCGCAGGTAGGCAGAGGCGTCGCGAGCCACTGCGGCTTCCGCGGCACGCTGTAGCTCCTGAACACCGTTCGGACGAGCCGGCGGGAGGGCGTCCAACAAGGCGTCGAACTCGCGAAGCGAGGCGTCGAGGCGCAGTAGCCGCCGGGCAACGGAACAGGCTTGCCGTACCTCCTTCCACTGTTCGGTGGTAGTGACCGGCTGCTGGATCCCGGCCGTTAGCAGAGCCGCGTGGACGCGGCGGACGGACTCCGCGCTTTCATCGATGGCCCGAAGGACCGCGGCTCGGTCCAAGAGCTCGGAAATGAGGCGATCTTCCGGATTGGGATCCGGCGCTGCCCCCACGCCCTCCCACCGGCCGCGCAGGGTGCGGACGTGGGCGCGCATCTCCAGATGCCGCACAACTGCGGTGATCCGCTCCCGGTCGACTGGAGCCATGCCTTCGACCCGGCATTGCTCAATAAGGAAGCGCGCCTGCCGGACGACCGCAGACCGAGGCCAGCGCAGACTCAGCCTTCCAACGCGCTGGAGATGTTGCTCCAGATTGCGGGCTGCGATCAGGTGATCCTTCTCCGCGCTCTCGGAGACATGAGGAACTTCCACGTCCAGGAAGGCCGTGGCCGCGATCTGCTCGTAGGTCTGCTGGGCACGCAGCGAGGCTTTGCGGATGCTGTCCCACAACTGCTGCCGACGCCCGGCCAGGCCGTCCGTCAACGCCCGCGTCGTCCAGTCCTCGTCCTCCCACGCTTCGGTGTCCGATGACAACCCGACCAGCTGCAGTGCCTGTTGAGCCTGCTCGAGCATTTCCTCCAGGCGGCCCAGTTCGGCATCACCGAGGGCTGCAAGCACGCGAGCCAGGTCCGATGGAGGCTCTTGCTCCAAGGCATCTTCAGCAACCCGCAGCCTCTCGGCAGTTCGCGCCACCTCTGCCGGATCGGGAAGACTGGCCGGATCAGGGCAGTACAGCGCATCTGTATCTAGGAGGCCCGCTCCGTGCAGCTCCGCCAGCAGGCGCAACCGTTGTGCCTCGTCCGTGGTCAAGACCGGCGGTGCGGCAGCGGGGGAGGGGAGGGGCGGCAGCCATTGGTAGCGGTCTGTTCCGCTCGCCACCGCCTGCACGATGTCCTCAAGCAGCCCCCGGTAGCCGGGTGCTATCTCGGGATGCTCATACCATTCGGCCTCGCGGATCTGGCGCAGACTGTCGTGGATCCGGGCCCGCTGAGCCATGAACTGAGGACGCTGCTCCTGCGCGGCAGTGATGCGCTGCCGCAGCCGTTCGAGGCTGGTTGTCGCATTGAGGTGATTCAGCGCTTCCAGAGAGCGGCGCAGGTCTGAGGAGCCGCTCTGCCACTGATCGCCCTGGATGACACACATGCTGCGCAACCTGGGTGGAAGCTGATCACGCAGGACGTTCAGAGCCCGGCCTTTTTCACTGGTGACCAGAACACGCTTGCCGTCTGCCAGCAGTGCCGCGATCAGGTTGGCGATCGTGTGTGTCTTGCCGGTACCAGGCGGACCCTGCACCACCACGCTCGTGTCCGACTGGAGTCGCTGCAGAACGTCCCGCTGAGCGCTGTTGGTAACCATAGGGAACAGCGGATCTGGTCCCAGTGCTGGCGGAACCGCACCGATCCTGCTTCTCCATGCCGTGCGGTGCTCGGGATCAAGGTCGTACAGCAACTGCGCCAAGCCCAAGGGAGCCTCCGCCCCCGGACGCTTGAGCGATCGGGAGATGCTCTCGTAGAACCCCAGGACGGAGCGCTGCCCGTGTTCCCGCAGGATCAGCGCGGGCGCGTAGTGCAAAGTACGCGCCCGCGCCTCGGCAGTCACATCCTCCGGGTTGCCGGTCGGTTCGAAAGGCACCACCCGCTCGACACCGAAGGCCCGTTGCGCCCACATGCGCACCGCATCCGTGGCCCGGTCCGACAGCGGATGGAAGGGAACATCCTCCACTGCGGACCGCACGACTCCCGTTAGCTCGGAGGAAAAACCGTCGGACTCGCTGAGGAAATCCGTGTCCTCCAAGCGCCCGGACTGATCCGGCAGCAGGGACACCGTCACACTGATCGACGCGGGGTCCACGGTAACGGTGACCGGAACCGTAACGATGTGCCTGCGCACCCGCGACGAGGGCCGCTGGGATCCCAGCTGAAGCAGTCCGACCGCGAGAACGATCTCGAAGGAGTCGCCGTCCTGCTGGACCTTCTTCGCCATCCGGTAGAGCCGTCCGTGCAGCCGACGCTGAGCCTCCGCGGCCAGCTCCTCCTGAGACCAGCGCCTCCACTGCTGTGCCCACGCCTCGTAGGATGCGCGGACGTGTGAGGGGCCGCTTTCCAACGCCGGTTGTGTCTCATCCGGATTCTCCGGAGTGCTCCCGCGCTCATTTGGCGTGGCTTCGTCGATCAACTCAGGAGGCTCCGCGCCTGGTGTGGCCACAGCCTCCGCCTGAACTCTGCCCTGCAGCAGCGATGGCAGCCGTGGAGCGTCTTTAAGCGGACGATGCTTGACCACCATGAAGCGCGGGTCCGAGTCCTTGAACCGCCGCACCATGCCTTCCGGCGCGTCGGAGAGCCAGATCGCCTCCGGATACTTGGAACAGTTGCGCACGGTCTTGGAGATGGCACCCCTCACCAGCTCCTGCAGACAGTCGATCAGCACACGAGTGTCACGAATAGCCCTGGGATCGCTACCGTCACGTACGGCCGAGCGAGCCATCGAATCCCCCCAACGCCCGCCACCGTGGCAAGCCTGCCAGTATCCGAGGAGTCGGCCACCCAGGCAATGAATCAAACTTGTATCCGAATAAATTCAGACAGTTGGTGCCCAACCGCCACGCCGCGCCACGGGCCGTCCCGTAGATGATTCTGAGCGGCCTCAGGCGTGGTGATCTGCTGCACGGCTCGGTGGTCTACCCGACGAGGGCAGCGAGGTTGTGCATCCGTGCGATACCGAGCATGGGGTGGTGGACGCCGTCGCCTTCGAGACGGCAGTCGCGGAGGAAGTTCTAGATCTTCATGCAGACGAAAGGGTGCTCCGCGCGGGCGCGGACCTGTCTGTGAGACTTGTTGTGACCTTGTTTCCAGCCCAGCAACTCCTCATCTTTGCAGCGCCGTTGGGGCATCACGGGCCGTCGTCGATGGTCATGGTTGTGCCGACGGCGGCCTGCGCGCCGGACCCCTTTCACGCCTTGTAGAACCCGCACCGGAGCAGGCGTCACTGACTCCCTCACCGACCTGCCCCTAGGCCGTTTCGTTTGGATCATCTGATCGTTGGTCTGGGCGTGCCGTTGACTGACACGCAGTGGGCGCGGATCGAGCCGTTGCTGCCAGACCGGACGCCGCAGCGGGGTGGCCGATGGCGGGATCACCGTGAGGTGATCGACGCGATCGCCTGGAAGTTCCAGACCGGATCGCAGTGGGTCCACCTCCCCGAGAAGTACGGGAACTGGAGGGGCGTTTACAACAGGCTGCGGATGTGGGCCATCGACGGCACCTGGGAACGGGTCTTCACCGCGCTCATCGCACAGGCCGACGCAGAGGAAGACCTCGGCTGGGCCGTCTCGGTCGACTCCACTGTCGTGCGGGCTCACCAGCACGCAGCCGGGGCCCGCAAAAGGGGGCCCCGGCCGACGAGCCCGATGACAATGCCATCGGCCGGTCTCGCGGCGGACTGACCACGAAGATCCACCTCGCCTCCGATGCCCACTGCCGACCACTGGCCTTCGTGCTCACCGCCGGACAGGCCGGTGACGCACCCGCCTTCGCCCACGTCATGGCCCGTCTCCGCGTGCCTCGGCGGCGAGGACGTCCCCGTACCAGGCCGGACGTGGTCCTGGCCGACAAGGCGTACTCCTCCCGCGCGATCCGCGAGCACCTGCGCAAGCGCGGAATCCGGGCGGTCATCCCCGTTCCGGCCGATCAACGCGGCCACCGGCTGCGGCGCGGCAGCCGAGGTGGCAGACCACCCGCCTTCGACCGCGAGGCGTACAAGCAACGCAATACCGTCGAGCGGTGCATCAACCGCTTGAAGCAGTGGCGTGGCATAGCCAGCCGCTACGAGAAGACCGCAACCATCTACCTGGCCGGACTCTACGTCGCCGGCATCTTTCTTTGGTCTGCCAGGCCAACGACTCAGGAGCAGGAGCGAGCCGCATCGTCCCAGGCGCCGGGGCTGCGGTAGCGGTTCTTGCGCCCGGCAGCGAGTACGTGGCGCAGTTGGGCAAGATGCTGGGTGTTCGGGGGGAGATCCAACTGGTCAAGGATGGCCAGTGCGGCAGCCGGTTCCAGGTCGCCGTAGACGTCGTGGAAGCTTGCCAGGAGGCCGCGGAAGACGGCCACGTGCAGGGCGGGAAGCCGTATGGCGGTGCGGTACGTCGGCTCCTTCACCGTCCAGCGCACCGGGCCTGAACATTCCAGAACGCTACGGGCTCGGCGGAGCAGGGCTTCCGATCGCTCGGCCACCACGCGGTCGATGTCGTTACCGAGGACCTCGGCGAAGGCCGTCGCGGAAGTGGTGTGGTCCTCGAACCAGTCCACCCACAGCGAGTAGGTGACGGCCTCGACGTCCCGGTCCGCCTCCAGCCGCTGACGGTAACCGTCCCACAGCACGTCGGCCGGCAGGGGGCCCTCCGCGCTCTCGTTCGCGAACCGGATCTCGCACGTGACCCAGTAGTCGTCGAGGAGGTCCAGCAGCCCGAAGGCCAACCGTAGCTGGTCGGCTGCATCCAGGTCTTCTGCGAACACATCGCCGGCCCAGGACTGCGCCACCTGGTTGCCAGTCAGCAACACGTCCGGCTTCTCGTCGCTCACCCACCCGTCGCCCATCTGGCGGACGCCCTGATCAGCCAACCAACGCCGCGCTGCCTCTTCGGCTTGCATCTCCACTCGGGAAGTATGACAAGCCTCGCAAGATCCGAACGAAACGGCCTAACCCTCATCATCATCGGCGCACTCGTTCTTCGGTCGCGGTGTTTCACAAAGGCCGCTTGAGCTGGGGTGCTACCTGGAAGCATGTGGTTACGTCATGGATACAGCGAGCGATGGAAGGTAGCCGATGACTTGGAAGACGGAGTTCGGTGAGTCCCACGAGGGGTACGCGGGGGCAGTTCTTCCCGACGGAAGTGAGCCGAAGCCGGTGTACCTCGATCCCGGCAGCGGGGCCGATTTCCGCGCCACCAAAGAGTGGTGGGCCTACAGCGGCGAACTGGGCAGGCCCAAGGCAGCGTCCGTGCGGGGCTGTTGTGCCTGCGGGTGGCGCGGTGCCTCCTATCCGATCGACTGGGAGCAGCTCAGCAACGAGGACGACGTCCTGGACGTCGCCGGCCTGTACAAGGACTGGAGCGCCCACATCGAGGCCGTCGAGCGGGCGACGGTTCCCTTCCCCGCCGCCCTGGACGAACTGCTGCGCCAGCTGGAGACGGTGCTCGACACCCTCGCAGAGGACGCCCCGGCGGCCGCGCTGCGGGCGGCGGAAGTCCTGAGCCGCCTCAGCCAGCGCACAGGCCGGCTGGCCGCCGACGCCGTCCAAGACGACGAACCACTCCAGTGGGAGGCCCTCGGCACCGCACTGGGCATTCCCCCGGAGAAAGCTCGCGCGCGCGTCACGCACTACCTGCTACTCGGAGCGGGCGGCATCCGCTGAGCAGCGTCGGCTTCGGCGTCGGCAGTCTTCAGCCGTTGGGATGACCGGAGCGGCCAGCCATCCCCGAGCGGCTTCCGCTCCGCTAACAACGAGCCATGGCCCCGAGATTCATGGCGCTCGGCGCCGCCACGCTCGTCTCCCCGGCCTTCTCCGGCTCCCCCGGCAGCGGCCCACGCACCGGCTGTGACCAGGACGTTGCCGCTCACGACGGCCGTCGAACGCCTCCCGGCGGCCTCCGAATCCCGCGACGGCTACCAGCGCGACCTCTTCAAGCACTGGGTCGACGTCGACCAGGACGGCTGCGACACCCGCGCCGAAGTGCTGATTCCGAGTCCCGCACTGAGCCCACCGTGCACACCGGCTGCCGGGTGACGGCGGGCACGTGGTTCTTTTACTACGACGGGGTCACCGTCACCGACCCGGCCGCGCTCGACATCGACCACGTCGTGCCGCTCGCCGAAGCGTGGGACTCCGGCGCCTCGGCTTGGACGCCGGAACGCCTGCAGGCGTACACCAACGACCTGGACGCCGACAGCAGCACCGCAGCGGTGACCGCGCGCACCAACCGGGCAAAGGACGACAGCGACCCGTCCGAGTGGCTCCCCCCGCTGGCCGACGCCCGCTGCACCTACGTCGCGGACTGGGTGGAGACCAAGCTCCGCTGGAACCTGACCGTCGACCCTGCCGAGCACGCCGCTGTCACCGACACTGAGCCCATTCCAACTTCAGGCAACACTCGATCGGCACTGTGTCACGGACGTCTGGTAGACCCTGGCTATGACGTTCTTGGCGGTGGTCGAGGGTGATGCGGGTGGATGGCGCATCGATCGGGATGCGCTGACGGACGCGATCCGTGCCCGGTGGTCTGAGGTCGGGATCGACTCGATGCACCGCAGCCAAGTACGCAGCCTCATATGGCAGTTCGAGACGGAGAACGGTCCAGGTGAGGCGTACCTGCACGAGGACGGTACCTGCCTGTACATGGACGTCTGGGAGGAAGACGCGATCTGGTTGGCGATCCTCTTCCGCAGGCTGACACCCATGCACCTTGACCTGGTGCTCTGCGATGAGGGTTACACCTTCGACGTTCGTCTGCGGGCTGGGGCGACCGAGGCCGAATTGACGGACCTGGTGAATGCTGCGGGTTGATCTCAGCCCGTGGCGGCGAGTTGGAGGACCAGGACGGCTTGGACGAGGCTCGTGATCCGGGTCGTGGAACAGCGGAGTTTGCGGAGGAGGCGCCAGGACTTGAGGGTGGCGATGGCCTGCTCGACCAGTGCGCGGATCTTTGCGTGGAACCGGTTGACGGCCTGCTGGCCGGTGGAGAGGCTGTCCCATCGGCCGCGGTAGGGGAGACGGGCCGTGCCGCCTGCCCCCTGGTAGCCCTTGTCAGCCCACCAGGTGATGCCGGCCTCGGCGAGTGCCTCGATGATGCCGTGCTCGCGCGCGGCCCGGACGTCGTGGACGGCGCCGGCCAAGGCTGGTGACGCCCACATCAGACGCCCCTTCGGGTCGGCTATGACCTGCACGTTCATGCTGTGCTTCTTGTGTTTGCCCGAGTAGAACGGGCGATCGGCGGCGATTCGGTCGATGGGCAGGAGCGTCCCGTCCAGGATCACGTACGCCTTCGCTGACGCCGTCCGTACGGCTTCGGTGAGGGTGGGGGCGAGGGCGGCCAGGAGGTGGGCGGCCTCGGTGATGTATCGGTAGGCAGTGGCGGTGCCGATTCCGAATCCGGCCGCGAGCTGGGCGTAGGGCTGGCCATTGCGCAGGTGGGCGAGGGTGAGCAGCGCCTGCCGGCCTGCGTTCAGGCGCCGCCATCGGGTTCCGAGAGCGCGGCGGTGCTCCCTCAGGCGGGCGGCGAGGAAGCGCAGGGCAGAGCTGGACACGTCGACGCCGGACGGATAGACGAGCATACGAAGCCTCTGGTGAACGCGGTTCTCTTGGTCGAAAACCCATCTACAGAGGCTTCATCCGTCTGTCATCCCAACTGGTCAGCTGACGGGGGAGGTTGGAAAGGGCTCACTGCTGCCGGGTGCGGACAGCAGCACGTCACCTATAAAGCCGCTGCATAGTCGGCTGATGTGAGCGTCACCCTCTGAACCGAGCCGCCTACCGGCGATGCATCGTCGTTGAGCGGGTCGCCATTCCGGGCCCTACTAATCGTCGTTTGTGAGTCGGAGGGGGGCGTCCGCAGCCGTCGGCGCTTAATGGGGAGCGAAACCTCCTGCACCGCGGGAGATGGGGCGAGCGCTTAGAAGGCGCCTGCTCTACCGACTGAGCTACGGGCGCTGACCTGCGTAGACGTGCTCTTCCAAGCTTCCATCCCATGAGCCTGTGGGATGTATGTGGGATCGCATGCCCCTGGGATCCGTGGGACACAAATGCCTGACGGCGAATCGCAAATAGCGTCTCACGCCATCTTCACATCCTCCGGGCGCCAGGCGGAAACAATCGTGCCCCTCCGCAGCGTTGTCGATCTCCGAACCGAGGAGGGGAAGGTGTCGGGCCTGAAGCTGTTTCGCACGGACACGACGAATAGCGGCATGACCGAGGTCATGCCGCGTCTTGCTGAGATCGAGGCCGATGTGCAGGGTCTCGTCGAGACGCACATGGAGATGCTGCTGGGCGTCCGGTTCCTGGCGAGCGAGTACAGCACCGGACCGGTGCACAGGGGCCGGATCGACTCGCTCGGGCTGGACGAGAACGGCTCGCCGGTCATCGTCGAGTACAAGCGGGGCACGGATGCCGGCGTGATCAACCAGGGTCTGTTCTACCTCTCGTGGCTTATGGACCACCGGGCCGAGTTCGAGCACCTGGTCCGTGATCGGCTCGGAGCTGCGGCTGCGTCTGAGGTGCGGTGGAGCGCACCGCGCCTGATCTGTATTGCCGGTGATTTCACGCGTTACGACGTGCACGCTGTGCGCGAACACCGCAGGTCGATCGGCCTGGTCCGCTACCGGCTTTTCGGCAGTGACCTGCTCGGCCTGGAGCCCGTGGCATCCGTCAGCGGCGCTCCGCTGGCTGCCCGTCGAGCGCGTCGACAGGCCGCCGTGCGGACGGTGGCCGGTGTCCACGGCACGCCAATGGCGGAGCTGGCAGCCGCGGTGGACGAGGCGCTGCTCGGCCTCGGAGACGGGGTTGCCCGCGTCGAGCGTAAGACGTACACGGCCTTCCAGAAGCTCCGGAACTTTGCGTGCGTATGTCCACCGCAGCGGAGCAAGGTCTTGGTCTATCTGAAAGTCGACCCGACACAGGTTGATCTCCTCGATGGGTTCACGCGGGACGTGACGGGGATCGGCCATCACGGGACGGGTGACCTAGAGGTTCAGGTGCGCACCGAGCGGGACCTGACGCGTGCTCACGAGCTGTTCCGGGCCGGTTACGCGTCGGCCTGAATCACTGTCGTCTTGGCCGTACGACCACGGTCCGGGTGCTGTTGTGGTGAGGGGCTCGGTCGTGCCTTCCGTCGTACGGTCAGGGATGGCGGTGGACCATCAATCCTCCGCAGGATCGCCGGTTTGGCCAACCGGCGGTCCCGGGCTATCTTCCGCGGCGGGCCCCTGAACCCTGCTTGCTCGGCCGAGTGCTAGTTCACGCGTCACTCGGGGTGCCGGACCGCCTTCTTCACCGCCTGCTCCACGGCGAGCCGTGTCAGCTCCACGTCCTCGCGCGCGGCGTATTCGGCCACGGCCGCGTGCACCGCTGCAGACGCTTCACGCCAGCGCCGCCACTGCTTGTCATACGCCTCGCCGTCGAGGCCAGCCAGCCCGGCTCGCTCCTCCTCGGCCGTGCGCTCCAAATCGATCAAATTCTCGGGGATGTCTGCCACGAACGGATCTTAAGACGGCCCGTCCACCTCGGCGACGATCGGACTTACCGCCCGATCAGGTAGAGCCGTAGCCAGACGCCAGGCGCACTCGGTGCTGGAACCGCTACGAAGATCACGACCAGTCAGTGATCTTCGAGAGGACCCCCGCCGTGCGCATCGCTCGCACCGCCCTCACCGCAGCCGCCCTCGCTGGCCTGCTCGGCCCCCTCACCACCCACGCCGCCTCGGCCGCCGCCCACGCGCCCGGCGACACTGTCACCCTCTCTGTCCGCGAGGCCCTCGCCCAGCTTCCTGTCCGCACCGAGGACCGCACCGGGTACCGGCGCACCCTGTTCCGGCACTGGGTCGACGCCGACAAGGACGGCTGTAACACGAGGAACGAAGTCCTCCTGGAGGAAGCTGTCGTGGCTCCGGAGCAGACCGGAACCTGCACCCTGACCGGCGGCTCCTGGTTTTCGCCCTACGACGACTGCACTGTCGACGGTCCGCGCGGTCTCGACATCGACCACCTTGTCCCGCTCGCCGAGGCATGGGACTCAGGCGCGTCCGCCTGGTCGCCGGCCGAGCGCGAGGCGTACGCCAACGATCTCGGCGACGCACGCGACCTGATCGCGGTGTCCGCCGCCAGCAACAGGTCGAAGGCAGACCAGGACCCGGCTACGTGGTTGCCAACCGCTGTCGGCTACCGGTGCACCTATGTCGCGAACTGGGTGGCGGACAAGTCCCGCTGGGGGCTCGCCATCGACCCCGCTGAGCGAGCAGCGCTCGGTGGGCTATTGGAGGACTGCCCGAAAATCCCAGTGACCGTCACCTTCGCACGCTGACAGCCGATCCGATCTCGTTACTGGGTGCTGAGCGCTTAGTCGGGGCCTCAACCGGAGCGGGTGAAGGTGGGACCTCATCTGTGGACGGGCAGAAGTGCGTCCGGCGCTCCGGACGGGCGCACGGGAACCGAATGGGAATCCTCACCTTTCGCGTGGCGACCACTTGCGACTGGTGATAAAAAAAGTAGCGCGCCAAATTTTTGTTTGTGATCGAATTCGTCCGCCCTTTGTGCTTAATCGGTCGCCACGTCGCGTGTGCACAAAATGATTTTGCACGGAGGGCCATAGCGCCCGGTTTAAGGGTTCGGCGCGGTAGGTTTTCGGCAGGCCCAGTTAGGGCCCGCCCTGGGAATGTGTCCTACCACGTTCCCTGGGGACGCACAGATCGAAAGAAAAGCCGAAATGTTCGAACCTATGCGCCGAGAGCAGTTGCCCTCCGGGCAATTGCACGATATCAGTTGCAACATCGATTCAGCGGGAACTCGTGCTCATTCCGGTGTGCAGGGAATGGTGCGTCTGAGCGCCCTTCTCGCTGGTTTTGCCCTCGTGTGGCGCCTGGTAGCCGACACACCTGTTGATGCCGCCGAGTCAGCCTTCGTGGCGACCATGCTCGGCTTCGCTTGGCACGCCGGCTTCCAGTTCACCTGGGTCCCGCGCAAGTAGCCCGTGGGCATATCGGCCTCGCGCTCCTGGAGCGCGAGGCTTCCTTCCGGTTGCCGCTGCGGCCGGTGCCGTGCGCCCCGCCTCACCGGTCCTGCCTCTGTGTGAGGAGCGCTCCATCATCCCTGCCCTGCGTGCCACTGCACGCGTCGATGCACGGATGTACGCCATGAGTACGGCAGCAGTTGTCGCGGATCCAGGTTTCGCGGCGTTCGCCGAACACAACTTGCCGCGGTACGCCCGCTACGCCAAGGCGCGCTTCTATGCGGACACCCGCGCGGCAGGCGCCGTACGCCCCACCCTCACGTTCGTCCATGCCCGCTGGGCCTGGCTGCTGAGCCAGCCTTCCGTCGCGGCCCCCGTCTGGGAAGAGTTGCGCGCTCAGATCGTCATCCAGACCAACGGAGCTCTGCCGCCCATCACGGCAGTCGCGACTCTGTATCACCGGTTGCCGGCGCGCAGCGCTGACAGCGCGCTGCTGTGCGGTTGCCTGGGACTTGAAGGGCCCGAAGCGGCTGAGCTGATGGGCATCGAGCCGTCTGGTCGAAATGGCACTGGGGGAGGCGTCACGCGTCTTGCCTGCGCTCGTCGAAGGGTGGGGCCCTTGAACCGAGGGTGAACCGCACCCGCGCTCATTCAGCAGCGGAGTGCGCCGCTCCGCCTCTTTTCGCTACCTCCCGCCACCATCCGCCATATTTCACCCACACCAGCGGTGGTGCCCCCTGTGCTGCCTTCCCTAGGATGGGCAACTGCACTTCGAGGGCGACGGAATCGGCGAGGGGACATGTCCGTTGGCGGAGCCAAAACAGGTCGACTTGTCGGTGCCGAGCCCTGCACGGATGTACGACTGGCTGCTCGGCGGCAGTCACAACTACGAAGCCGATGCGGAAGCCTGCGAGAGGCTACTGGGAGTAGCGCCTACCTCCCGCGAAGTCGCGCTAAATAACCGCTGGTTCCTCCAGCGCGTTGTCCACGTGCTTGCTCAGGAGCACGGGATCCGGCAGTTCATCGATTTCGGCTCCGGCCTGCCGACCCAGCGCAACGTGCACCAGATCGCTCAAGACGTCGATCCGGCGGCCCGCGTCGTCTACGTCGACAATGACCCTGTGGTCCTGGCTCTCGGCCAGTCGTTGCTCGATGAGAACGAGAACACCGCGATCTTGTCGGCGGACATGACCGACACTGCCAAGATCTTCGCGCACGAGGACTTCAAGCGGCTGATTGACTTCAGGGAGCCGACAGCTGCCCTGTTCGTCTCCGTGCTGCACTGTCTCCCGGACAGCGCGGAACCGAAAGCCCTCGTCCAGCGGGTCGTCAGCAAGCTCGTGCCCGGCAGCTTCGTTGTCGTCTGCCAGCTTGTGAGCGAAGATCCGCAGGTCCGTGATGAGGTCACCGAACTCATGCGCGTGCTCACCCGTGGCAATTGGGGCCGGGTGCGTGAGCAGGGCGATGTGGACGCGATGTTCGAGGGCCTCGTCGTGGAGGAGCCGGGTCTTGTCGATGTGACCGACTGGAGACCTGACTCCGAACTCCAGCAGCGTCAGCGCAGCGTCGAGTGGACGGAGTACGGCGGGCTGGGCAAGGTGCCGCCCCGGAGGTCGTCCGAGGCGCACGACGAGGTCTAGGGGGCGTAACGCTTGATGGCGGCGTCCAGCAGGTGCCTGCTCTCGGCCGGCGAGGCGCACGCCTCGCCCTGGATTCGGAGCAGTAGCTGAAGGTGCCGCTCGTAGTCGTTCTGCTTTCGGGTGAGCCTGGCGCCGAGCCTGTCCGAGACGGAGGAGGGTCGCGTGTGGTAGTCGGCCTTTTCGTACCCCTCGGAGTAGACCATGTCGGGAAGGCCGTCGCGCCCGAACTGAAGCTCGGCCATGGACCCGGCCATCGATGCCGCGTTGCCGGCGATCAGCCGGTCCAGCATCACGAAGCGGATGGTGACGTAGGGGTGATCGGCGTACTCACGCAGGTGCACCATCTGCCCGTGCATCACGTCGTCGTCCCCAACCCGGCGCATCAGGACGGACTCGTCCATCAAGAACACGCACCGCGGTGGCTCGGCCTGTCCGAGCACGCGGCTCTGGCGCTCCAGCCGCTGCGCCAGCCGTAGCTCCATCTCCTCGCCGTCCTGCTCGTTGAGGTGCAGGCCGGACTGGAGGATCCGGCTCGCGTACTTCGGCGTCTGGAGCAGTCCCGTCACCAGGCGCACGTCGTACGCGGTCAGGGAGAGAGCCATCGACTCCAGGCCGAGGAGTCGCTTCAGGTAGTCAGGGGTGATGTCGTTGAACCGGTGCTGGAACCACTCGGGCTCCAGGGCGCGGGCGAGCAGCATCATCATGACCTCGCGCCCGGCGTCATCGAATCTCAGCTGCTTGATGACGTCGTGGACCATGCGCCGTTCGGGCGGGCCGTCGGCATTCTCCAAGCGGCAGATCTTGGAGTTGGAGACGGCAACATCCTTGGCGAGCTGGTTCTGCTTCAGCCCGAGGGCTTCCCGGCGCTGTTTCACCATCAGGCCCAGCATGATGCCGGCGGCCGTCTTCGTCGTTTCCGGCCCGGCCAGGGGCCGGGCCGGACGGATGATCGGGATAGGGTCCGTGGACACGCATTCTCCTTAAGGCGCTGTCATATTCACATGATGACACGCCCAGGGCAAAGGTGTCGCCCGAACTCTCGTCCCCCAAAAGCTAGTTGGCCCCCACCAGGGGGTCAAACTCGCCATTCTTGGCGCCGTCGAGGAAGGCGCTCATCTCGCCTTCGGTGAAGACGAGGGCGGGCCCGTTCGGGTCGGTCGAGTTCCTCAGCGCCACCCCGCCGTGAGGCAGTGGGATCGCCTCGACACACATGCCCTGCGCCTCGCTCTGGCGACTCTTCACCCAGTGCCCGGGGATGAGATTAGCAGGCATTCCGTTAATGAACTCCATCATTGGGGTGCGCCCTCTCTGTTCGATAATCCCATTTTTCTGACTTCCGTGTTGCGGTTAGCCGAGATGTGCAGGTGGGGGCCTCGTGCAATTCCGCCCTGCAATTTCACGCGCTGACGTGAAGGGAATGCTAGCCCTCTATAATCGAACAATGCTGTCCCACGGATGGGTGTATCTGGCGTCCGGCCGCTTGATTGTGGGCCAGAGGGTGCGGGATTGTGAGCGGCTGCTAGCCCCTCCGGTTCGGCGACGTCGCGGTGCTACCTCAGCCCGCGGTTTGGCGCGTACCGGGTGATTCCCGTGTGCTGCGAGCTGCGGATCACTAGTCTTTGTCGGCGAGCGCGCCAGGTCGCCTGGGCGCCGAGTGGGACGCAGGCTCACGGTTCTTTCGTCGCAGTGTCCGCAAAGGCCGCTTGAGCTGGGGCGCTACCTGGAAGCATGTGGTTACGACCTGGGTACCATGAGCGATCAAGGGTGGCCGATGACCTGGAAGTCCGACTTCGGTGAGTCCCACGAAGGGTATGTCGGGGCAGTTCTCCCCGACGGAAGCGAGCCGAAGCCGGTGTATCTCGACCCCGGTAGCGGGGCCGATTTCCGTGCCACCAGGGAGTGGTGGGCCTACAGCGGCATGCTCGGCAGGCCGAAGGCGGCATGCGTGCGGGGCTGTTGTGCATGCGGATGGCGCGGCGCCTCCTATCCGATCGACTGGGAGCAGCTCGGCGAAGAGTCCGACGTCCTGGACGTCGCCGGACCGTACGAGGACTGGAACGCCCACATCGAGGCCGTCGAGCAGGCGACGGTGCCCTTCCCCGTCGCCCTGGACGAACTGCTGCACCAGCTGGAGACGGTGCTCGACACTCTCGTAGAGGACGCCCCGGCGGCCGCGCTGCGCGCGGCGGAAGCCCTGGGCCGACTCAGCCGGCGCACGGGCCAGCTGGCCGCCGGCGCTGTCCAAGACGACGGGCAACTCCAGTGGGAGGCCCTCGGCACCGCCTTGGGCGTTGCCCCGGAGAAGGCTCGCGCGCGCGTCACGCACTACCTGCTGCTCGGAGCGGGAGGCATCCGCTGAGAGGGGTCGGCGTCGGCGGTTTTCAGCCGTTGGGATGACGGGAGCGGTGGCTGAAGCCGCGCGTCAAGCGGCTCATGACCAGCAGGTCCGTTCCCAGGTATTCGAGCCGCTGATCGACCTCTGTACTGAAGTACCCGAGGGCGGGTTCGAGCAGGATGCTGCCGATCCGGTGACCTCCTCGAAGTCCTCCAACGCGGCCCACGCGTCCGTAACCTTCATGAGGCGGACGCGGTAGAAGACCACCGAGGAGGCCATCCCGTACGGTCTACGGCATGACGGCAGAGAGCACGACGGCCCCCAGACCTCGGGTGCAGCTAGTCATTGGCATCATCCGCCAAGACGACGAGATCCTGCTCGTACGAGAGATCCTCGGCGCTGGCGGCGAGATGCTCTGGTCCCTGCCCGGTGGCGGGGTCGAGGACGGCGAGCTCATGCACGAAGCTCTCCGGCGCGAGCTGCATGAAGAGACCGGGCTGCTGGTGGGCAATCCGGTACAGACCGCATTCCTCATGCACATCGACACCGAGCGCCACCCTTCGGCGTTGGCCGCTGCCTTCGAGATCGACGAGTGGTCGGGGGACCTCGCACCTCGCGACGAGGACATCAAACAGGCCGCTTTCTTCCCCCTGCCCGACGCCCTAGAGCTGCTAGGCGAACTGGACAGCGCAACGCAACGGGAGCCCATTGTCGGCTATCTGACCGGGGCCGTCCCGCCAGGCACCACCTGGCTGTACCGCAACCGGGGTAAGCAGGAGACGCTCGTCGCCCGGTGGTGAGGGCCAGCCGGGTTAGGTGGTGGACGGTCAGCGGGTTCGGCCGTTGGTGGTTGGCGCGGGTGGCTCGGGCAGTGAAGCGTGTGTCGTGGTGTGGCAGGCGGTGGGCTTCGGCTCGGCGGGGGTGTGTTGGCCGGTGCCGTGGGCGAGTTCCTCGGCGAGGTCGGCCAGGAGGGCGGCGGGGGTGTGCGTGGAGGCGGTGATGGTCCACGTGGGCTGGTCGAGGCTGGGTCCAGCCCACAGCGTCCAGGCTGGCACCGAGTCGTGGGAATTCTGCGCGGCGACGAGGTTGAACTGGATGCCGGCGTGCAAGCCCGTCCCGGCGGTGGTCTGCCAGTGAGTCCACCGTCCGGAGTCGCTCTGCTGCCATCCAGCGTCGGTGAGAGGGCGTGTGGCCTCGGTGATTGCCTGCTGCGGGAGCGGGTCACCGACGGGGGAATCCCCGAGGTCGCTACTGAGCGCGAGGAGCAGGGTCTGGATCAGGGGGGCGGGGGTGGCGCCGCTGGCGGTGAGGTGCCAGAGCCGGTCGGAGACGGGTGTCTCGTAGGCGGCCACGGTCCAGGCGGTCTCACGCGGGTGGGCTTCGTGGACGCGCTCGATGCGCAGGGTGTGGTTCTCGCGGAAGGCGTGGGTGTAGTTGTCGTACCAGGTGCGCCACTTCTCCCAGTCGCGGTGTCCGGTCAGGAATTCTTCGAGGAGGGCGTCGCCGTCGCCGGGATCGGCTGCGTAGGCGGGCACGGTCTGCGGGGCGACGGTGGGCTGTTCGGGCTCCGGCTCCGCCGGGGGTGTGCCGAGTGAGGTGCGGGCCTTCTCGGCCTGCCGTTCGGTGGCGGTGGCGGGCGCGGGGCCGGACCTCACACGGGGACCGTGATTCTCCTGGAAGGCGGTGAGGGCGCTCGCGGGGGTGTCGTAGCCGGATTCCACTTGGCGCAAGTAGTCCTGGCCGTGGAGGTGCACGCTCTTGCCGGTGTCCCGGTAGGTGCCGACGGCGACGGTGGTCCAGCCGTCGTCGGCGTGGGCGTGGATGATCAGGCGGCCGCTGCGGATGTCCTCGTAGATCGTGTTGGCTTCGTCGGAGACCTCCCGGAACTCCTGGCGGGAGAGCAAGGGCATCGGGTAGACGGGCCAGGTCCAATCATCGTCGATCTTCTCGCGCAGCCGGGGCGTGATTTCGATCGGGATGTTCTCACCGTCCAGTGCGTGGGCTGCCTGCTCGGCCCAGTGGGGCTCCTCGCGGTCGATGCGGGCCAGCACCAGGGTGTGCTCGGCGAGGGCTTCGAAGCCGCGCGCGGTCAGGAGGGCGCGCGCGAGCTGAAGTCCCTTGCCGGGCAGGGTGGCGGTGACGGCAGTGGGGTGGTCGGGGTGGAGGTCGAAGCGGACCTGCTCCGAGGGCGGCGTGGGGCTGGTCATGTGGAGGGGCTCGATTCTGCCGGGGCCCGGTTCGGGTGATCCGGGCCCCTGGTCGTCAAAGGGTCAACGGGCTGGTGGCGTGACGGTCGCAGCCCTGGTCCGCGGCGGACCGGCTCGCGGCGCGGTGGTCTTCGGGTGTGCGGGACGAGGTGGTGCCGGCGAGGTGGCGTGCTGCCAGCGGGCGCGGATCGCGGAAAGGTCGGCCAAGGCGCGGCGGCTGCCGACGACCAGTTGGTACGGCGTTGTCGCCGGATCCGCGGTGTAGCAGCCGACGCGGTGTCCGACACCGCGCGCGGTCGCCAGCAGGGAACGTTCCAGGATGCGTTCGCCCCAGTGCTGAGGAGAGCCGAGCGGGTCGGCGAGGAGACGCAGAAGGGCGGCGGAGTCGGTGTCGCCGTCGGCGGTAAGCAGGCCACGCTGCTGGGCCTCGCACAGGACCGTGACCGGGTCAACGGGGAGACGGCGCTGGAGCAGGAAAGCCAGGGACTGCCACAGCCCGGCGTGCAGGGGGTGGGTGAAGTCGGCGGCGGTCAGCCACCGCATCTCCTTAGCCTCCTCGGGGTGCGCCGTCGCGGTGGCGAGCAGCAGCCGCTCCTCCTCGGCTGCCTCGGCGCTGTCGCCTTTCTCGGCCGGTGGAGTAGAGGGGGTGCGGGGCACCGAGCCGGGGTGCGGGGGGAAGCGTGCCGCGATGGTGTCTGTGACAGCCGCCAGATTGTCGGCTTCGGCCAGGGCGGCCGGGACGGAATGTGGGTGGGTGAGGTCTTGGGCGCTGTGTGCGAGACGCTGGGCTGCGGTGCGCAGGAGACGGCGGGCGTGGCCGGCCTCGACGGTCCGTGCGTACGCGCTCGCGTGGCGGGGCATCGGGGAGAACTGGATCAGTGCGTGCAGGTAAGGGGCGTCGAGTCCTCGTACGTGCTCGCGGGCTGCGGTGAGCACCCGGTCCAGCCATGCCACGGTCTCGGTGTGCTGCTCGGGGTCGGGGGCCGGCAGGCTGCGTATCGCGGTGAACAGCGCGGTGTGCGCGGGACGGGAGAACGAGTCGGGTTCGATCCCGGATATCTCGTCCAGGAGTGGGGGTTCGAGGAGGAGAGCGCCGAGGAGGGCCTGCTCGGCGTAGAAGCCCGGCTCAGGCGGCGGGCCAGGGGCTGTGTGGTCCTCATACGAGGTCGGGGGGTGGAGCATCAGGCGGCCAGGGTGAAGTCGTCGGGGCGCAGGTCCACTCCGAGGTGCGGGGCGAGTAGCTGGGCCGCCAGGAGCGGGGGCACGGCGTTGCCGATCTGCGAGAACTGCTGGCCCTTGTTTCCCGCCCAGGGGTAGTCGGCGGGAAAGGTCTGCAACAGGCCGGCCTCACGGGTGGTGATCCGGATCGGCTCCGGCGCCGCCAGGTCCACCGCGTCGCCTGTGGGCGGTGCGGCCGGTTCGGCGACCCAGGTGCACTCGTTGGCGCGGTGCCCGAAGAACAGCGTGCCCGCCGGTTCCTCGATGGACCGGACGGTGGCGTTGGTCTGGTTATTGCTTCGCAGGGACCACCGCCACTGCCCGGCTTTGCCGGTGAATGTGGGCGCCGGGGCGCACGCGGGCGTGGCGCTGCGGTCGCCGTGACGGGTGATCCAGCCCGCCCCGCGCGCGTGAGGCTCCAGGACGACGTGGTGCTCGGGATGCTGGAGCCAGGCGCCGCGGTCGCGGGCGGCGGCGAGGGTCTGGCGTGAGCCGGAAGGGAATGGTTCCGGCCCGCCACCGGGTCCGCCGCCCGCGCACACCGTCGGCACGGGCCGGTCGGTGGCACCCCACCCGAGGGCCTCAGCCATGCTGACCCACCGGGCACGGCCCGGACCGAACAGCGATTCCGGCTCGGCGACTTGGGCGTGTGTCGGGACCGGCGGCTCGGCGGTCCGCACGCGGGAAGCGAGCAGAATGGCCCGCCTACGGGTCTGCGGTACCCCGTAGTCGGCCGAGTTCAAGATCCCGGTCCACACCGAGAATCCCCAGGTCCGAAGGATGGCCGCGTACTGCCGCCACAGGGGCAGGACGTGGGGAACCTCCTCCATCGCCACCCACTCCGGCTCGCCCGCGGCGTGCAGGGCGTGGAGGTAGCGCATCGGCTCGGCAGCCAGCAGGCTGCGTGGGTCCTGACATGCGGCGAGGAGCTGGGCGCGGGTGTCGCGTCCGGCGGCCAGGTCGGCGACAGCCTGGTGCACGAGGGGCTGGTCGACCAGGCCCAGCCGTTTCCCCGCCATCGACCACGCCTGGCACGGCGGACTCGCGATCACCCCGAGCGTCCGGCCGACCCAGGGCCACACCGGGTACAAGGCGATGTCGGTACGCAGGGTCAACTGCCCGGCGGCCACTCGGGTCTTGCATGCCCACTCGTCCCATTCCAGGCCGATGTCGCGTACACCGAGGGCGTTCAGTGCGTGGCTCCAGCCACCGGGACCGGCAAACAAGTCGAGCACGATCACGTGGCCAGCCCGAAGTCATCGCGGGTAAGAGCGTCTGCGTCGCCGCGACAGGCCCAGGGCGAGCATCCATCGGTGACGCCCTCTTCCAGCGCCTCGACGTCTTCGTCGCTGCCCAGTTCCTGCTGCAGGGTGGCCCACTCGGCGGCGGTGACGTGGTCGATGGGTGCCTCGGCCAGAGGGACTCGCGAGCGGTGCAGGAAGGCTTGGCCGAGCAGGGGGTTGCCGCTCGCGTTGGCGCGGGCGTTGCCCTGGCGGATCGCGGCGTCGAAGGCGACCACGTCCGCCCACTCCTCGGGAGAGGTGTCGCGGATCTGCCGCCACTGCGCGTTGCCGTGGAACGGGCAGCCCAGGCAGCTGCTCTTGGGGGTGTCGGCGAGGCCCAGTGACGACAGATAGCGGACGCAGTCTGCTCGCGACCAGCCCAGGTCGATGAGCGGGTGCCGGTTGCGCATGTACTTCACGTCCGCGTCTTTGGCGCGGTGGAACTCGTCGGTCGAGATGCCGACCCACTGCTCGACGAACACCTCCCGTGGGATCCGGGCGGGGTAGGGGTAACCGAGGAGCGCGCGGACCTGCTTCTTGATCGGTTTGATCTTGTATTCGCCGGTGCACTGCCGCCGGGTCATCCCGGCTTTGCCGTTCTGGTTGAGGATGTACAGCGGCATGGAGGCGAATCGGTGGTGCGGGTCGAGCGCGTCGTGGCGAATGTTGCCGGTGGACACGCGCAGGACGGGGATTCCGGCCGGGGCGGCTATCTCCCGCTCCAGACGGTCGAGATGGTCATAGACGGCACGCGGTTCCCACCCGGTGTCGGCGAAGATCGCGTAGTCGACCTTGGGAAGGATGCCTTCGGCGGAGAGGGCTAGCAGGGTGCTGGACTGGACTCCGGCGCCCAGGGACAGGGCGCGGAACTGGGGCTGGTCGGTGATGGTGGAATCCTGAAGATGGCGGGGAGCGGAGATGCGGCCGAGCGCGTCGGCGGCACGAGTGCGGGGGCGGCCGAAGCTGGCCTTCGACGCGGGGGGTCGCACAGGGCGAGGAACTCGTCGAGCAGGTTGGTGGCGGACGCGATGGGCGTGCCGGCAGGCTCGTTCTCGACGGCGCGGCAGTGCGGCGGGTCAGTTCCGTGCTCGCGTCCTGGGCGGCCAAACCAGACGTGCCAGGGGATCGAGAAACGACAGGTGCACGGACTAGGCGCTTGCCGGTCCCCGCACTGGATCGAGGAAGAGCTGGGGCGCGGCGACCCCCGAAGGGCCCGGTCAGCGGCGGCGACCGTCCGGTGCGGCGACGGTCGGCCCAGGGGGGTGGCGGGTTGGCTGCGACGGCAGGGCGGATGCGGGGGCATCACGGATGAAGGCGGATCGGATGACATCGAGGCCGTCGGCGAGGCCGCGCGTGTTATCGGTGGCATCGCGCAGCCATTCCCAGGATGCGTGGGGGAGTTGACTCCGGCGCGCGTGGTCACGCGCCCATTCGAAGATCTCGGCGGCATTGCGCAGTTGCTCGGCGAGCTGCTGCAGGATCGCGGTCTGCTGTTCGGGACTGCGGGCACTGTGCGCGGCCTGCAGCAGCGCGTCCAGCGCGGCGGGAACGGGGTCGTCGTCCGAGGGTAGGCCGTAGAGCTCGGCGTGGAGGGCTTGCGCATAGACGGTTACGGGGCCGCCGCCGGAGCGGTAGCCGTACTGGGCTGCGACCTGACGCCGAACCCCGAAGTTGACGATCACGTCGCGAGGAGCGGCGCCGGGAATCTGGGCAGCGAGCGCACGAGCAAAGTCATGTATGGAGGGCGTACTTGAGGACGTGAGGTCTCCAGAGCTGTGGGTTCAGAGTGAGCCGGATCGGTGAGGTGACGGGGAGCCGAGCGTTGGATCGGCCTGCTGTCGTAGGAGCGGGTGCGTGGTGCCAGGGTGGGTCGGGAGCGCGCGAAGGAGGCTGCGATGTCACGGCGCCCGGCAGGGCTCAGGTGCACGCGCTCGTCGACGAGCCACAGTTGGCAGTCCTCGCGTGTGATCAGGGCGCGGTTCCCCAGCGAGCGGATGGTGCTGATGTTGATGCGGGCGCCCGCACGGCGGTCGTAGGGCCGGCCCTCGCTGACGGTCACATCCCCGCGCGCGGTGGCGTGCAGTGTGCTGCTTTGGATGCGCGGTGGTGAGCGCACGTGCTGGGGTAGCGCTGGGCATCCTGCGGGCCGGCGGGCTGAGAGGTCCCGCGCGCTTCCGGCTCGGGGAGGGGGCGTTATCAGCGGCGTCGCACGGGCGGCGGCGAGGAAGGTGCGGGAGCAGCTGGAGCACGTGTGGAGGGCAGTGGCGCTGCTGGGGAACGGCGTTGAGTCTCGGCAGGAGGTGCCGCGGGGCGGCGGACAGTGAAAATGGGATCCGCATCGCTGGAGACGGCGGGGATGTGGTCTCGTGGGTGCAGGTGGGCGGAGGTGACCTCCGTCAACTCGGCGTCGGCGGAATCCACGGCATTGCTGGGGGCCCATCCGAATGAGCGGAGAGCGGCTTCCAGGGTGACCTGATGTCGTTCCATCCGGTGGACGAGCATTCCCGCAGGGATCTGGGTGTGCCGCCCCCAGTCTTCGATCCCCATGCTGTGGCCGAACGCGTGGTAGGGCAGCCCAGAGCCGAGATTGGAGCGGGAAAGGGGTTCCTCGATGATTGCCCGCTCTGGCTCCCAGCCTTCGGCCAGTCGTCGCAGAAGAGTTGTGGCAGCGCAGTTGGCGCGCGCATCAACTGCCCAATGACTCACAGGTTTTGTCTCGCCGAAAGCACTGACGAGCTGTGTGAAATGGGCGCCCTCGGCACCTTTGTCGAGGGCCGCTTCGAAACTCATTCCGCTGTCTTTGATGCGGCTCCACAGCGTGTGGTACTTAATTCCGCTCTGGTCGGCCCAGCCACGGAGCGTCATGGTGCGGCCGGCGTGGGTGTATTCCAGAACTCCGCGTTCGTGGCGCGGTCGGCTGATGGCGGTTTCCGGATTCCATCCGAGAGCCAGGCGGGTGCGCAGAGCTTGGAGGTTCACGGTGCATCGGGCGTCCTTGGCCCAGGCGGAGACCACCTTGGTCTCTCCGAAGGCCGTGATGGGCCCGCGGGCGAGTTCCCAGCGGTGGCGGTCTTTACGGGTGTCCTTCGGCCGTGCGCGCTTCGTGCTGTGCTCCTCACCGGGCTGAATTCCTCTTCTTTCCGGATCGATGCCGGGGTCCGAGGGGGGATTGGCCGATGTCATCGGCGGGGCGGGTGAGGTCCGTTGGCGGGCGAGTCCGGCGGCGTTGCGGCTACGGTCTGAGGCGGCGTGGCGCGGAGACCGTAGTGATCGCGTAGCCCCTCCAGGTCGGCGCGGGCTGCGTAACTGAGCCCGAGCGAGATGCTGCTGGCGGCTTTGCCCAGCAGTTTTGACGGCGAGTCGGGTGCGGTGTTCACGTGCTGGTTGTTCCAGACGCGGGCCAGATCGAGGAGTTCGGTGAATTCGTACAGGAGCGGATAGACCGCTTCGACGAGGGAGTTGAGGACGTGGCTGAACTCGACCGGCGTCGTGGCGTCGCGCAGGGCATTCTTGAAGGGGGCCAGGTCAGGTATGGGCAGGGTGTCCGGCAGCGGGTGCGCGCTGCGGAAGGGGTCTGCGTCGCTGGCGGCCCAGCGCCGTAGATCGTCCCAAGTGGTCCCACCGATGTGGGCGGCGGCGATCTGCTCACTGGTGCGGCCGACGTTGTCGTACAGCTCGAAGTCAGGGTTCGTCAGAGTGGTTCCTTGTGTTCAGGGCGAAGAGCACGCGGGGGCTGGTGCGCGGTCCGGTGGCTGGCGCTCTGACCGCTACGGTTCGCCGAGTTGAAGGCGAGGGCCGGGGTGTTCGCCGAGGTCGTGTTTGTGCGGCTTCCGATCGACGGTGAAAAGGTCGGCAACTTTGGAGGCGGCGTTCAAGCTCGACGGCGACGTCACCGGCGCGGCCAGCGACCTGGGTTGCTGCCATCTTGACCCCGAAGTCGCGGAGGGCGGGGATCTTGGTTGCGGCCTTAGGGCGCATTCGGACGGTGCTCTCCGAGCAGGGGGTCACAGACTGCACGACCATGAACGTCGGTCAGTGATCGGATGGGTTCGCGAACACCTCATTGCAGGGTTCGGGTTCGGCGTTGGCTGGCTTCTGACGTTCGGGAACGTCAGCGCTTTTTGCATGCGACCGGCTTCAAGGCCGGGTCCGGTGGCATCGTGGTGGCCGGCGAGGGCGCAGGGCTGAAGGACGGCTCCTCCGGTCTACCGTCCAGGGCCTGAGCGATGAGGTGCCGGTCCTCGCGCTGGGCGCTCGCCGACGCCAGTCGGCGGGAAAGCCGCCTGGCCGCACCGTGGAAGGTGGTGGCCGCGCGGTGCATTTCGTCCCCGGCCTGACGCAATCGGGCCCGGCTGGCTGTGGGGGTGGGGTCCGCGTCTTCGTACACGATGGCTTCGGTGCGGTCGTTGATGGCCAGATTGCACAGCGTGGCGGCGAGGGAGATCTGGGAGCAGGCGCCGGCGAGGAACGCCAGGTCCTCCTTGCCGCCCTTCATTGCCGCGAACTGGCTGGTGGACAGGCCGTGGAGCTGCCGCGTGCACTGCATCGCGAGCTCCTGCACCCGCAGGCTGACGGGCGCGATCTCACGGACCGGCTTGGCGATCTCGCCGTTTCGGACGCGTTCCACCTCCGCGCACAGGTCCTTCAGCGCGGGGGCCACTGCGCCGAGGAGGCGGGTGTGTTCGGTCAAGTCGACGAAGTGCAGAACAACTCCATGTAGGGAACAGGTATGCGACACGGTGCGTGCGGGTTCGTCGGTTGGTCCGGTCGCGCGGGTCGGGCGGCTTGGCCGTAGTCGGACTGGACCGGGGCGTGCTTGGCGATGGCGCGCTCGGTGATGGTCTTCGACGCGTGGGTCGACGCTGCGGCTAGTTCGCTGGCGTCAGGTTCGGCGTACCAGGGGCCGGTGCGTTTCGAGGAGATGCGTTTTGCCTAGCGGTGACGGCCCGAGAGGGTCTGTGCGCCGAGCCTTGGAGCGGGCCGAAGCGCTGAGCGGCCGGATGCCGGTCCGGGCGTTTTGGACAGGGCGGCAGCGAGTCGGTGGCAGCCTGCGTCCGTGAGACGTAGGTGCCCGGTGGAGGGTGGGCTGTCGGTGTTCTCCGGCTGAATGAGGCCCTGCGCGGCGAGTGAGCGGAGGGCGCTGTTGGAGATGAAGGTGCCCCCGCGTGCGACGGCCGGATTGTCTTGGCGCGGACCGAAGGTTATGTGACCGGCAGCGATGGTCCGGAGTGCTCTGGCCTGGACCGTCGACAGCCCGGCTGCGTCGTTAGCTGGTTTCGAGTGTTGCCGTCGTTGAGCCTGACTGACGACGGAAGCGGTGGCCAGGCAGTCCTCCGCGCCGAGCGAGGTGAGCTGAAGCGCGAGGCGCACGCGGAGTTCCGCTCTGCGAAGCGCGCGTTGCTGGTGAGCTGCCGCGTGGGGCCCCGTTGCGTGGGAAGCGTCTTTGATGGTGTCTACAGCGCTGAGCAGGTGGTCGCCGGCGAGGGCGAGGAGCCCGGCGAGCTGGGTGCAGCGGTCTGTGGCCGCGGCTACGTCCGGCAAGTGGTACCACTGCTCCGTGCCGCGATGGAGGTCTCGGAGGGTCAGAGCCTTCTTGGCCAGGTCCGCGGTGGCCTGGACATGCTGCACCAGGGCCCTTACGGGCTCCGGCCCGTGCAGGGGCGTCAAGTCGCTCAAGGCGTCGTAGTAGCGGGTGAAGTCGGCGCCCAAGTAAAGGAGCTGGACCGGGAGGGGCGCTGCAGCGGTTCTCTTCATATTTGCTTTCAGGTGGGCGGAGGCTGCTCCTCGTCGGCTGGATCGCGCGGGCAGGCAGCGGCCAGGCCGGACCGCTGGACCCTGTCGCCTGACGACATCTGTTCGGGGGCTTGCCACAGGAAGCGGCCGACGTTGTCGTTGCCGTTGCCGGCCCGAGGCCGGGAGGGTGTGTGCCACCCGGCTTGGGGCGGGCGGCTGGCGATCACGTGCCAGCCCGCGCCGCGCAGGGAGGCACCGCTTTCGCCCTCTTGGGTATACGTGATCAGGCGTCGGTAGCCGAGGGCCTTCGCCGCGCGCCACGATGCCCCGTAGAGCAGCGAGTTGGTGTTGCGCGTGCCGTCGCTGGCGGTCCGGGTGACCTCAAGGGTGGTGCCGTCGTCGAGGTGGCGGGCCACGGGCCGCCCGACGATGGCGACAGCGCGCAGGACGGCGTTTTCGTCTGCTGCGCCGACGGCGAAGATCTGCCCTGCGGGCGGCGGGTGGTGGCGATGCCAGGTGCGCACGAAGTCCTTGGCCTGGCGTGAGCGGACTGGCACCAGATGCAGCGGGGTGTCGGTCACGCGGCCTTCCCGAAGTCGGACTGCGTCAGCGTGTGCTTGGCGACGGCTCGGGCGGTGATCGCCTGCGACGCGCGGGCGGAGGCAGCGGACAGCTCCTCCGCGCCGGGCTCTCGGTACCACGGTCGAAGATCGAGCATGGCCGCGCGCATTCCGGTGGCGAAGCAGAGCGCGGTTCCCTTAGGCAGTGCGCGGATCGCGTCGGCGGGCAGTATCCGCTCCTGTCGCATCGACACCGACGTGCTCTTGCCGGACTCCGAGTGCGAGGTGGACGTGGTCTCCACGTCGTGGTCGCCGATCAGACGGGACAGCTTGTCGGCGAAGTCGGGGTCATCGATGCCACTGCCGATCACCTTGACGGTGGAAGCGCTCCACAGGGCGTCCATGCCCGCGTCGCCCCACACTTTCTGGCCCTGTCGGTAGGACTGGAGGATGGTGATCGGAATGATCCCGCGGCTGCCGAGGTGGGAGTACAAGTCCGGAAGATCGTTGATTTTGCACACGTTGGCGGCCTCGTCGAGGATCGCCAGCATGGGCGGATCGAGGCGCCCGCCGGCGCGTTCGGCCTGGGCGGTCGCGGCCCGCATCACGGAGTCCGCGCACGCGGCGATCAGCGCCGAGGCTCCGCCTCCGCCGTCCTTGCTGAGCAGGAACAGCGTGTCGGTGGAGGTGACGAACTGCTCCGGCCTGAATTCCGGGACGTCCTTCTGCGGCGTCACCCATGCGGCGATGTCTGCGTTCAGGAGTGCGGAGGCGTACTGCCGGGCGGTCTCGTAGATTCCGTCCCGGGTCTCGGGCGGCCCTTCCACCGTGCCCTTGAGCTGAGCGGCGACGGCGGCGAAGCCGTGGTCGCGGAGGATGTCGAGTGGTGTGCGGTCGGCGGGGAAGGCGAGCCACTGCATGATGTCGGTGATCGGGCGTTCGTCGAGAGCTGCGGCCAGGAGCAGTTGGGAGAGGATGTTGCTGCCGGCCTTCGACCAGAAGTCGCCCTGCTGGGACGCGTCGACGCTTGCGGCGAGGAAGTGTCCGGCGAGTCGGTTGGCTCCGTCCAGGGTTTTCGCGCTGGCGAGGGGGTTCCACCACATCTCGCGGGTGGCGTGCGCGATCTGCTGTGGGTCCATGGTCCATACCGCCCCCGCCCGAGCCCGTGCCTCGTAGGCGGTGGTGAAGGCGTCGCCGGCGGCTTTGTTCGACGTCAGCAGGACCGGGCCGGGGGCGCCGAGCATGGAGGGGATTGCCAAGCTCGTCGTCTTGCCGGACCGGGGGGCCATGATCGCGACGGCGACGTCCTCGAACCCCATGCGGACCTCGAGGCGGCTGCTCTGCAGGTTGCCGAGCAGGATGCCGGTGTCTTTCGCGTCGATGTGCTTGGTGTTCTTCAGGCTGGGGCGCAGGGAGCGGGCCTTGGCGGTGATGGCCTTGGCCATCAGCGGCTCGATGTCTCGGGCCTTGGCCATGTCGGTGATCTTGTTCCGGCCGCCGGTTCGGTTCTTGTGCCGGGCCCACAGGGCGCCCGCCGCTGCCCCGAGGGCGAGGAACAGGGAAACGGGGACGATGCGGGCACCGATCAGCAGGGACGTTTCTCCTGCGGCGGGCCAGACCTGTTCGGGATGGAGCAGCGCCTTGGTCGGTTGGTATGAGGCCCACCCGGTGCCGCTGAGGTAGGCGGTGATGTTGCCGGACAGCCACGCCAGATGGGACAGAGGGATGACGACGGCGAGCACACCGAGGAGGAGGCGCAGGACGACGTCGTATCCGGTGCTGTCGCTGCTGGAGGAGGAAGGTGACAAGGACTACGTACTTCCAGGCGGGGACGGGAAGGTCAGCGGCTGCGGCCGTGCCGGGCCGGCGCGCGCCGTGAAGGGAGGGGGTGCCGTCGGTGCGGTTACTTCCGTGCCGCGGTTCGCCGGGCGGCACCGAGGACCGGTGCGCGGGCTAGGGGTGAAGAAGCTCGGCGGGATGCTGTGTTGATCTCCCGGAGCACTGCACCGTGGGTGGCCCACTCGTCAAGAAGGCTCCACGATTCGGCATGGTGGTCGGCGAGAGCGTCGTCGAATTCGACGGTGCCGGGCCGGGCGCCGATGGGCAGGGCGTCACGCGCCACGAGCCACTGCTCGCGCAGTTCGTCGAGCCGGTCGAGGGCCGACTGCAGCACGCCCAGCTGGTAGATCCAGCGGCCCTGCACCGTGTTCTCCGGCAACTGGACCAACTGCGTCTCGGCGGTCGCCAGCAGATGCCGGGCACCGTGGCGGAACGACTCGAACGCCTCAGCAGTGTCGGCGTCACGCTGGCTCTTGCGCACGCCGTAGGCGTGGTCGTCGTAGGGCCAGCCTTCGAGGTCGGTGTGCTCGTCGGAATAGATGTCCCAGGCATTGAGGATCTTCTGGCTGTCGCGCACAAAGTGGTCGAGACGGCGCAGGAGATCGCGGTGTGCGTGGTGGTCTCGGGCGATGGGTAAGGGTCCTGTCGGTTCAGCGGCGAGGGGCGGCGGGCTGTGTGCTGCTGGCGGCCGCGGGGGGTGGCGCGGGGGGCGTGGGGGGTTTGTTGCGTGCGCGGAGGGCCTTGATACGGGTGATGTGCGCGTCGGCTCTCTGACGAGGGGCGAGGCTGCTGGGCCTGTGGGTCACGTTGTGGATGGCCGTGTGATCGAATGCGCCGCGTTGCAGCGGCGCCGGGTTGGTCAGCGCGGTCATGAAGGCGGTCACGAGATGTTCGGGCGTGCGACCTTGGAAGAAGGCGTGCCAGAGGTGAGTGCTAAGGCCGCCGGCGGCGGGTCGGTCGCGCACGTCGATGTGCCATGCGACGCGCACCTGATCCCGCCACGGCACGGTGCCCACGCCGTTCTCGGATTTGCGCTCCACCCGGCAAACCGGTGGGTCGCTGTATGCGATGCCGCGGCCGTCGATGAGCCAGCCCGCGGCGTCCAGCACGGCCTGCGGGCTCCTCGGTGTGGTGGGCGCCTGGGTCACGAGTGCGTCGGTGAGGCCGGCGAGAACTTCGGCGGGGACGTGCTCGCCGAACTCGGCGTACCAGCCGGGCTCGGCGCCGACGGGCTCCGCCCGCAGCCGCCACCACGCCAAGGTGTGGGACTGCGGATCGAACTGGATCTGATAACGCTGGTCAGGGCTTGCTAGGACGATCTCAGCGCTCAGGGGGTCGGAGATGGGTTTCCATCCGGCGGCGGCCAGGCCGTGGGTGACGTGGCGGGCGTCTCCCGGTCCGGCGAGGTGACGAGGGCTGGTGTCGATGGGGATCTGTTCGGTGAGCTTGTCGGCGAACGCCGCGAGCTGCCGTTCGTTCAGGGGCACTTGGCGCACACCGACTTGCTCGACTGCGCATTGCCGCACTGCTCGCGGCGATCACCCGGCACGCATTTCTCCTGTTCGGCGCGGGCGAGGGCGCGCGTCGAGTCAGCGAAATGGGCAGCAAGATCCATGTGCTCATCGAGGAGGGGCTCGGCGAGCGCGGGGGCTCGTACGGGGGCGGTGTCCTTGAGCAGGTCCTCGGTGAGGTCGGCGAGCGGTTCGGTCGAGGTTCGGGTGGTGTCCGGTGTGAGTGCGGGCATCTGGCTCCTCCGGGTGGACTGATGCGGTCAGCGGCGGGTGCGCACGCCGCCAGACGGGGTGTAGGGACTGGCGTTTCGGGTGCTGGTGCGGGCCCAGATGGCGGCTCGGGCGGCCGTGATGCGGGCCTGTTGCCACGCACCCAGTTGGGCGGGGCTCACGGACACCGACCAGGTGCGGATCTGCGCACTGAGTGGTACGCGTCCGCGGGGGCGCAACACGGGTTCAGGACTGGCCAGTTCAGCGGAGAGGGCCTGCACCAGGTGCAGCGGGATGTTCGGCGTGAAGGTGGCCGTCCATCCGTTGCCCTGCGTGTCCTTCGCTCCGGTCCACCACAGCGCCGTCCCCTCGGGCCCCTGCCGGTACTGCATCCACGCCGTGCCGTCGGGGCTCGTCGCTGTGTAGGTCTGGCCCTCGGAGCGTGCGTGCCATTGCTGCTCCTGCAGCGGGGCCCAGACGTTGGGGGCGTGTGCGAAGCGGGGCTGGGCGAGGGCGTCGGTCAGGCCGGCGACGATCTCCACGGGGGTCTGGGTGCCCAGGTGCGCCGACCACTCACCATTCGTCCCGTCCGCACGGCCGCGGACGGACCAGCCGCCGACGGGGAGGACGTAGGGGTCGTAGGTGATGGGGACGGCGCGGTCCGGGCTCTCCATGTGCAGCGGGCCGCCCCGCTTGGATTTGTCGCGCCAGCCCGAGGCACGCAAGAACTCCGAGACGTGCCGGATGTCGCCGCCGCCCGCCAGAGCGCGAGGCTGGACGAGGTAGTGCTGCTCGGCCTGTTCGCCGGGCGACGCCCAGCCCTGCCGCTGCTTCTTCCTCACCGGTGTCTCCGGACGACGAGCGGTGCGGGGGCCGGGCGTTTGGCCGCCGCAGTAGCGGGCTGGGCGCCGACGCGGTGAAGGGTGTCCTTGTGTTCGTCCAGGTCGAGGACTATGTCGTCGAGTTCATTCGCGGCACGGCCCAGAGCGAGCCATACCTCGGCGGGGAGCGCGCCTCGCTCGGCCTGGTCCTTGGCGAACACGCTGCCGGTGGCGACGAGGTGAGTGACGCCGCCCAGGACCCCGTGGTCAGGGTCGAGCACACGGGCGATCACTTGAGCCGCTTGGGACGGCGGAAGCTGGGAGAGATGGTCGGCGAGTTGGCCGAGCTGGCGGGTGATTTCGTCGGCCAGTCTCACCGGGATGGGGGCGAGGTGGGACATGCTCCTCCGGGGCGGTGGACGGTCAGTGACGGTGACGCTGCCGGATGCGCTGTCTCTCGGCGAGAACGGCCTCCGGGCGGGCGCCGGCCAACGAGGAGGTGTCGTCGGGACCGGTCGGGATGCAGGCGCGTAGGTAGCGGCGGAAGAGGGCCGTGGCGAGGCGGGGCTTGAGCCTGTTGCTGATCGGCGGGGGTGTGCGGATGGCTACGGATTTCTCCGGATCTCGAATGGCTCGGCGGAGCGGTCCCGGCGCGGTGCCAAGACCGCTCGGCCGTCTTATGGGGTTCGGTAGTCGGCGCTGGCTTCGGTGTATGGGCGTCGACGAGGTTGGCTACAGGCCGCCGGGGGTCAACGTCGGCGTCGGCGGCTCGCCGCGGGGGCACAGTTTGGCAGCGGCGAGGTAGGTGCCGGCTGCGGCGCCTGGCTCGCGGCGTGGTTACGGGCGCGGAGGATGGCATGGGTCGCCGCAGTTAGGGAGTCGGCGGTGTCTCCGAGCCGACCGATCGGATCGAGGTCCTCGGAAGGCGTGGGCCCCTGGAGTTCGCCGGCGGTGATCCAGGAGCGGACGATGACCTCTCTGGCCAGAGGCAGTAGGCCGTCTACGGGAGCAGCGACCTCGGTAAGGACCTCCGCCACCTCGCTGCTGGTGGTGGCGACGGTGGCCCGCCCAGCTAGATCCGCGAGGTAACGCAAGGCGGCCTCACGTTCGCCGTCCGGCGGAACCGCCAGCATGTTCAAGGCGGGGTCGAGGTGGACGCTGTGTCCGGCGGCGAGCAGGGCGTGCGAGGCCGCGGTCGCCTTGACGCGCTGTTGCTCGATGGGTAGGCCGTGCGGGAGGCGGTGATAGTCCCCGCGTGGGCCGGGAGCGGAGAGGAAGCCGCCGGTTCGCTGGAGGATAGCCGCGCTCTTTTCGGTGCCGCCGATGGCGACGACCAGGTCGGTGCGCGGGTCCTTGGTGATGGTGACGTACTCCAGCACCCGGAAATCGGGCTCCGCCTGCTTCACCGGGACTGAGTGGCCGCCGTGCGGAGACCGGCTGGAACGGGCGGCACGGATGCGGGCGCGGCGGTGGGCGCGGTGCGGCCAGCGGGATGCTGGAGAGCGGTGCCCAGGCCGAGCGCGTCGAGGTCCGGGCTGATTTCGCGCAGGGAGCGGGCCTGAGCCTGAGTGTCGTCGCCAGGGAGGCGGTGGATGCCGCTGTGCGAGTCGTGGGCGAAGCCGTGGGCCACGAGGACCGCGCTGACATGGGCGTCGCCGGTGACGGTGGCGATGCTGCCGTCCCGTTGCCACGTCAGGATCACCCGGTCGGGCCCTGAGGGCTGTATGCGCTCCAGGGCGTTGTGGCGGACCTGGGTGAGGGCGCTGTCGTAGCGGGTGAGCAGGTCGCTGGTGACCTGCTCGGCGCTCAGGAAGGGATCGTCGGACAGAGCGATGCCGTTGGGCTCGGAGACGGTGCGGTACGCCTCGTCGGGCAGGGTGTCCGGGGCGATTGCAGCGATGAGATAGCCGTCGCGGCCGTCGCGGCGGTCCAGCAGAACGAGCTGTGCGCCGTCCGGTCGGCTCAGGACAGCGGCCTGCTGGAGGGGATGCTGGGCCAGGCAGGCGGCGACCAGGTCCAGGTCCCAGATGCGGTCGGCGAATTCGGCGAGATCGTCCCCGGCGTCGGCCGCCAGGTGGGAGCAGGTCCAGGTGTCGGGCAGTTCGCCGGCGAGAACGTCGGCGTAGGAGGCGAGGCGCTCGGAAGCGGCTTGGTCGTGCATGGGGTCCTTCGGCGAGGTGGAGGTCAGCGGCGCAGACCGGCGGCCAGTGGAGGCGGCGGGACCGGCGGCGTGCGTGGCCTGGGCGGGCAGGCGCACACGGCGGAACGCTCGCGCTCGGTGACGGGCACCTCTTCGGTGCAGATGCTGCGACCGGGGTGCTCAGCGTGCCGGTCGGCGAGATCGTTCCGGGTGCGGGAGAGGTCATTACGGATGACGCGGAGGTGCTCGTCGGCGAGATAGCGCAGCCGCCGTGCGGTACACGGGTCGGCGGCGGTATCGCTCAGGCCGTCATAGAACTCGGCCGTGGCACGCAGGACTTCATCCAGGGCGGCGAGGACGCCGTCGTGGGCGGCGGTGACTTCGGTGAGAGCGTCTCCTGCGTCCTCCGTCGTCACGGCTGCGCGGATCCCCTCGGCGTAGCGAGCGACGGACGCACCCAGCGACGGGTACTGCGGGGGTCGGGCATCGGTGTCGAAGTTCTCGTCGCAGTCGACCTGGTAGCCGACGGCGCGCAGGCGGCCGACGGCATCCTTCGCGAGGTACGCCTCCTCCGCTGTGGTGAGACCGGAGGGGGCGCGGTGATAGGACTCGTGGAGACGGTGGACGTCGACGAAGCCCGCGCGCTGAAGGATGCCGTGCGCTTCGGGGTCACCACCGCGGGCGAGGACTTCGCCGGAATGCGGGGCGCGGCGGATGGTCAGGAAGCGGGAAGAGCGAGACAGGGACGTTTCTCCTACTGCGATCGGTGCGCGGAGGGCCTATCACCAGCCCGGTCGGCAGCGAACGGCGACTGGCGGGACGGGAGAGGTCTTCGAGGTGTTCGGCCCCCTGGGGCAGAAGTCCACCTCTGGTGCTCGGCGTCCAGGACGTATGAGTCGAGGCCCGGCCAGTAAGCGACGACCGTGCACTCGGTCAGCCCTTCCTCCCAGGACACCGGACGGCCCACCGCTTCTTGAAGCGGGCTATGCGGGATAAGGGCCCGTTCGTGAAGGCGGGTGATCACCGGCCACGCCGTGCGTCCGCCACGTGGACCAGCTGGTTGAGAGTCGTGGTGGTGTACCAGCCGAAGTCGATCAGCTCGTCGCTGTCGGCGTGCTTTGGCAGAAGAAGATCCTCCATGGCCCGGACGTGGATCAGGCAGTCCGGGCATTGACGTGAGAGGTGGACCAGGTAGCGGGGATGGGCGGTGACGTAGGACTGGGCGCCGCCGGTCGCATCACGTACCCGCCACCCGTCTTCGCCGGTCGGGGTGTGCCAGGACGGTGCGACCACGCGCACGGCGTCCCCCCAGAGTTCTCCGCCAGCTACGCCCTTAAGGACGATGACGGAGTCGCCAGCCCGGAAGTGGGCGTGCGTGATATCCCGATCAACGGTGAGCGGATCGGCCGGAGTAGCCGGGGGCAACGGCATGCAAGTCCTTCCACGTGAGTGGGGTGGTGGGAGGAACAATGGTCCGGAGAATCGACGGTTTGGCTAACCGGCGATCACCGCCTACGCTCCGAAGCTTCTGCGCGGCGGAGGGGCCGACGCCATGACATGTCTGCCGAGCGGGACGGGACCGTCCGCACCGCCGGGGTGCGGGCACCGGCGGGTGCTGCTGGGACCTGGCAAGAGCGGTGCCGGCACCGGGCATTCCGAACGTTGGAACATCCCGCTCTACCGCAACTGCCACGTGGTTGTTCCTGCCTTCTGCCTTCTGCGTCGTCTCAGCGTGTCCTGCGGATGGCGTCTGTGGCCGCCGTGGCGATGGCGGCGGGGGCGCTGGAGGGCCGGGGCAGGTGGAGCAGGGTGGTCCCCGGCAGGTGCAGGGAGTTCTGGGTGAGGGTGAGCTGGAGTACGGCGCAGCCGGCGGTCGTGAGCTGCTTGACGCGGGTGACGGCTTGAGCGGTTTCGTCGCTGCGGTACCGGGCGTCGGTGACGATCACGAGGAGGCGGCCGGCGCCGGGGCGGCTGAGTTCGAGGCCGTGGTCGAGTGCGTCGATGGCGTCGCCGAGGTTGTGGCTGCCGCCGTTGGCATCGAACTTGGTCACGCGCTCTGGTGCTCGGTTGGTGGGTCGGGTCAGCGCGGTCAGGTGCTGGTCGTAGGCGATGGTGGCGGTGCGGGAGTCGGGGTCGGTCAGGGCTGCTGCGCGTGCCACGATCCAGGCGGCGGACGCGACGGGCGCGCAGGCGGCACGCATGGAGCCGGAGACGTCGACGGCGATCCCCACGCGCAGCGGTGGGGTGGGGGAGTTCCGGCGGCGGGTCTGGGTGAACGGCTCTGCAGTCGGTATCGATCCGGCGGCGCGCTGGGCGTCGCGGGCGAGGGCACGGCCCATGTTGAGGCGGCCGGGCGGGGTGGGGCTGGTGGTCCGCTCCTCGGTCCGCTCGCGGTAGGCGGCGGCACGCAGGGCGCGGCTCAGGCGCGCGGCGGCACTCTGCTCGGCGGCGGTGGGCCTGCGGGTGCCGGTGACCGGGTTGCTGTAGGGCGCCGGTGTGCCGTCGGGGTTGACGGTGGTACCGCGGGTGTTGAAGACGCTCTTGGCGGTGGCGGCGGCTTTGCGCCGCTGGCCGGCCCGCTGGGCGCGGTCCTGAGCCTGCGCCTTGGACTGCGCAGCCAGGGCGTTGGCCGCTGCGTCCTGTGCCGCGAGGTCGGCGGCGTCGGTGGCTGCCGCGCTGTCCATGACGACTCCCACGGCGCCGGACAGCAGGTCGGCGAGGTTCTCCGGCACGGGCAGGGCAGGGGTCGCGATGTCCAGGGCGTCGCACCACTCTTGAGCGTGCGCGAGCATGGCCGTGGCGTCGTGGTCGGCGCACTGGTGGGCTGCGGTCCAGATGCGGGTGAGGGTGGCCAGCAGGTCTGCGCCCAGCACCTGTTCGCACAGATCGGCGACGGCCTGGGTCTCGCCGGCGTCCAGGATGCCGACGTCACGGCGGCCGAGGACCAGGGCCGCCACGGCTGCGGCGTGCTCGATGCCCTGGAGGCTGGGGTGCGCGATGTCGGGCATGACCAGGGTCCGGGCACTGGTGCGCAGGTACGTGCGGTCCGTGGGCCGCGTGATCAGGTGAGCGCCCTCGACACGGCTCTCCTCCAGCAGGAGCGCGGCCTCAACGACACGGGGGCTCGCTCCGGCAGGCTCCGTCCAGACGGAGTGGGCCGCGTGCGCGGCCTCGTGGACGAACACTCCCCAGGCGGCGGGATACCGGTCCTCGTCGCCCACGATCCGCGGATGGATCTCGTGGGGCTTCAGCGGGGCGAACAGGCGGGCGTCGAACTCGACCTCGCCCAGGTCGGGGAAATAGGCGGCTGGTGCGCCGCTGCGCGTGCCGGGGCGGCAGGTGACGAGGAGGTCCTGGCGGCCGGAGAGTTCGACCAGCCGATCGCCGAGTTCGGCTCCCACGCGCAGCCACGCGGCCGGAGAGGAACGGGGCTGCGCGGGCGGGGCGCCGTCGTCGTCCCAGCGCGCGAGGCCGGCGTCGTCATCCGGCGTGGTGGCGGGGGACTGCACGTGGTGGTGGACGCTCATCGCGAGCGGCCCCGGTGCGCGGAGCCGGTGCTGCCCGGGGGCTGCCGGGCGGCCGAGGCGGGGAGCTGCTTGCCGAGGGTGAGGGGCGCGACCTGCTTGACGCCGACAGCCTTGATGACGGCGGCGGCGACGGCGTCGCGATCCTCCACAGGAGCGATGCCGACCAGGTTCGCGAGCGCGGCTTGAGTGCCGAGGACGGCCTCGGTCTTCTGGTAGCTGAGCAGTTCCCGCAGTTGGGGGGCCCAGCCCAGCTCGCCGAGGTCGACCTGGCGGGAGAGGTGTCGGGCGACCCGGACCACCCGGGCATCGATCCTCAGCGCCTTGGCGAGGTCATAGTCCGTTCCGATCTGGATCTGCACGCTGAACCGGGACGACAGCGCCTCCGTCAACACCGCCCCGTGGACGCCGGGATTGTGGCCCGCCACCACGTAGAAGCCCGGCTCGGCCGTGATGGTCTCGCCCTTGTGGGCCTTGACCTGGATCTGCCTGCGCCCGTCCATCGCGGGATACAGCGCCGCCAACACCTTCGGTGAGATCAAGGTGGCATCGTCGATCAGCAGGGCGCGGCCCTCGGTCATCGCGGTGACCAGCGGACCGTACTGGAACACGTAACCTCCACCGTCGGCCTGCGTGTACTCGCCGATCAGGTCGCCGACCGTGGTGTCGCCGTCACCGGCGACGGTGAGCAGGTCCGGGAACGCCGCCTCGACCAGACTCGTTTTGCCGGTGCCCGGAGGGCCGTAGAGCAGCACCGGCACGTCGGCGTCGCGCAAGCGATTCAACGCCTCGACGTCGGGCAGATCGGCCAGCTCCCGGGGGTGGTAGACCTGGCCCCCGGCGCGGCGGATCGGGCCGGTCTGCCGGGGCGTGGCTGCTGCGGGAATGGTTGTGCGGGCCGTGGCCGCCTGGGCGCGGGGAGAGTGGGTGCCCGGTGGGCTGATCACAGCGGTCTGCGCGGCGGCGGTCTTCGCGTTCGCGCGGAACGACGGTTGCCCGCTGCCGCTTTGGTCGGCCTCGCCGCGTCGCACCAGGGTGAGGGCGGCGTTGCGGACGGCGCCGTGGGAGTGGCCCAGCTGCCGGGCCATGTCCCCGATAGTGAGTGCGTCTGCCGGCCGGTCGGCCAGCAAGCGCGCGACCTTGGCCCGTAGTTCACCGCCCTTGGTGCGCGCTGGACTGGCGGGCGGTGCGGGTGTGGTCACAACGTAACTCCTTCAACAGGTGCGGGCGCGGGCAGGGTTGGCGATGCGCTGGAGAGGCTGGCCGCTCTCGGAGCGGACTGTGCCGACATCGGCGACCGGGCCAACCGTGGTCTGCTGCCGGCGCTCACCGGCCGACCGAGGGCTCGGTCCAGGGGCAGGAGGTGGCCGGCGACGTGAAGCTGGCTGGCTGCCTAGCAGGCCCGAGCGTCCGCTCCGTACCGGGTTCCGCTCGGCAGGCGCAGACGGGCGTCTCTTCAAAGCCGTCCTGGAGCAGGATCCGCCGGGCGGCGACGTTGTAGCCGGTGGTGGTGATCTCGCCGGTGATGGCGTGCCGGATCGCCATGAACGGCTCTGGTGCTTCGGGCAAGGCGGATCTCCGATCGGTGGTGGCGGGAAGCGGTGGGGTGTTAGGCGAAGGCGAGGCGGCCCCGGAGCTTCCAGCACAGCAATGGTGCGTGGCTGGACCACGAACACTGGCCAATGACGGCCGACATGCTTCAAGGCGGGCCTCACGCCCCGCAGCTACCTGACTCGCCTTTCCGCACGTTCCGATAGCCGGGTGTACCAACAACGGCCATGGAGCTTTTCCTTGTGGGAGTTGGGTCAATGAGGACAGGAGAAGCCGGAGGCAGGTGATGCCGAAAATCAGCGGGTAGGACCCGCGCCTCGCGGGGGCGCTGTGGAGGGAGGTGCTGGGGGTGGGGGATCGGACGGCGCGGTTGTGGGGAACTGTGGGGAGGCTGCCGTCGCCGCGCGGACCCGAGCGCGCTCCTCGGGCGGGCCACCGGGCAGTGCGGTGCGTGTCGGCGCAGCGGCCGAAAGTCCGTGGGGTGCGACCACTGTGGGCAGGGAGATGGTCGCGTCGACTGCCACCGTCCAGCCGGAACAGTGCAGCTCCCACGCCATGTTCTCCACCACGCGAACGGCCACGCTGTGCGGGGTGCCGCGCGGAAGCACGGAGACGTCGAGTTGTTCCTGGTAGTCGAAGCCGTGTTCGTCCAGCACCTGAGTCAAGTAGTGGGCGGCGTCAGCGTCGTTGACGATGGCCATGACGCCGAGGTCGGGGTGGAGGCCGAAGGCCACGTCGGGCGCGTGCTGTGTCATGGGATGCGTCCCTTTCGGGCGGGTCATCGGGGGCGGGAGAAGGCGATGCGGGGGTCGACCGGCGGGATCGCCGCGGGCTCGACGGGCGCGGGGGCCGGAGCGTTGCCTGGAAGGCCGGTGCGGGCCGGGCTGGTGGCAAGGGCGGCAGCGCTGGTCGAAGGCGGCTGGGCGGCGCGGATCTGGTTCGCGTCGTAGGGGGCGCCGCTACGCGCGAGCACGTCCTGAGCCAGACCTGGGTGCACAGCCACGCGGACATCCGACAGGTGCATCGTCGCGGTGGCCCTTGCCATCTTGGCCAGTGCCTCACTGCGGTTGGTGGTGGCCGGCAGCGTGTAGATGTCCAGGCTCGGGTCCAGCCGCCAGCCGTGCTCCTCCAGGATGAGGGAGCCGAAGCCAAAGGCGTGCTCGTCGGTGGCCGCGACCACACCGAGGTGAGGGTACTCAGCGAACGCGATGTCCGGGGCGCCGCCGGAGCGCAGGCGCTTGAACCGATCCGGGCCGGTGTTCAGCGCGGGATCGAGCGTGGCGTCGACCTCCACTTGGTAGCCGATCCGGCGCAGGAGGGCGACGGCCCGCGCAGTGCGACCGGCCCCGTCCTGGTGCTGATCGCCGAGCGTGTACAAGGTCGGCTGTTCCGGGACGGGCCGGAAGTCGAGCCTCTCCAGCATCCAGGAACTGGTCGCGAGGTTCTTCGGGTTGGCGGCGACGATGCCGTGGTCGGGGTGGTGGCCGAAGGCGAGGTCGGGCAGCACGTCGTAGTGGCTGGGCATGGCAGGTCCGTCCAGGGTGGGCGAGGTCGCAGAGGGAGGCGAGGAGGGGTTCGCTTCTGCCGGTGCGGTGCGCGTGGGACTCCATGGCGGCGGGCGGTCAGCGACCGGGGGCGGACGGGGGGCGCGGGGGCGGCGGCGCGGTGCGCGCGGACGGCTCCGTCGGGAGCACGGCCGGGAGTGCCTGCTTCCCGGCCGACGGCGAAGAGGCCCGAGCGGCGTTCATCCGTGTCGAGGCCGTGGCCTTCCCACCGCTGCCTGGGCCCTATTGGGGTGGACGGTGTGGAGGTCGGCCAGGTCGTTGCGTATCGCCTGCAGCCTGATCGCGTGGGCGTCCAGGTCGGCGGCGATGAGGCTGAGGTGCTTCACATGGCGGTGGTCTGCCGTGTCGGCTCCTCGCTGGGGCCGGTGTCAGAGCCCTGTCGCACGGTGCAGAACCGTCGTGGGCGACTGGCTGGCGGGACTGCCCCGTCCTGCGGTCCGGAAGGGCGTACGGCCATACGAGTGGTGGGGGCGTTTATGTCCTGCTCAGTGCTCGAGGATCAGCGGAAGGGGTTTTCGGTACCGCGCTCGTCCTCGTTGGCGGCGTCGAGGAGTTCAACCAAGTCGGTGCCTTCCGCGTCGCGCTGGTCGATCCACCAGCCGGCGCGGGTGATCGAGCGTGCCTTCTCTTCCAGTTCCGCCCAGTCGCCTTCGTCCCAGGTCCCCTCGATGACGAGCGCGGTGTGGGCAGCGGTCATGAGTTGGTGACGGGAGCGTTCGCCCCAGGCGAGTGCCTTGTCGGGTCCTTCGAGCGGGGGCATGTCGAACTGCGCGGCCCATTCGGCTGCGGCTCGCTGTTCCTCGGCGCGCTTGGTAGCGAGCCATTCCTTCCGGGATGTGGTGTCGGTGTTGCTGGTGGCCTTCCAGCAGTCGGTGCAGTCCCGGTCGGCTAGCCAGCGGGCGAAGCTCGCCCGCCGGTCGGCGGGTCGGTCGGATAGGTCACGGATGTCCTCGTGGCCGCAGGCATGCGTGATGGTCCATTGCGTACGGACGGTGATAGGTCGTTCTCCTGCAAGATCTCGATGGGGGCACTCGGCCCTCGGGCGGGTATCGGAACTGGACTCTGGTGGCCGGGTCAGTGCGGTCCTCGGCCTGGCGGGGAAGGTTTCGGCGAGGATGCTGGTCGAGTGGGCTGTACGGGCTCACGAAGGCGAAGGTCCTCGTCGAGGTCCACCGGGTAGCGAGCGGCGGTCAGCATCTGGGCAGCCCAGGTGGCGTGGGCGTTTTCCCAGTTGCGTCCCATGTCGAAGGGGAGCCTGACCCACTCGCCCCGCAGGGCTGGGTGGATGAGGAACCCGGCCCGGAGCAGGATGGCTTTGACGAAGGGTTCGGATGCGCCCTCGGCTTCGACTTCGCCCCCGGGTCCGCGGGCGATGCGGACAACCGCGCCGGGAGTCATCGGGCCCTCCTTGTGACGGCCTCGGTCGCGCGGGTTGCGGGCACCGGGACGGCCCGCCCCAACGGGGGCTCGGGGGCCGGTGCCGGCCTCGGCGAGTGGGGCCTGACTCCGGCGAGCTGTGCGATTCGTCCGCGCCGTTCCGCCGGCACCAGGGAACGTGTGGGGTCTCCTTCGGCAGGGGTGGCCGGAGCGATGTTTGCATCGAGGTAGACGGCGTACCCCTGGGTACGCAAGGCCTGTGCCGCCTGGTGGGTGCGACGCAGTCCGTCTCGGTCGGGCTCGGTGAGCCGGTACAGGCCCTGCTCGCCAGTGACGGGCTCGAACTGCAGACGCTTCAGGAACCAGTCGCCCAGGTGGGCGGGTATGCGGTGTGTGAAGCCCGCGACCAGGCCGTGGTCGCGGTGGGTGCCGAAGGCGAACTGGGTGTGGGAATCCAAGTAGTTGGTCTCCAGGTGGTTGCGTTGGTGCTGATCAGTGGCGCGAGACAGAGGGTCGGTCCGCGCGGGCGGGCGGAGTGGCTGGGGTCGTGCGGGGCGGCGTACGGCGTGCGGGCCCCAGGACCGGTGCAGGGGCGAGGGGGTTCCAGGCAGCGGGGTGGTCGTTGAAGGCGGTTCGTGCGTCGGTGGCCCACCCCACGATCGGACCGGTGTCCGCGTTCAGAAGGCTGATCACCTCGATGCCCTCCTCGTGCAGGACGTAGCCCCACTGCACGTCTGCCGATTCGACGGTGTCGGCGGTGACCGTCATGCGCACAGGCGGGGAGCCGTCCGGTGTGATCAAGTCGTCGAGCGTGCGGCTGGGCCACTGCTCGCCTCCGGTCAGCGCGGCCATAACCTCGCGCGGGGCCTTGTCCAGGAGGTCGGTGCCCAGCTCGTCCCAGCCCACCGCGACATCGTCGATGAGGTGGCGGGACATGGTTTCCAGGTCGTGCCCGAACCGGAACTGGTAGGCGGCCAGCAGGAGCGGTAGGTGGTGGCTGGGAACCCCGTCATGCTGGACGTAGATTCCGGTGTAGCCCGAGCTGCTGGGACGGGCAATGAATGAACGCGTGGACAGACTGGTCTCCAGAACGAGGGTTCAGTAGGTGCAGGGTGGCCGACGGTGCGTGTCGCGCGGGGGCGAGCGTCGGTGCGGGCGATAGTGCACGGGGCGGCGCTGGCCTTCGGGCCGTGGCTGGTCAGGGACGGCGTCGGGTGGGCTGAGCGCTGGGCCGCTCTGCGCGTGTGTGTTCACTCGGACGGGAGTCTGCGGCCGGTGTGACGGCCTGGGCCGCGCGGCGCAGGCTTCGCTCGGCGGCCTCACGGGCGAGCTGGACCTGCAGTCTGGCTTCCGCTCCTGCGGAGGCACCGGCGGTGCTCTGCGGTTGTCCGGGGAGGTCGGCCAGCCTGTGCGCCGAAGTACTCAGGTGCCCGAGCGCGGTGCCAACGTGTGCGAGGGCCCTGCCCGCTTGGGCCATGTATTTCCGGCCGACGCGGCTGGTGCCGAAGCCGGTGCCGGCGGATTGCCGCAGGTCGGAGACGAGGCCGGCTGCCAGGTTGTGAACAGCGGTGAGTTGGTCGAGAGCGGATGTCAAAGGCTCACCGGCGGCCTCCTCGTCGGAGGACGCGAGGCGGTCAGCAGCTTCTTGACATCGACGGTGCCACAGAACCAGGCGTCTCTGGGCGAAGTCGTCGAGAGGCGGGCTGTTCACCGTGCGCGTCCCCTTCCCGGGCGTGGAAGATCAGCCGTAGGAGCAAGCGCAGCTGGTCCGGGCGTCCTGGACCGCGGGACAGCGGGCGCTACCGGATCGGGCCTTTCGGAGGCGCTGATGTCGGCGTCGTTGACGTCGCCGCAGGTGATGTGGGTCAACCGGACGCCGTTGCCAAGAGGCACACTGGCGCTGACTTCGGCCGACGCGAGGTCGGCGACCTGGGCGTAGGCGTGGTCGAGGTCTCTGGCGTGCAGGGTCATGTGCACGGCGGCGTCCTGGGCGACGGTGAAGGTACCCAGCGGCACATAGGAATTCGGACGTGGAGGGGGCGCGGTCTGGCGCAGTTCTCCGGCCTCGTCGCGTCCGCGGCGCCACGCGGCGCGGACGGCGTCGGAGTACGAGGGATCGGGAGCTGCATCAGTCCGAAGTGCACCGTGCGCGTAGGCGCGGTGTTCCTCGTTCTGGTCGAGGCCCTCGCTCCACTCAGCCCAGGGCCAGTGGCCCTCGAAGGTGTACCGGCCGAGCGCGTCCGGCTGGACAGTCTCCATGAATGCGTCGCCGTTGAAGTCTTCGGTGGCGGTGAAGACGAGCACGTCCCCATCCCACAGAGCGGTCAGACCGCAGGCGTCGTTGTTGAGGTCCTCGACGATCCGTTCTGTGGTCCGCCGGGTGAAGGTGAAGTGGTCGTAGGGGTTCATCCAGGGGCGCTCGGACGCGCTTAGGTATGGCCTGGTCGGCACAGATTCGACGATGAGGAGACGAACGGGCACGGGGTCCTGATCTGCTGGCAGCGATGGACTGGTTGGTTCGGGATCGGGTGCGTGATCGTTGCCCGAGGTGGCAGCGGACAGCTCCGGGGGACGCTCGGAAGCATCGGGCGGCGCGGAGTTACCGTGCACGGGAGGGACGGCTCGCGGGAGTTGGGCGGGGCAGTGCGGCGGCTGTGGGTGGCGACGTGAGCTTGTGGGCCTGTGTGGCGTGGCGGAAGGTGACGCCGATGCCCTGGTCGTTCAGGCTGCGGATCACGCGCTGGAGAAGAAGGGCCCGCTGGGCGCTGCTGTAGGTGGCCGGCAGGACGAACGCGTTGTCCAGTGGGCTGTACAGGAAGGAAGCGGCGAGCAGTACGGAGCGGGCCTCGGCTGGTACGTCCGGTTCGGGGGCACCGACCACGCCGTCCGGATACGAGACGAGCGTGAGCGGCGGGGTGGCCTCGACGGTCTCGGCCCTGATGGATGTTTCTGGGTTGTCGGCGGCGTTGCGGCGAACCTGGTCGAGCGCGTGGGCGTAGCGAGGTAGGACGCGGCGGGCCACAGCAGCGGCGGCTCGGGCGGGATCGTCCGGGACCGCGATCCCGTTCGGTGCGAGCACGTCGGAGGTCTGGTGGAGCTGGAAGCCCCTCGGTTCGAGGGGTGCCACCAGGTACTGGCGGGCGTGGCGCGGGCGGGGCATCACGCAGAGTTGCTGTCCGTCGGGGCCGTCGAGGAGGGAAATGGGCAACTCCCAGTCGAGCAGGGCGGAGTGGGCGGGCCCGTAGTCCCAGAGCCAGTCGGCGATCGGCCACTGGTCCTCGAAGGGCAGCACCGTTCCCAGGTGTATCCGGAGCCAGGGGCCGGGCAGACGTGCCGTGAGGCTGGCGGCGAAGGCGGCAGGGTTGCCGGTCAGTTGGGATTCTCCTCAGTGGGTGGAGCGGTGAGCGTGGTGGCGACGGCGGTGGGTTCTCAGGCGCCGGGGCCTGGCTGGATGGCCTGAGACGCTGTGATTCGGCGACGCGAGGGCGGACGGGGCCGGGTATGCGGCGATGGGGTTCATCGGTGACCGTCCGCAGTGGACGGAGCAGGTTCTCCAGGTCCGTGTCGCCCACCTGGCCGCGGGGGACGTTCGGCGGTGTCAGCGCATATGCCGGAACTGCGTCGGAGGGAGCGCTGGCTGGGGGAGAGACGCCGGGCGGGCGGGAGTGGAGGGGGACCGTGGAATTTGCACTATCGGGCTGAGAGCCCTCATCCGGTCCTCGGCCACGCCCAGGACTTCTACGAGCCCGCGGATTTCGGCCGCTGCGTCGGCGAGGTCGTATGACAGGTCGAAGCCGTCGTCCTGCTCGGCTTCTTTTGCCTTCTCCCCGGCTGCTTCCAAGAAGTCTCCGAGCCGTTCCAGAAGGCCGTTGACGGGATCCGCGATCTGGTGCAGCAGAGCCGCGGCGTCCGTATACGACTCGGTTCCGTTCAGCAGGTCGGTCAGCGCGAGGAGAGCGTCGCCGTAGGTGTAGGCGACGGGTTGGCCCTCCTGGTCCGCGCGGTGTGCGGAGGACTGCGGGTCCAGGGCTGTGTGGGCAGGCGGGGGGAGCGGCCCCGCACCGGGACTGGAGGAGGAGCGGGCGGGCAGCAGCCCCAGCTCGATAAGGCGGCGGTCGATCGCTGCGATGAGGTGCGTGGTACTGCCGCGGTGCTGAGCTTCGGGCCGCACGGGCGCTCCTGGATCGGCAGCGGGAGCCGAGTCGTAGATCACCTCCCGGCGGCGGGTCACGATCCAACCCTCCGGTTCTCCCGAGGAACGTTCGGAGGCCGTCTTCAGCGGTGGGCCGATGACCAGTCGGCTGCCATCGGGGAGGGTGACGCGCACGATGTACGCGTCCAGCGTCTCCGCGATGTCGCACTCCAGTCCGCGCTGCCGCAGGGGCGTGGTGATGTGGGCGTATCTGCGCCACGCTTCCTGCCACCAGGGGGTGTTCACGTGACGGTGATTGGGCAGCGGAGCGAGCGCAGGAGTGCTGTCCGGGCGCGTGGGGTGGTTCAGGGGGTTCCTGTCGGGAGCGGGGGTGTGAGCGTCAGGGCGGGTCAGGGTGTGCCCCTGGAGCGAAAGGGCCTAAGCGGCGGGTTTGGTGCGGCCAGCGTCGAACGCGGCTCTGGTGTTGTGCGGCCTATGACGCCGTCGACGCCGGTGATCACTGCCTCCGTGAGCGTGGCCACGACGGGCAGCTGGGTAGACCGCAAACGTTCTACGGGCTCGATCCCGCCGGAATGAAGAACCGCGTGCACGCCGTTGGCCAGGGCGGCATGACCGTCGTCGGCCGTGTCACCGATGAGAAGGACATCCGACGGTGGAACGTGCAGTGCTGCTAGATGCGCGCGGAGGGCTCCGGCCTTGGTCCCGTCGCCGCCTCGGCGTCCGTCCACCCGGGCGAAGTAGGTGGCGATGTCCAGGCGTTCCACCTCCGCGTGCAGCAGCTTCTGGGGGTAGAGCGACAGAACGGACTGACTGTGTCCGAGGGCTCGAACGCGCGCCAGGAGGTGGTCCGTCCCAGGCCGCAGCCGCGGTGGGCGGGTGGTGAGGAAGGCGGCGAAGTCGGCCTGTGCGTACCGCCATTCCTCGTCGGTGAGTGACCGGCTCAGGAGACGGTCGTAGAACGTCCGGACGGGCAGGATGTGCTGGGCGCGGTAGGTCGGCAGGTCGATGGGGGCGGCTCGGAGGCGTCGCAGCGTGTGGTTCACGGCGTCGAGGAGATCGTCGCGATCGTCCTTGAGGGTGCCGTTCCAGTCCCACACGATGTGAATCTGCCCGGTGCGGGACGCCGGTCGGTGTCGCGGAGGCGTTCGGTGAGCGAGTTCGGCTTCCGGCTTCGGCACCGTACCGAAGTCGAAGTCGTACTCGTCGTCAGCGGAGTCCAGGCCGTGTTCGATCCGGGCTTCGCGGTCGGCGACTTGTGCCATGAGGTCGTCGTGTTCGGCTTGGCACTGCTGGTAGTCGGCCCAGTCGGCGTCGCTGATGTGAGCGGGGCGGTTCAGAATGCTCCTTGGTAGCGCGGAGTTCTTGGCTGGTGTGGTCAGCGGGGGCGACCACCCGGCTGGGGTGGCGGAGGCGCTGGCGGGCCTCCCCTTCGGGTCAGCGTCGCGAGAAGGCCCTGGAAGTCGAGGCGATTGTCGAGTTCCTTGGCCGCGTCGCGCAGGGACTCTGAGGTGCGGCGCAGGTAAGCGCGGGCTGAGGCGTGGTCGATGACCATGCGGCTGGCGAGGTAGCGCCGGTCGGTCGGGGCGGCGGACCGGGGCAGGGCCAGGGCGCACTCGGCGGTCTCGGCGAAGTGCAGTGCTGCGTGGCTCGACATGGTCGCCGCCGTGCCGAGATGCCTCAGAACCGTGCTGCTGGCAGAGGAGGTGTGGTGTGGGCTCCGAGCGAAGTCGGCCGCGAGCCCGAGAACCTCGCGGGACAGGTCCTGCGCGTCGAGGGCGTGCTGGAGCAGCGCGGTGTACGAGGGCGCGTCCGGTATGTGTCCGTTCGCGTCGAGCAGCTCCCACTGCTGAGCGGCTGCGTGGAGTTTGGCCTTCAGCGCGTTCAGCGCAGCGAGAAGGTGGTCGGCCTCGGCGCGCGGTAGGTAGGTCATGTTGGAAGTTGGGCGGCACGGAGCTGCTGGTTCTCAATGCATTCGGGCGTCGGTGTCGAAGAGCTCGAGTTCCTGTGGGTGCAGGAGGTGCTGGACGATGAAGGATCGTCCGGCGACCTTCCACAGGCCGCGTCCTCGGTTGAGGTGGGCGATGGCATCCATCTCGATGGAAGTGAGGCCGAGCAGCGAGGCTGCTGCCTGGAGTTGGTCGGTCTCCTGGCGGTAGACGATGCGCGTGGAGCAGTCGGCGAGGAGGCCCTCGGCGAGGGCGCGGCCCTGTGATCCGGCATCGCCGGCGGTGAGCAGGTCCGACAGTCGGTGGATCACCATCATGTTGGCGATGCCGAGGCCGCGGGAGAGCTTCCACTGGGCCTGCATGCGCTGGAGGAGACCGACGTGGCGCATCAGGCGCCATGCCTCGTCGTAGATGACCCAGCGTCGGCCACCGTGGGGGTCGGCAAGGGCGGACTCCATCCAGGCGGACGCACAGGTCATGGCGAGGACGAGAGCGGTGTCGTCGCCGGAGCCGCCGAGCCGGGACAGGTCGATGCTGAGCATCGGTGCGCTTGGATCGAAGACCACGGTGGAGGGGGCGTCGAACAGGCCGGCCAGATCACCGTGCACGAGGCGGCGCATGGCGTGGGCGAGGTCGCGGGCCGCGTCTGCTATTCGTCCCGCCGTCGTCGCGGCTGCCTCGTCGAGCGTGTGGGGATTGTTCAGGGTGGAGGCGATGTCGCCCAGGAGCGGAGTGTGGCCGGTCTCGGCGGCGCGGGTGACGACGGTGTCCAACGCGATGTCCAGGGCGGTGTGCTCCATGGGCATCAGGTCCCGGCCGAGGACGGTCCGGGCCAGGGAGCCCAGCAGGAGCAACCTCCGTTTGCGGACCTCGCCGGTCCAGTCGGTCTCGGAGATGCCGGCCGGGCGTGGGGCCGCGTCCAGGGGGTTGAGTCTGCCGGGCAACCCGGGCCCGAGGGCCACCGTGGTGCCGCCGAGCGCCCGTGCGACCGACGTCCACTCGCCCTTCGGGTCGCAGGGCACGTAGACGCGGTATCCGAAGGCGACCGAGCGCAGGGCGATGGACTTGGCGAGCGCGCTCTTGCCCTGGCCGATCACCCCTGCCAGGAGAAGGTTCGGGTTGGTGAATCCCTCGATGCGGCCGTACAGCGCGAATGGGTCGTAGACGAAGCTGGCTTGGGCATGGACGTCGGTTCCGACGTAGAGGCCGTCGGCGCCGAAGCCGCCTTCGGCGAGGAACGGGTACGCCGTGGCGGCCACGGCGGTCGTCATGCGGTGGGCGGGCAGCGTGAGCCGGTTGTTGCGGGCTGAGGCGGTGCCTGGCCGTCCGCTCGGCGGGTAGAGCGGGGCGGGGGTTTTGCGCTCGGTGGCGGCGCCCTTCTCCCGGTGGGTCCTGGCTTCGGCTCTCGCCTTGGCGGTCGCCGCGGCGAGTTGACGGCGGGCGGCCTTGCGGGAGGCGCGATCGGTGCTGCGCGGGGTGAACAGCGGGGTGGCGGACGCGCGCCGGGCGGGCCGGTGGCTCATCGGTGGCCCTCGTTTCTGCGGGTGGTGCTCATCGCACGCAGGCCGTGGTGTGCGCGCGGAGGTCGGTGGGGGTGGTCTTGCGGCGGATGCTGTGTCCGGCGGCGAGGTGGCGGTGGCAGATGGTCAGCACGGGCGGCCCCTCCGGCAGCCGTTCCGGACGGCAGCCGCTTGTTCCGGTCTCGTCTGCCGACAGGGTGCCGGGCAGCAGGTGGAAGGCGGTGTGGATTTCGCTGGCGGCCTGCCAGAGGCGGGTGTGAGCGGTGGCCAGGTGACGTCCGGCGGCGGGGTGCGGAGGCCCGGTGGTGTCGGCGATCTGGTTCAGAAGCTGGTGCAGGACGGTGAGGTGGGCGTGCAGCACGTCCAGGTGCTGGCGGTCGGCCGGCTGCGGCGGGTTCGTGTCCGTGGGGGCCAGGGCACGGGCGTGGTGGCGGACTCCGGCGCTGGCGGCGCGGAGGTAGGGGTGGGCGTCGCCGGGAGCGGAAGGCGGTGGGGTCACGGAGGGGCCTTTCGGTCCGGGTGGGTCAGGCGGCGAGGCCGTACTTCACCGGGGTGCTGGTGCGCGCGAGGGGCAGAGCGGCAAGGGTGAAGGCGGGCGGCTGCTGGTAGAGCAGGCGGCGCAGGTCGACTCCGGCGGTGACGGCGGCGGTTTCGATCTGGGCGCAGGCGGCGTCCAGGAGGGCATCGGTCTCGGCGGTGATGGTGACCAGGCCGGTCAGGGCGACGTCTGCGTGTCCGGCGATGAGCTGACGCTCCCGGGCCCGGATGTCGGCGTATTCGGCGGAGTCTTCCTCCCGCTCGACTTGTCCCCGGCGGACACGCTCGTTGGCGTCGGCGATGATCGCGGACTTTGTGCGCTGCACGTCCCGCAGCGCGGACTCGAGTTTCTGTGGGGCGTAGGTGAGGGAGAGGCTGCGCCGTACTCCGGCCGTGAACATCAGCCCGTGCAGGAAGTGGGCCCCTGTCTCGGTGCGGGGCCAGTTCTCCACCCAGTACGTGGCGTGTCGGGCGCTGTCGGTCGCGAGGCGGTCGTATTCCTCGAACTGGACGACGGGGCCGGCGGCGGCGGGGTCCGCTTCGGCGCGGCCGGTCTCGGACCACTGCTGGAGGGCGGCGAGGGCTTTGGGGTCGTAGGCAGTGCGGATCACGGCGGCGATCTCCCGCGCGGTGAGCCAGCCGGTGACCGTGAGTCCGGCGTTGCGGGCTGCCTGGGCGATGGACGCGGTGGTCTGCTCCATGACGGTGAAGGCGCCGCCGAGGCCGCCGCCGGCCTGGTTGATGAGGCGCTTGGCGGCCTTCATGTCGAGGGAGATGGCGAGGTAGGTCTCGTGCGGGGCGGCAGCGGGCCCGGCGGAGGCGACCAGTTCGGAGTAGATCTGCCCGGCGACCGGGGTCTGGGGCTGCCCGTTTCGGGCCCAGTGCCGGGCGAGGGTGTCGCCGCTGTCGGGGACGGTGCGTTCCAGCACCTGCACGCTGGCGATGTGGCCGGTGCGGGCGATGCTGGCGAGTGTGCGTCCCCACTGGCTGACGTTGTGGTTCTGGGTGGCGGGGTCGAGGAGGGCGAACGCGCGGGAGGTGACGCGGGCGACGGCGGTCAGGGTCTGCTGGTGCGGGTCGTGTACGGCCGCGGCCTGGGTGGCGGAGTCGCCGGGGGTGACCACCGTGAGGGAGGCGGCGGTGCCGGGCAGGTGGAGGACGCCGTCCTGCCGGGGCCGGGTGAGCGGCTGGGCGAGCCACAGGGTCTGGCCGGTGCGGCGGCGTTGGGCGTAGCGGGCGGTGATCGGCGCCCAGTCGATCAGGGAGCGGCCGTGCCGGCGGATCGCCACGAGTACGCCCACCGCTGCCCATAGCGGGGTCAGGGCGATGGCGCCGAGCAGCCCGGTGGTGACGACCGTCATCAGCAGCAGCGTCACCGCGGAGGAGACGAGGACGAGCTGGGGCAGGGAGAGGCCGAGGAGGATGCGGCGGCGGGACCGGTGGGGGAATTTCACCGTGACCGGGGGGACGGAGGGATCAGTCAAGGGGCGGGTCCAGAAGGCGGGGGTGGACCGGGGGCGGGAGGCGGTAAGTGCTCCCGCCCCCGGTTGTCGGGCGAAGGGTCAGAGGCCGGCGGGGGGCGGCGGTCCGGCCGCACCGCTGGCGGCATCCTGCGGACGGGAGGACGGGGCCTGCGGGGGCGGGGTGGTGGTCGGCGGCACGGACTGCCATCCGCCGCCGGGGCCGGACGCGGCGTGCGCGCCGGTTCCGCCCGGCCCAGCTGCACCGCCGGGCTGGCCACCGGTGTTCTCGGACGCGGTCGCCGGGGGAGTCGGGACCGCCTTGTTGAGGCCGGAGCTGACGGCGTGGCTGCCGGGCGAGCCGCTCGTGCCGGTGTCGTGAGGGTCTTCGGAGCCGCTTGTGCTGCCGCCGGTCGGGCTGGTGGCGATATCGCCGGGGAACCCTCCGCCCGCGGGATCGGGGCCGTGCGGGACTGCGCCCGATGCCGCTGCCGCGCCACCGGTTCCGGCGGTGGCTGCTGCCGCGGCTGCCTTGCGGACACCCTTCTCGGCGTGTGCCCTGGCGATCTGGGTTCCGGCGCCACCGGCACGGTGGATGGACTCGCCGTCCGTTGTATCCGCCGCCCAGTGCACGAACTTGAAGACCGCGTACGGGCAGAGCATCACCAACACCATGATCACGATGCCGGACATGACGTCGGCGAGGGCGGCGGTGCCGTCCTTGGCCTCGGTTCTGCCAATGGCGGCGACGCCGAGCACGAAGATCACGGTCATCAGCAGCTTGGAGACGACGAGGGTGGCGGTGGCTTCGATCCAGCCCTTGCGCCAGCGGCGCGCGACCTCCCAGCCGCCGCCGGCGGAGGCGAAGATCGCCAAGGTGACCATGACGAGGATGCCCACCTTGCGGACCATCATCACGCACCAGAAGAGGAAGGCGCCAATGGCAGCGGCGAGTCCGGCGACGACCGGGACGAGCCAGCCCAGTCCGGACAGGGACGCGAGCTGGTTGACCCGCACGACGCGGCGTACGGCTGACTCGATGGACAGGTGCGCGGTGGCGAGCAGGCCGTCGCTGACGGCGTCGACCACCTCGATGGCGACCGTGGTCAGAGAGATGGCGCAGAACGCGAACAGGACACCGGAGGCGGTGCCGGTGAAGGCCCCGATCAGGGCTTGTCCGTCGCGCCGGACGGCAGCCCGGACGAGCTGCGCGCAGAATGTGGCGACGAGCAGTACCAGGCCGAGAGGCAGCAACGTCTCGTAGTTGTCGCGGAACCAGGCTGCGTTCAGGTCGACACGGGTCGTGCTGTCCACGGCCTTGGCGGCCAGGTCGGCTGCCGCGACCGCGAGTTCACCTGCGGACTTGGCCAGCCAGTCACCGATGGCCTGGCCCGGGTTGGACGCGAAGTCGACCGCGTCACCGACGGTGCACAGCTTGTCGGCCAGGGGGAAATCGCAAAAACCCAAGGGGAGTTGTCCCTCCTTTCTTCACTAAGGCGGGGAAGTCACTGCGTGACGCTCGGGGCGATACCGGCCAGCGCGCAGTCGTGGCCGGGGCGGCACTGCACGGCAAGGGTCACGGCGCGTTCCTCGGCTCCGCTGCCGCCCTTCTTCCAGGCGATCTTCTGGTGCCCGTTGACGGTGACGACGTAGATGTACGCCTTGGTGATCGCGGACGGGTCTTCGGCGAGGGCCGCCTTGAAGGCGCCGGGGTAGTGGCCTTCGGTCGCTGTGCCAGTGGCGTGCTGATCCTGGTCTGCCATCCGTGACCACAGCACTGGATCGGGGACCTGGACGGAGACCGAGGCCCAGTCGGTGTAACCGTTCTGCCTGGTCATCCAGGCGTGCATCCCGGCGAGTTGCTGGTCCCGGCTGGTATCGCGGGTGTCGTAGGACCACAGCATCCGGGCCGCCGCCTTCGCGTAGGGGACCGGCTCGGCGGTCCGTGGAGGCTTCGCCACGCTCCGGGGCCCGGACCCGGTTCCGGGGGCGTGCTGTGCGCCGTTCTGCGGTGAAGAGTGAGGGTGCGGCGGGACGGGTGCGGCGGTCTGCGGGGCCGGGGGCTGGTCCCCGGCCCCGGACAGCCACGCGACGGCTGCCGTGACGGTGAGCACGACGGCGGCGGCCAGAGCGATGACCGCGGTGCGTCGCTTCGTTGACCAGCCCATGCCGTACGACGACAGCGAGAGCGCGGACGGTCGCTTCGGCATCAGTGGACCTGCGTGCCGAGGGCGGAGAAGAAAGCGATGATGCCGTTGGCGGCGCCGAGGCCGAGTGCGGCGCCGGCGCTGACGACGGCACCCTTCTTGCCGTTGGCTTCGGCCTGGTGGCCACCGGTGTGGTGGCCCCAGGCCCAGACGCCGAGGGAGACGGCGAGGGCACCGACGACGGCGATGATCCCGAACAGGTTGATGCTGTTGACGACGTTCTTCAGCACGGCGATGCCGGGCAGGCCGCCGCCCTGGGGGGAGATGCCTGGGTCGTAGGCGAGCTGGATAACGCGGGCTGCGAGGGGGTGGGACATGGGTGTGGCGGGACTCCGTGCAAAGCGGGCCAGGCGGGGGGCCGGCGGGGGAGAAGGGAAGCGAGAAGGGGTGTGCGCACAGGGGCGCGGAGGTAGCCGTCGCGGCGGCCCGTACGAGCGGGGGCCGGGCGGGCGGCGTCAGGTGACGCGGCGGGCGGCGAGGATGTCCCAGTCCTTGACCGGGGTGATCCGGACCGGCTTGGTGGTGCGTGGTGCCTCGATCACGAGGCCCTCGCCCAGGTACATGCCGACGTGCTCGGGACGTGCGGCGGTGCCGCGGCTGAAGAGCAGGTCGCCGGGCCGCAGTTGCCGGGGTGAGACCGCCTTGCCCTCAGTGACCTGGGTGTAGGTGGTGCGGGTGAGGGTGATGCCGGCGTGGGCGTATGCCTGCTGCGTCAGGCTGGAGCAGTCGCAGCGGCCCATCGGGTCGGGGCCGTGTGCGTTGGTGCAGGAGCCGCCCCACTGGTAGAGCGTGCCGAGCTGGCGCATCGCCCATGTGATGGCCTTGCGCGCCTTAGGCGCGGCGTCCTTGGGGATCGTGTATCCCTTCGGGACGCTGCCCTCGGGGATGGGACCGAAGCTTGAGCCGTCCTGGTCCGGCGGGCAGCCGGTGGTGGTCTGGGCCGGCTTGTGGGCCCCGGCGTTGGGGAACGTTTTGGCGATGGCCGTCTGGAGCGCGGTGGCGAGGGGCTCCCACCGTGCGTACGCGTCCGGGTAGCCGGACCTCTGGACTGCCTGGGCGGCCTGCGTGACGGCCATCTGCTGCCAGCCGTCCACCTGGAGCAGGTGTTCATAGAACTGCTGGCTGGCGTGGACGGGGTCGCGGATCTGCTGGGCGGTGCCCCAGCCCTGGGAGGGACGCTGCTGGAACAGTCCGAGGGAGTCGCGGTCGCCGTAGGCGAGGTTGCGCAACCGTGACTCCTGCATCGCCGTGGCGAGCGCGACGATCTGCCCCTTCGTGGGGATGTCGAGACTGATGCCAGTGGCCACGATGGTCTGGGCGTTGGGTACTTGTTCACCGGGCAGGTCCAGCCCCGTGATGTGGACGTCCCTGCCGGACGCTCCGTTGAGGACCTTGGTGACCTGCCTGGCGACTTGGTCGGCGTCGACGTGGATCGCGCAGGTGCTGAAGGAGCCGCTGCTCCGGGCGGCTTGGTTGGAGGAGACCAGCACCATGCCGGTGCCGGCGATCAGGAGCGGGGAGAGGAAGACCGCTCCGATTCCGGCGGCGAGGGCCTTCAACCCGTGCGGAGCACGCGGGGGTTGACGTTCTGGAGCAGAGGCGGATGGCGAGAGGTCATGGACTCGTCCTTCGGAGTGCGGTGTCCGGCGTGCCGCGTGCGCAGCCAGGGGCGGAAGGGCGTGGCGGCCGGGGCAGCAGGGGTATGGCCAGCGGCGGTGTGCGCCGGGCGGTTCCAAAACCGTAGATCCCGATGGGCGGACGGCCAAAAAACCGGGCTGGTGTGCCGGAATCCGATACACCAGTAGTGCGCTTTTTTGCCATCGGCGGATTCGCCCCTACGGTTTGCGGACTCCCCCGCCCTTCTCATTCCGCCGCAGCGGGACTTTGCCTGCCTGATTCCGGCCTGCGGGGCTCTCCGGCGAGACGGGTAATCTCTCCGCGCCTCGACACCTGAAATGAGGTCCCTCTTTGCCCTTTTCCCTCCACCAGGGCGACGCACTCAACGTCCTAGCCGGCCTGCCGAACGGCTGCGTCGACTCCGTGATCACCGACCCGCCATACAACAGCGGAGGGCGTACGGCCAAGGAGCGCACGAGCCGCTCCGCGAAGCAGAAGTACACCTCCGCCGACGCCAAGAACGACCTCGCCGACTTCACCGGCGAGAACATGGACCAGCGCAGCTATGGCTTCTGGCTGACGCAGATCATGACCGAGGCCCACCGCCTCACGAAGACTGGCGGCACGGCGCTGCTGTTCACCGACTGGCGCCAGCTTCCCACCACGACCGACGCGATCCAGGCGGCCGGGTGGCTGTGGCGTGGCGTGCTGGCCTGGCACAAGCCCCAGGCCCGACCGCAGAAGGGCCGGTTCACGCAGAACTGCGAGTTCGTCGTCTGGGCCAGCAAGGGCCCCATCGACGGCTCCCGCAACCCTGTGTACCTGCCCGGCATGTACTCCGGGTCCCAGCCCTCGGGCGCGAAGCGCCAGCACATCACCCAGAAGCCCGTCGAGGTGATGCGGGAACTCGTCAAGATCGCGCCCGAGGGCGGCACGGTCCTGGACTTCTGCGCCGGGTCCGGCTCCACAGGCGTCGCCGCCCTCCTGGAAGGGCGTGACTTCATCGGAGTGGAGAAGACGGAGCACTACGCGTCCATCGCCGCCGACCGGCTTACCGAAACGCTCCGTGAATCTCTCACACAGGACGACGTAATCCTCAAGGCTTGAATCGACGGCCGCGCTGCACGCGCCGCGGCCCGCCTTTCCGGCTCCCGAGCGGGTGACCCTTCGGCGCGGTCCGTCATTCCGCCTATTTTCCGCTCTCCATGCCCCCTTACCTTCCGCAGCTATTAGAAGGCCACACCTTTGCCTGAATCCATACACCCTCCGGACGGCGGGGAGCTGGAGCCCATTCGCATTCCGGATTCTGAGCTGGAGGGAATCGAGGCGAGCGTGCGCAGACTGATGGAACAGTCGGTGCAGCACGGTCGGCAGCTCGACCACCTCTCCTCCGCCCCGGCTCCGGGCCCGTCGCCGTTCGCCGCGTTCGGCATGCCGGGGCCCGGTGCACTGCCGGGCGCCGCACCGCCAGAGCCCCGCCCGATCCTCGAACTCCACGGACAGGAGCGCGAGGACGAGCAGGACGCCCTGACCGACTGGGTGGACGACTTCCTCCTCCCGGTCTACGGCGCGGAGGTCACCACCGCGGCGCCGTGGTGCCCGCAGTGGCAGAAGCACGACGATGTGCTGGCCTGGCTGCACGCCCTGTGGCTCGCGTACCAGCAGCACAAGGACCCTGAAGCCGGACTGAGCGGCCTGTTCGTGTGGCACCGCGACTTCCTCACCCACGCCATGGCGGCGATCCGCGCACCCGGCGGCCCGCTGTCGGCGTGCATGACCTCTCCCGAGCGGCCCACGCACCGGATCCTTCCCGGCCCGACACCGTCCGCCCGCTCGGACCAGGCCAGCGAGGCCCCGACGGAGCCCGCCAGCAGCGGGTTCGAGCTGACGGCATGAGCGAGCCGCATCGCACAGCCGCCTTCGGATTGAGCTTCGACCCCCGAGCCCTGACCGATCTCCTCCAGGCCCCCAGCGACGTACGCGACCTCACCCTCCTCTACCTGCAGGAACTCGTAACCGCGGAGCGCTTCGGGAAGCGACTCGACGGCGACCTGGAGGGATATCGCAAGCTGTTCGTGGATGCCCGCAAGGACTGGCGCGTCATCTACGGCATCCGCCCCGCCCCCGACGCGTCCGCGCACCGGCGGGAAATCTTCGTCGTAGCGGTCCGGCCGCGTGCGGGCAACAACGTCTACGACACGGTGGGTGCCCGACTGGGGATGTCCCGTCGGCCGGTGAGCGCCCGGACCCACGCGGCGCGCTCCCGCTCCCCGCAGCTCACCGCACCCCACCCCGCGCCCAGGCCCAGCCCGCCCGCCACCTCGCCGCCGGGTCCGCGCCGCCTCGCGCCGAACCCCGCGTCGCCCCATGCCCGCTGACCCCACGGAGAGCTCGCCTATGGCACCCGAACGCGCGACCAGCGCCGCCCGGCGCGCGGTCTCCTCGCTCGATGGCCGCATCGAAGCCAGCACCGGGCGCGGGCTCGACGTTCTGTGGGAGTACCGCGACCGGGGCGTCCTCGACGAGCGACATGCCCACCTGGTCGATGAGCACCGTGAACTGGTCAAGGCCGAGACCGGCGTGGCCTTCTACCTGAAACTGATCCACCGGCTGTCCGGCGGTGAGTTCACCATCGACAGCGCCCTGTTCGAGCGCATCGGCCGGGCTGTGGAGCAGTTGGCACAGACGACGAAGACACGTGATGCCGCCATCGAGCGGGTGATCGCCGCCCTGGCGCCCGTCGAGTCCACCGCCGCAACGGCCTTGCCCCCCGGAGGAGGCCCGGTTCCGGAGCGCGATCAGGCGCTTCTGCTGTCCCTGGCCAGCGGTGCCAAGCTCTACGAGCACCTGCTGACCGGCCGGAAGTCCGTGACCACTGCGTCCGGCACCCGTATCCCTTACGCCGAGCTGCAGAGGCTGGAGGACTCCGGCCTGGTCTCCCGCGACACCGGCCGCCCCGTGCACGCCGGCCAGCCGGTCACCCTCACTGCCACCGGCCGCGCCGCGCTGCTTGCCGCTCCCCGGCGCCCCGCCCCCGCCGGCACACCCGCGCCACGGCCAGGGGCCTGGCCCACCTCCGCAGCCCCCCGGCGCTGAACCCAACCGAAAGATTCGTGCTTGTTGCCCAACGAACCGAGGCCACCGAAGTGTTTTCGCGATGCGGGCTTCGATCTTAAGGACTTCCGCGCCGACGAGGAGGTCGCCCGCCAGCTCTACCGCGCGGTCGGCACGGAAGCGGAGTCCCTCGCCGAGCACCACACGGCCGACGGCGTGCACAGCTACTACGTTCTGCTCGACCGCACTGCCACCTGGGGAATCCCCGGTGAGCCGCAGCTCATTGCCGTGCACCTGCAGCGGGACTGGGAGCAGCGGACGTTCATCCCGGCGTACTCCGTACTGCCGCTGCCCCAGCTGGCCCAGTCCTGGCTCATCCGTCGCGGGTGTCCGCCCGACGCCCTCCAACTCGATGCCGGGTCGCCTCAGCCCGCTGACTGGGCAACGCGGGATCTGGCCAGCCGACTCGTCAGGGACGGTACCCGCTACGTCATGAGGGAGTCCTACACCGACGACCACAACGACGTGGTCGTCGTCGTCCTGGAGGACCCGGACGCACAGGCCAGGGCCCCGTTCCGCGTCGTGGTCGAGGAATTCGACGTGGACGCCATGACCTTCACTCTCCGCGAGGGCGCTTTCGCGGAGTTTGCCGATGCGTCGGTCTGGTGCTGGGAGCGGATCGTGGGCGAGGCCGGTCCTCTCCCGCCGGTACGCCCGGCAGCTGCACCTCGTACGGCCGCCCCGCCAACGGCTCCTGCTGTTTCACGCGCGCCCGGCCGCGCGCCGTGACGTCGACGCCGACGGGCGGCGGAACATAGCCGCCGGCCGCCGGTTAGCCAAACCGGCCATTCCGCGGACTCTGGGACAGCCGCCGGGAGTACTCCGCGGCACCCCACCTCGTCATCATCTTGCCTTCACGGAGGTCCCCTCCCCATGCGCTCTACCCGAATTGCCCTGTCCGCGACGATGCTCAGCGCACTGACGCTGTCGGTGCTGTCCGCCACCGCGGCGAGCGCCGCCCCACTCACCACCGCGACGCCCGACACCAGTTGCTCGTCTCTGCCGCCGCTGCCGTACAAGGTGCACGCCAAGGCCGTGACGATCCGGTCCAAGCCCACGACGAAGTCCACCGCGCGGGGCGTGCTCTACCCGAGCCACACCTTCACCGTCACTCAGAGGAGCGGCTCCTGGCTCTACATCACGGACAAGTCCACGGGCGTCCACGGCTGGGTCTCCGGCACCTACGTCTACCGCGACGCCCGCATGTGCCTGGACTAACTCGTACGCACCGCAGTCGTGCGGGTCGGTCGGCCGCCGTGGCGCGGACCAGTCCCTTCCAGATGCCTCGTTCCGGAAACGGAGTTGCCCCCTTGTCCGACGTGAACGATGGCCGCGACGATGTCGTGGGCCTGATCACCGAGCGGATCGAAGCCCGCTTCAGTATCAGGATGGAGCAGTTGAAGGGTGCGGTCGCCGCGGCGCCGACCGCGCATCCCGACGCCACCGTTCTCGTCCGGTGGCACGGCCTCCTCGTCGACGCCCAAGAGGTGCTCGACCACGCGGAGAGCGACCTTCTCGCGGTGCTGGAGACACAGCCCAGCGAGGTCGACGATCCGACGACGGACCTTGCTCAGCGTGTCAACGCGGCCGTCAGGGTGCGTGACGGCCGGGCCATGATCGTGGGATGGCTCCTCGAACTGGTCACCCCGGCCCTTGCCGGTGAGCTGATGGCCCGGTTCAACCGCGCGGCGCGGAACGGCCCGGCGGTGCAGACCAGCCCCGCACGTCGACCCGCAGTCCCTCCCACGCCGTCGCGAGCGCCCTCCGCAGGAAGGACCGGGTTGTGAGCCTCCAGCCCAAGCCCAGCACCGCGGACGGCCAGTTGCAGGAGGTCTTCGGTGCCCCGGTGGCTTCGCTCCACGCGAGTGCCGCCGGACCGGACGCCTCGCCCGCGCTCGGCCGCGCTCTGGAACTGCGTGCTTTCCTCGCGCTGGCAGAGGATCAGGTCGCCCGAGTCCGTGACCGGGTGCACGCGGACATGGCCCCGGACCGCGACATGGGCGAGCTGTCGGCGGACAAGCTCCGCTTCGACGCGCAGTGGCTGGAGGCGGCGCTCGCTGCCCGCGACAGCTACCGCGCCGCCCTCGGCGAGCTGCTGCGCACCATGCCGCCGCCTGCCCCGCAGCCCCGGCCCGTCCGCATGGCGCAGATGAAGACCGCCGTCCCGCTCCCTTCCGCTGCCGCCCCGGCACCCGTCCGTGCCGGGGCGGCCCGGCCCCACCGCCCGTGAAAGCCCCCTCTTGCCCGATCTCACCGCCACCGACATAGCCGGACGGATCGAGAACCTGTACGGCGCACCGCTCGCCGCCCTCGAAGCCCATGCCCATACGCAGCCGCCCGGCATGCTCTCCGCCCTGCTCGGCATGCACGACACCCTCGCTCGCGCCGAGCGCGGCGTCGCCTCACATCGCGGCCATCTCGCCCGGCTGATCCATCCCGAGCGGCAGATCGGCCGGCACGAGGTCTCCCATCTTCTCGACAGCACGCGTCGGCTGGCCGAAGCAGTCGCTGTCCGCGACGCCCAGTTCACGTCGGTCGTCGCTGTCCTGCAGAGCCTGGCCCGCGCCCCGGCCTCGACTCCTGCCGCTCCAACTTCGTCACCGCCCGTACCGGCTCCGCCCCGTCCGGCTGAGAGCCCCGTGCCGAACCGCTGACTCGCAGGTCCCCTTTACTCACCGAGGAGTTTCATCCCGTGGCCATCGCCGCCGCTTTGCCCCCTCACACCGCTGCCGACATCGCCCGGGTCACGGAAACCCTCGCCATGATCACTCCGCGATGGAATGTCCGGATCCTGCTAGCGCTCAACGATCGGCCCCAGCGCTACATGGAGCTGTGGGAGAAGCTGCCCTGGCTGCAGCCCGCCCAACTGCACCCCAAGCTCACGTCGTTGTGTGACGCGGGCCTTGTGCAGCGCACCAAGCACAGCCCTCGCCACGTCACCTATGCCCACACAGAGCGGGCCAAGGAGCTACTCCCGGTCCTGCCGCTGATCGTCGCGTGGGCCGAGGAGCATTTGGAGCAGGCAGACAGCCCGCTGACCGCGATCGAACAGATCGAGGACAGCCTCACCCTGCTCAACCGGAGGCACGCCGCCGCCATCCTGTGGGTGCTCAAGGAGCGCGGGGTGGTCGACGGCGGCACTCTGGGCCGGATGATCATGCCCAAGGACAGGTCGTCCAACGTCTACCCACCGCTGCGGCAGCTCGTCGCGGACGGGCTGGTCGACAGCGAGGGCGCGGGCCACCCCTTCCGGCTGTCTGCTGCGGGGGCCAGCCTGGCTCCTGTCTTCGGCGCCTTGTCCACGTGGGCTGCGGGACAGCCCCTCGCCCAGGCCGCGCGACACCCGTTGTGGGGGAATCCGCGAACGGCGCCCGCGGCCAAGCCGTGGGTCAGCAACCAGCCCCGGGCCCCTCGCACCGCGCTCCCTCAGAGCGGCGATCTGTTCTCCCACCCCCCGACCGCGCGCCCGAAAGCTGCTCTCCCGGCGGGAGGCCCGCACCGATGACCACCTCCGTCGTCCCGGCCGACCTGCGAAGCGCCGTCATGCTGCTGGCCTCGCCGTCCCTGATACGGCTGGTCACCGAGATCGACGACCACGGGTCGATACCTCCCCGGCGGCTGGCCGGTACTCTCCCCGACCTCACCTCGCACCACCTGCGGCGCGCCACCGAAGCGGCCCGTGCCCACGACCTCGTCCGGGACACGCCCGGCGCCGGACTCGAACTCACCCCGGCCGGCGCGGAGCTGGCCGACCTCTACGACACGCTTGGGCGCTGGGCACGACGCCACGCCTATCCGCTGCAGGTCTGCGATTTCACCACCCGCGTCCACCACACCCTCGGTCTCCTGACGCGGCCGCGGGTCGCTGAAGACACCGACGCTCAGCCGAGCGTTCGGGGCGTGCCCAGCGCCGAGGCCGAGCAGGATCTCGTCCGGCCCCGCGCTCTGCTGATCCAGTGGCTGACCGGCAACCCTCAGATCGGCGCCCTGCCCGAGTGCGAGTCGGCCGCGTGAGCGCGGGCGCCGTTCCCCGGCACGCGCTCCACACCGCCGGGCTGCTGCGCAGCATCTACATCCCGCGTACGGCCAGCGCCCTTGCCGCCGCCATGTCCACCTACGGCATCCCCTTGCTGGTCCTGGCCACCACGCACTCGACCACGCTGACCGGCTTGGCCTTCGCCCTGGAATGGGTACCCCGGCTCGCAGCGTTCGGATGGGCCGGCTCCCTCGTGGACCGGCGAGGGGCCTCGGTCATCTCCTTCCTCGCCTCCTCTGCACGCGCGCTGGCCCTCGCCGCCGGCGCGGTCCTGCTCCACCTCCACCCCTCCGGGGCGGCGGCGGCCGCGACCGTGATGGTGCTCGCGACCGTCACCGGGGGACTCACCGAGTTCAGCTACATCGCGGCCGAGACGGCGGGCGCCGCTGCCGGCCGCCGGGCGGGCACCGGGGCCCACCGCGTCCAGGCCGTCCTGCTCGGGATCGACCAGAGCGCCAACCTGGCCGGCCCGGCGCTCGCCGGACTGCTGCTGCTCACCGGGCCGCCGAACATGCTCGCGGTGATCACCGTGCTCTCCGGCGTGGCCGCGCTGCTCGCCCTGCGCACACCCCCCTCGCCCGGCGCCCCGACGCGCGCGGCGAAGGACACCCCCAGCGCCGGCCTGCTCACCGGATTGCGCACCATCCGCCGCCTGCCCACCCTGGGCTGGCTCGTGGCCGGCCTGACCCTCTCCAACCTCGCGATCAGCCTCCTGCAGGCCGCCGGCCCCGTGCTCGTCGTCCACCTCTACGGGCAGTCCACCACCGCTGCCAGCCTGGTCTGGTCCGCCGCTGCGGGAGCGACCCTCCTCAGCGCCACCCTCTGCCGGTTCGTCATCGACCGCGTCGGCCTGTGGCCGGTCGGCGCCGCCTGCGCCCTGCTCGCCTCGCTCGCCTGCCTTGCTGTTGCCCGCGCGCCCGACTATCGCTCCTATGCCGCCCTGGTCGCGGTCCTGATGGCGGCCGACGGCGGCATGACCGTGGTCCTGCGCACGCTGCGCTCCCACCTGATCCCGGAGGAAACGTTCGGCAGCACCCTGTCGGCGACCATCCTCATCCTCTTGCTGCCCGCCCCCGTCGCAGGCGTGCTGACCGCGCTGACCCCGACCGACGCGCTGGGCCACGTCATCGCCGCGTGCGCCGTCCTGCAGGCCCTCGGGCTGCTGTTCACCTTCACCCGCCTGCGCGCCGATCCCATCCTGCGCACCTGACATCCGTTTCCCCCGCCTGTGGAGAACTTCCCCCATGTCCACTGCCACTTCTGGCAGCCGCACCACCACCGAGCGGTTCCACACCTTCGACACGCAGAACCCGAACATCTACCGGGCGCTGGAGCGCATGACTGCCCGCCGCCTCGCCGCAGGCGCCACGCGGGCCGGGGTGAAGGACCTCTTCGAGGACCTGCGCCGCGACCTCCCCGACGGAGTCGCCGGGCTCAACAACGCCTTCAGCGCCCTCTACGCCCGTCGGCTGATCGCCGTCCACCCGCACTGGGCCGACAAGTTCGAGCTGCGCCGCCGCCGCTCCGCCTGACCACCTCCTCGCGCCATCCCGCCGTCCATCGTTCGGAGATCCCTTCCCTTGTCCACGCGCCCCCGCCTGCTCGTCGTCTCACCGGGCGATGAGCCGCTGCGCGGCTACTGCCTTGAGCAGGCGGCCGCCGCCTACGACGTGGTCCTGCTGACCGGCACGAACCCGTCCTGGGAGACGCCGTACCTCGTCGACCACGCCGTCACCGACCTCCACGACCCCGCCGCCGTGCTGGCCGCCGGCCACACCCTGGCCGCGCGGCACGAACTCGCCGGCATCGTCACCTGGGACGAGTGGCACCTCGTCACCACCGCCCGCCTCGCCCGCGCCCTCCGCCTGCCCTCGAACCCCGTCGAGGCGGTGCGCGCCTGCCGGAACAAGGCGGTCGCCCGCGCCCAGTTCGCCCGTCACGGTGTGCCCTCGGCCGCCTCCCTGAAGGCCCGCACCCTCCGGGAGGCCGAAGCGGCAGCGGAGACCCTCGGCTACCCCGCCGTGCTCAAGCCCACCGCGTTCGCCGGCAGCGTCGGCGTCATCCGCGTCGACCAGCCCCACGACCTCCCCGCCGCCTTCGACTTCGCCTCGGCTGGAGCAAGCCGCAGCCGCGAGGACACCGGCGTCCTGGTCGAGGAGTACCTCGACGGGCCGGAAGTCTCCGTGGAGTGCGTCACCCACCGCGGCAGCACCACCGCGGTCGCCGTCACCCGCAAACACCTGGGCCCCGCACCGTATTTCGACGAGACCGGGCACACGGTCGACGCCGCCGACCCGCTCCTGGCACCGGTCGCCCCCGTCGCCGCTGCTGCCGTCAAGGCTCTGGGGATCACCGACGGCGTGCAGCATGTCGAGATGCGCCTTGTCGGCGGACGGCCCAGGCTGATCGAGGTGAACGCCCGGATCGGCGGCGACATGATCGGCCAGCTCGTCCGGCTGGCCACCGGTATCGACCTGCCCAGGGCGGCCGCCGACGTCGCCTGTGATGCAGCTCCGGACCTCACCCCGACCCGCCGCGAAGCCGCGGGCATCCGCATGCTCTACCCGGCCGCCTCCGGCACCCTCACCGAGCGGCACATCAACCCGCCCTTCGCCGCACTAACCCCATGGCTGCGGCAGGTGCAGTGGCTCCGTGAGGTCGGCGAACCTCTCGTCCTGGCGCCCGAAGGCGATGTGTTCACCGCCAGGGCCGGGTTCTACGTCGTTTCCGGCCGCGACACCGCCGAGGTCCGCGAGCGACTCGACACCGTCGACGGCCAGATCACCGTAACCACGAGGACCGGCCGATGAGCCCCCGGCCCGATCTCCACCGCGACATCGACGGCGACGTCTACGTCTTCCCGCGCCACCTCGCCGGCAGCACGCCCACCGGCGACCCCGCCCTCGCACCGCTTCTGGACCGCGGCTGGGACCTCCAGTACGACGAGGACGACAACGTATATGTGAACGCCCCCGACGGCCGCGTGCGTCTGGGCTACCTCCCCGAAGGAGAGGACGACGGACTCTGGCGCATCAACGCCTACAAGGCCACGCCGTTCGACCCGCCGGTCTGGGGCGTCTGCTTCAACGACCGAGTCCCCACCGAGTTCGTGGCCGCCTTCACCACATCGCTCGCCACGACCTACCAAGCAGGCGCCTACCTCGCCCGGCCGGTGGCCGGGAGCGCTGAGCGCGATCCGTTCCACGCCGTCGTGCCGCTCCTGCAGCAGGGCTGGAAGATCGACCGCCCGCGCTGGGGCGTCTTCGCGGTCAACGCCCCCGACGGACTGGGCGGTTTGGAGTACACCACTGGGTACCTCAACCCGGCCGCCGAGCTGTCCACACGGGACGCCCGATGGCATCTGTGGGCAGGAAAGTCCATCGACCGGCCCTACTGGTACGCCACGGCCAGCACGGACACCCCCGTCGCGCTGCTCACCGCCCTGACCCGCTGCGTCGCCGACCCGGCCCCGCTGCCCCGGTGGCGCGCAGAAACCTCCAGCTACATGAAGGGCATCGCCCAGCTCATCCCCGTACTTCCACCGCGGCCCACGGCCCCTACCCCGCTGGAGGTCCGGCGTGCGGCAGCATCCCGACGACCCACCGCCCTCCCCGCACCCAGCATCACGCGCTGGAGCACCAGCAGCCGACCGGCCCTGCCCGGCCCCAGCCGGTAGAAGCTTCTGACCCGACCGGAGACCCTCCTTGCCCTCGCGAGCCCCTGAGTTCTTCGCGGAACTCTGCCTTCCCTTTCACGACAGCACCGTCGTGGGCAACACGTACCTCGCCGCGCCAACCCCGGGCGGGCACCTTCGGCTACGCATCGACTTATGCTGGCAACTGAGCACCGGTCTGTTCGCCATGATGAGCGAATCGTTCGTCACCTTTCCCAAGACCGGACGGTGGCCCTGACACGCCAATCCGCACGGTCGAAGGCGCTCCCCACTGATCACGGCGAGCCGGGCGCGACCCGGTGGGCGGCCTTACGACCGGGTGTGCCGGTCGTTGTGTTCCGAGGAAGCCCGGTCGGTAATTCGGCGCTGTCACCTTCAGGGCACTCGAGTTGGTCACCCGGCTGGGGCGACCTCGCCCACGGCTGGCACCTCGGCGGGTGTCATGTCGGTGCGGAGTCGGAGGACCCGCACGGGATGCCGCCAGACCCCGTTGGCCTGAGCGGTGTCCACCGAGATCTCGGCCACCTGGTCCGGCTCGACGAGCGTGACGTCCAGCGGGGTGGGCGAGCGCCAGGACGTCGTGAACGTCACGCCCTCCCAGGCGTGTCCGGGCCGGGCCGGGGCGAGCTGGGCGCCGATACGGCGGGCCTGGTCCGGGTGCAGGACTGTGCTGCGGGCCACCGCCCGCAGCACACCCTCCTCGTCACGGCGCCCCAGGATGAGAGCCTGTGGACGCGCCACCGTGCCCGTGATCGCGCCGACCACCGCCTCCGTGGTGTCCCGGCGGCGGATCTTGTACCAGCCCCGGGCGCCGGGCAAGTATCGCTGTCGGCGATCCCGGACAACGATGCCCTCGACACCGGGGACGCGCGTCCAGGTCGAGAGCCAGTCCTGCGCCACCCGCACGTCCTCCGTCTCCGGGCACAGCGTCCACGGCGGCCCGATGCCGTGCTCGGCGAAGAGGCGCGCCAGAAGGTCGCGGCGCTCGCTGTACCGCATGGTGAGCAGCTCCTCGCCGTCCGCCTGGAGCAGGTCGAAGGCGATGAAGTGGGCGGGGAGCTGCCCCGAGAGCAGTCCGGCGCTCCGGCTCCCGGCGGCCGCGCGCTGCTGCACCGCCTCGAAGGAGAGGTGGGCGCCGTCCCATACGACCACCTCTCCGTTTATGTGAGCTACCACATCTGTCTCATCAAAGGCTCTTCATCCACAGGAGACCACTGGTGTGAGTGGTTCGAAGGAGTGGGGAAGGCGGCCGAGCTCGCGCTCCGGGATGGTGGATGGATCCGGAGTCACCGAGGCGATCGACGTAGGGCGGGGATTGCTGTGATCGCGGATCTGTGCGCGACGAGCCGAGCTCGTGTGGAGAGCTGCTTGGGTATCAGGGACCCGGCGGCCGTGCTCGACCGTGCTGGCGTTCGTGAGGGTCAGCCGTTCATCCTGAGCGGAGACGGGTCGTATGACTTGCAGTTGAACCGTTTCCTGCGGGAGTTGCCGAGTTGGGGTGTAAGGGCCGAGAACAGCGTGCTGGGCTATGCCCGGGACGTGATGCTGTTTGTCCGGTTTCTGGAGACGTCGCGGTACGGCAGACCGATCTGGGCATGTGACGGTGACGACCTGCGGGCCTACAAGCGGGTGCGATTGTTGTGCGGCGGTCCGGATGCGGTGTCGGTGGGGACGTGGAACCGGTCGGTGGCAGCGCTGGACAAATGGGTGGCGTGGTCACTGGATGCCGGGTTGCTCAGGCGGGCGCCGTTTCGGTACGTCGACAAGACGGTGATGACGCCGGCCGGCCCTCGCCGGGTCCACGTGAACGCCGAGATGGAGTCGGATCCGCTGGACGAGCCGTTGCGGTTCGTGTCCTTCGAGGACTACCTGTTGTGGCGGAACGTCGGGCTGCGAGGGGAATTGCCGGAGGGCGGCGCGGATCCGGCGTGGCGGGGTCGGCACGGCGAGCGCAACGCCCTGTTCGCCGACGGCCTCGTACACAGCGGGATGCGGCTGGGCGAGGGAGCCTGCCTGCTGGTGCCGGAGGTGCCCCCGACGGGCGGGCCGGGCGAGTTCCGTGTTGCGGGGGCCGTGGCCAAGCGGCGCAAGGGCCGTCGGGTGTTCCTGCCGCCGCGCAAGGTACGTCAGTTTCACCACTTCCTGGCCGTGGAGCGCGACGCGATCGTGGCCCGCTGCATGGCCGAGGGCCGCTTCGTTCCTCCGGCTGCGGACCGGACGGTGATCCGCACGGGCCGGTACGGGCTGGTGCTGAGCGGCAGCGCCCGGAACTGGCCGTACGGGCGGATCGACCCGGCGGAGCGGCGCCGCCTGGTGCGGCGCACCGGTGAGCCGCTGTGGCTGTGGCTGGCCGATGGCGGGCGGCCGCTTGAGCCGGCCGCGTGGCAGGCGGTGTTCCGGCGGGCGAACGCACGCTGTGCGGCGTTCGGGATCGAGATCGAGGTGCACCCGCACACGCTGCGGCACACCTATGCCGTGTACATGCTGGGCTTGTTGCTGCGGCAGACGGTCCGGGCGCTGGGCCGGCGGCTGGACGGGCCGCTCTCGCGCGCGGAGCTGCGGCGGCTGCTGATCGGAAATCCGATGCGGACCCTGCAATTGCTCCTCGGCCATGCCCGCGAGGCCACCGTCTACGTGTATCTGGACGTGCTGGACGAGGCGCAGGAGATTGTGCTGGCCGCGCTGGCCGAATGGGACGCGCAGAGCGTGGCGTTGGAGCGGGCCGGAGAAGCATCGTGAGCCGGCGGGTACGGTTCCCGGCGCCGGAGGATCTGCCCCCGGAGCCGGAGGCGGTCCCAGCGGTAGGCCCGGTGGCGTTCACCGCGAGGTTCTCCGGCGGAATCGAGCGGTGCTACGACTTCTCCGCGCTGGGTTGCCCGCGGCTGGTGCGCCATCTGGCCCGGGCGCTGGCGGGGCTGGCCGGGGTGGAGAACCGCCACAAGTACGTGGGGACGACGGACGGCTACGCGCAGACGCTGACGGAATTCGTCGCCCACGTGGCGCAGCGGACGGACACGCCGGACGGCATGGACCTGGAGGACCTCCTCCCGGAGTTCCTGTACTCCTTCGAGATGAGCCTGGCGGCCCGCTACAAGGAGTCCTGCACCACGCCGTACGTGCGGATGCAGCAGGTGGTGAAGCTGTTGCGGATCATCCGGGATGATCACCCGGACAGGCTGAGCACGGCGATGCAGGCCCGGTTGGGCTTCACCGCGGTCCGGGTCGGCCGGGGCCGGGGCCGACCGTTGGACGCCTACTCCGATGCGCTGTTCGATGTGGTGCAGGCCGCGGCCCTGGCCGATGTGCGGGCGGCGCGCGATCGGATGCTGGCCGGTGAGCGGCTAGCCGCAGCCGGCCGGGATCCGGTCGGCGGGGGCTGGCACGGCTGGACCCGGGAGAACGCGGCGTGGCACATCACGCGCCGCGGCCCGCTGACGCGAGCCTTGCGCGCGGAGCGCGGCGCCATGGACAAGATCACGGAGCTGGGCGGGATCGGCCGGCTCAACAGCCACTTCTTCCTCACGGCTCACGACGTGCTGGCCTTCGTGGTGCTGCTGATGTGCCAGACCGGCCTGGAGCCGGAGGCCGCGTGCGGTCTTTCGGCCGACTGCCTGATCAACCCGGCCCGCGGGTATGTGAGCATCGCCTATGTCAAGAACCGGTCCCACGGCCAGTCCCGCAAGACGCTGCGGGTGACCGACGGCGGTGCCGTGCACCAGCCGGGCGGCCTGGTCCGTCTCGCGCTGAGGCTGACCGCTCACGGCCGCAGCCTGACCGGCACCGAACTGTTGTGGACACACGTGCTGCGCGGCGGGCAGGTTATTGCCACCTTCGGCCGCCACCGGGCCACCTCTCTCACTTCGGTCAAACAGGCGTTCCTCGAACGCCACCAGCTCGCCCCGCTGCTGGAGGCTGCTGGAGAAGACGCGTCACTGAGCCTGCGGCGATTGCGCAAGACCTACAAGTCACGCCGCTACCGGCAGACCGGGGGAGTGCTGGAGGACTTCGCCGAGGGCCACAGCCCCCGGGTCGCGGTCAAGCACTACGCCGACATCGACGCGCACCGTCCGCTGCACGAGGAAGCCGTCGAGAAGGGCCTGCACGAGGCATTGCAGGCCGCGCTGGAAGCCCCTGTTGTTCTCGACGAGCAGGGCAGTCGCCTGGACGCGTCGGCGGCTGAGCTGCCTCCCGACGAGGTGGCGGTGGCCCTGTCCGGGGACAACGACGTGTGGCTGGCGTCCTGCCGTGACTTCCATGCCTCGCCGTTCGCCCGCCGCCCGGGGGCTGGTTGCCCAGTGGCGGTGTGGGGCTGCCTGGAGTGCCCGAACGCCGTCTTCACCACCCGGCACCTGCCCGCGATTCTCAGCTTCGCCAGCTTCCTGACCGCTCAGCGTGAGGAGATGACGATGCCGGAGTGGAACGCCCGGTACGCACTGGCCTGGGAACGAATCACCACCGGCATCCTGCCGCAGTTCAGCACAGAGCAGCAGGCCACCGCCCGGCTCATCGCCGAGAGCCACGAGGCCGCCCTGCACCTGCCCGGACAGATCCTCCAAGGACTGACATGACCTCCACCGCCACCTCCGCGGTTCCCGCTGAACCGCCCGGGCCGGACCGGGCGACGGAGGCCGAGCCCGTCCCGGCCGACGCGCCGGTGCTGCCCGATCATGTGCTGGCCGCTACGGGCCATCCGGGGCCGGGACCTCGCTTCGCTGACGCGGTGTGGGACCTGGGCCCGTTCCTGCCGCGCAGCACCAGCCAGCGCACGATCGTGTTCACCTCGGTGGCCGACCCGGTCACTGCTCTGGTCCTGCGGGAATACCTCTACTCCCGTCTGCGGCGCGGCAACTCCGCTCTGGTCCGGCGAGGCCCGATGAAGCTCACCGGCATCTTCGGTGCCGCTCAGAAGGCCCGGACCGTCATCGCCACCCTGCAGGCGGTCGGCGCCCGCCGGCTGAGTGAGGTGACCTCGGATCACCTGCAAGCCGCGCTGGAGCGCTGGCAGGCCGTCTCGGCTGAGGAGGCGGCCCTGCGGGTGACCGCCGTGAAACACCTGTTCGCCCACGGTCCGTTCCTGACCGCCGACCGGCTGCTGATCAACCCCTGGCCCGGCCGGTCCGCGCACGCAGTGGCCGGAGTCGTCCGCGACGAGGAGAACACCACCGAGCGCATCCCCGAGGAGATCATCGCTCCGCTTGTGAAAGGCGCCGTCTTCTACGTCACCACCGCCGGCCCCGACATCCTGGCCGCGCGGGCCGAGTACGCCGAACTGGCCGCCGCGCACAAGGCACAGCGGCGTCCTGGGGGCAGCGGATCCGCCCGGGCCCGGATCGAGGAGTACGTGGCCGAGCTGCGTGCCACCGGTCGCGGTGTTCCCGCCCTACCCGCGCGCCAGGCGTCGCGCGGGCCGGGCGTCCTGGCGGTCGACGGAGTACCGCAGGCACCCAACGTCGCGCTCGTCGCGCGCCTGACCGGGGTGTCCAAGTCCGCTGAGGTCCGTCGGTACCTCACAGAAGCGGCCACCGAGCTCGGCTACCAGATCGGTGGTCTGCGGACCGCGCTGTCGAACTGGCCCGGCAGCGGACGTCCGTGGCGGCCGGGCCTCGGCCCGCTGGAGCTGGCCACCGAAGTGGTTCAAATGCGAATGGCCTGCTGGATTGTGATCGCGTACCTGTCCGGAATGAGAGATGCCGAGGTTCGGGAACTCGCCCCCGACTGCGCGTTCACCGAGAACGGCCCTGACGGCCGGATCCGCCACAAACTGCGCGGCCGGGTCCTCAAAGGCCGCAAGCTCGCCGGCGAGGAAGCCGAATGGGTTGTCCTCGACATCGTCCACCAGGCCGTCGCCCTCCTCAACGCCGTCAACGACGACCCGACCCACCTGTTCGGGCACAAGGGCATGACCAGCAACAACCTCGTCCTGTTCGGCTCGGTCAACAGACGCCTCAACGACTTCCGCGACCACCTCAACGCACTGTTCAGCACCCCAGACGGCCCCTACGTGCCCCTGCACGCGGCCGCACCGGCGCCGGACACCGACCCGCCCGCTCACGAAGAACCGGACCGTGAGGAAGGGAACGATGTGGAGGAGGAACTCGTGCCGTGGCGGCTGAGCACCCGGCAGTTCCGCCGCACCCTTGCCTGGCACATCGCCCACCAGCCGTTCGGTGTCGTCGCGGGCGCCCGGCAATACCAGCACGCCGAACTCGCCTTGTTCGAAGGCTACGCCGGCACCTCCGCCTCCGGATTCGCCACCGAGGTCGCCGCCGAGCGCGCCATCGCCCAGCTCGACTACGTCGAGGACCTCTACCGCGACTGGAACGACGGCCACCGCACCAGCGGCGGCGCCGCCGACCGTGTCAACGCCGAGTTCGACCGCATCCGCCGGGAACTGGGCGACCTGCCTGGCATCACTGCCAGCCCGGCACGGCTACGAACCATGCTGCAGCACTTGACGAAAACCCTGCACCCTGGCGTCCTCAACGACTGCTTCTACCAGCACTCCACTGCCGTCTGCGCGAAACGGGCTAACCGCACAGGCCGCCCCCTGCCTCTGCTGACCATGTGCCTGACCTGCCCCAACGCCCGCCGCTCCAGCGTCCACCTGCCCCGTCTGACCGCAGCCCGTGCCCAGGCCCAACGCCCGATCGACGCCCCGGCAGGACTATCCCGGCTTCAGACCGCCGCGCTGACCACCCACATTGCCGAACTCGACCACGCGATCGCGGAACTCCGCACGGACACAGAAAGCCCCAACGGATGAACGACCCGGACACGCTGCGACTGCGGCACACCCTGGAGCAGGCCGGTATCCCCGTACGGCCGGGCGCCGACCAGGCTGTCGTCCACGCCTTCGAGCGGATCGTGGCCGGAACTCCCGAACACACCAGCGGCGCCCTGACCGTTTCCACGCTGTGCACAGAGGCCGGCATCTCGCGCGCCACCTACTACCGCTCACCCCTGGCAAAGATCATCACCGGGCTGCTACGGACGCCGGACGCGCCTCGCCCGCGGACCGACACCCTGGCTGCGGACATTGTGCGCCTCAAGAAGGCGGACCGAGCGCTGCGCTCACAACATGCGGCTGAACAGCGGGAGGCGCGCGCCACCATCGCCGCCTATGCCAACCACATCCAGGCGCTGACCCTACGTAACGCCGAACTCGAAGCGGAGAACGCCGCCTTGCGCGAGGTTCTCCACCAGACCAGTGACAACGTAGCCTCCTTTCCCGCCACGTCCTGAAGGCTGCCAACCGAAGGACTACCGCGCCCGTACCCCAGCCGGAGGCAGCAGCGGCAACTTTGCGATTCGGCCGTCGCCCACGCCGGTGAGTACTGCTTCGCACTTCCAGCGCTGGTCGCTCAGTGCCTGTCGCAGTGGCTGGTTGAGATCGTGTGATCTGTGCGGCGTCATAGAGTTCATGTTCATGACGATCACTTCGGGAAGGTCAGCGCTGTGGCTTGACCAGCGGTTTGTTCAGCTCGCTTCAGCTCGGACCATCTCGGTTCTGGGCAATGGGTTCGCTCGGGTGGCCTTGGCCTTCTCCGTGCTGGCACTTCCCGGCGCCAGTCCCGGGAAGCTATCGCTGGTACTCGCCTGCCAATCGCTGCCCCAATTGGTGTTCATCCTGCTCGGGGGCGTAATCGCGGACAGGATGTCACGGTCTCGCCTCATGGCCATTGCCGACGGTGTTGGGGCATTCGCCTATGCGGGCCTGGCGGCAATGACTCTGACCAGGCATGCACCCTTGGCTCTGATGTGCGCACTGGCGGTGGTGGCGGGTCTGGCGACCGCACTGTTCGCACCGGCCATGGACGGTGTCGTGCCGCTCGTGGTCCCCGCAGACCGATTGCAGCAGGCCAACGGTCTCCTGCGGATGAGCACGAACACGTGCCTCTTTCTCGGCCTCGCGCTGTCGGGCGTGGTCGTCGCATGGGTCGGTGCTGGTTGGGCCTTGGCACTAAATGCTGTCTCTTTCGTGGTCAGTGCGGTGCTGACGGGGCGGCTGCGATTGCCCGCCAGACCGGTAGAGGCGTCCTCCGTGTGGACAGACCTGCGTGCGGGCTGGCAGGAGTTCACCTCACGGCAGTGGTTGTGGGTGGTTGTCGCCCAGTGCACAGCTGTAGTCGCCGTCTTCAGTGCGACCCTCGGAGTTCTCGGGCCGTTGGAAGCTCAACAGCATCTGGGCGGGGCCAGGTCGTGGTCGATCATCGTGGCCGCCCAAGCTCTGGGAGCAATCGCGGGCGCCGGACTGGCTGTGCGGGTCCGGGTCACCCGACCGATCCTGGTCGCGGTCCTCGCCACTTTCCCTGCAGCGCTGCCCATGGTCTTCCTGAGTATCTCGGCACCGGTCTGGCTGATCGCCGCCGCCACCTTCTGCGCTGGTGTCGCCAGCGACATCTTCAACGTGCTGTGGGCCAGCACCTTGCAACGAGAGATTCCAGAGCAGGTACTTTCGCGCGTGAGCTCCTACGACTTGTTCGGATCCCTTGCCTTCGCCCCGCTTGGCCTGCTCGCCGCTGGCCCCGTGGCTCAAGGGGTCGGTTCGGGCACGGCTCTGGTCGGCTGCGCAGCTGTCGTCGTATTCGCCACTCTTGCCGCCCTGGCGTCTCCCCAAGTCAGGGCACTTCGACGCTCTACATCCCCGCTCCAGGCATCTGTAGCTACAAGCGATCAGACTGGCGAAGAAGTCCCCCGCTGATTCCTGCCTACCTGAGACACTGTGCGCTTGAGACACCTGTGCAGGTCACATAACGCCGTCGAGCACCAGGCCGTCGGGCAGGGCGGCGGCCGCACGGACCAGGTCGGGGAAGCGGGTCTGGAGCAGCGCTCCCCGGCGGGACTGGATCTGCACGGACGCGACCGCCTCGCTCGGCGTAAACACCAGGCCGCGGTATCCGTCGAATTTGGGTTGGAAGGAGAGATCGCCCCGCATCCGGGGTGGGGGTAGCTGGTCGCTCGCCTGCGCGAGCATCGGCTCCACCGGCGGTCGCAGCACCATGAGTCCGGTCTACGGCGAAAGCGACGGCCCCGCGACTCCGGATCACGAGCACGCCGAGCACCTCAGGCGGCGCCCGGCCGACGCCATCTGCGCCACGCCCTACCGGGGATGCGCTGGCACGGCGCCCCGTGTGTCCCGTGCCAGTGAACCTTGACTGTTTGCCATCGAAGTTTGATCGGCATCGTTAGGTGTTCAGGATGCTTGGTCAGCGCCCGTGTTCGCCGGCGCCCAGTTCGGGGTCGTTGGCCATGGCATGCAGCGTCGCGGCAGCCTGGGAATCGGTGAGCAGGGTACCGGTGGCCCGGCGGCGCGCGTCCTCGGCAAGGCCGAGCTCGGCTTCAAGCGCGAGCATCGCCGGAGGCGTGTCGGTGGACGGCGTGCCGTCGGGGTTGTGGCCGAGGCAGAGGAGCGGCTCCGGCAGGGCACCGCAGCGAGGACAGCGCAGATCGTCGGGGATGGGCTCGGACATCGCGTCGCGTCTCCTTGAGCTGCGGTACTCAACCTTCGTTGACACTAACTCGCGTCCGTCAAGGTTCGATGGCAAACGGTCAAGGTTCACTGGCACGGGACACCGTGGAACAGTGCAGCAGCCGTGTCTGGCCCAGGATGCACAGAAAATCGAACACGTGCTCTAATACGGGTATGAGCTCTCTCCCTGATGACCTCGTGGCCGCGCACCGGGAGTGGCACGCCGTCTACCGGCAGCTCAGCCTCCGGCCCAGCACCGCGCTCCGGCGGCGACTGCTCGCCCTGTCCGCCGACGTACTGGTCCACCCGCACTGGCAGGGCCGCACCGGGGCGTGGGCCGCCCTGCATGGTGGTGCTCGTCATGGCCGAGCTGCCTGACGACGCGCCTCGGCTCCGAGTGCTCTGCGACTACCTGGACCGGCAGATCGCGGAGACCGACACGGTCGCCACATACCTGGGCCTCCTGCGTGCCGAGGTGCGGCAGGCGCTCGCGCGGGCCGAACGGCAGGCCCCACGGCAGCGCTCGATGCGACGAGCCAAGGGCGCAGACGGCCCTCTGCCCTCAGCGGGATTTGCCCGGCCCGCGCGGGCGGGCGACTACGAGGTCCAGATGATGCGCGCCCCGGACGATCCCGGCGACATTGTCGTGCACGTGGCCGGCTGCGACCAGATCACGGGCACGCCGCGCAAAATGCGGGCCGATGAAGCTCGCGCTGCGCTCACGGAGGGCATCACGCCGTGTTCAACCTGTTGCCCTGAAACCGAGCTGGGCATTGACGTCGCATGAGTAGCACGGTGCCCCTTCGTTCTGTTGCTCAGGCAAGACCTCCGTGCTGCTCTGTCTCGGCGGCGCTGTTCGCGCTGAGAGGTGACGGCATTCCCGGTGACGAGTGAGCTTCGCCTGCGTCCGATGGAAGGACGCGATTCCGTCATGGTGGGCCTGAGTAGCATGTTCACGCGTCGGGCAGGGCCGTCCTTTCGATTTGGCGAGCCACCCTGGCGAGCTTGCGACGAGGCGGCGGACGAGAGCAGCGTGCTTTACCGGGTTCCGTACGTGCGGGTTCAGGAGCTGAGGCGCGGTATTGCTTTGCGTTCGTGCCCACGATGACCGAGGTGTTCGGAAGTGAACACTTCGCCAGATCATCTGCGACGGTCCCGACGCCGGAGGCCGTTGCGGACGCGATGGCACGCACGCTCAGGCCAGCCGCCCGAAGTGAGGCGACGACGTCTCTTCGCTGCTCGCGAGGGAGTGGTCGGCCTGCTGAACATCCCCGTTGCGGCTGCTCTGCCCATGTCCCTTGGCTGGAGTGAAGGAGGAAGGGACGGGCGGGATGGGCGGCGAGGCCGCGGCCGGGGACCGGGGCGCGCTCAGCCGGTGGCGCGGCGGCCGGACCCGCCGCGCCACCCCGCCGCCGGCCCCGGCGGCCGGGCCGGGACGAAAGTCGCCGATGCCGTGGTGCTGTCCTCCGGACGGCAAGCCCCACCAAGGGGTGAGGCGGGACACTCCCGCCAGACGGAGGTACTGCTGTGACTGTTCGATTCATGGGTAGCCCGCTCGCCGGGATCGAGCTGACGTCCACCGACGCCCCGTGGGTCAACGGCTGGTTCACGGTCAGGGCGGGTCCTACACTCGGTTACGGCCCCGCCCAAGGGCTGGAAGGACGAGCTGGCCGAGCGCTGGAAGGCCGCCCGCCCGGACGGCGCTCCGTCCCCCGGCCTCGGCCGACTTCGCCCAGGACACGCTCGGCTCCGGCTTAGGCGTCGCTACGGTCCCGGCGCAAGGAGGTGTAGCTCGTCACGCCCAGCGCAACCAGGGCGGCAATGGCCTCCATGCCGGTGAGCTCCGGCCCCGTCCCTGTTCTCACTTCCGCGACCCGCCGCCACACGTTTTCCATGGAGCTGTTGGCGCTGTCGGGAAGGGGAGCGGCGAGAGGGTCCCCGAGCCCCTGGAAGTCTGCAACAGGGATGGGCTTGGGCGACTCGCTGCGCAGGACGGTGATCTGTGAGTCGGCGTTGGTCGTGCTGAGCAAGACGCCCGTCTCCCAGGAGCAGGCCACTCGGCTGATCCGCGGCTCGGTGACGTTCAGCGCAAGCCCGGTGAGCACCCAGCGGACCGTGGCGGTGTACCACACGTGCCCACCGCTCTGGTAGGCGCACACATCGTTGACTGGCCCCAAATGGGCTGTGGGCGCCACCAGCCAGCCCCGCAGGGCCGCCCGTTCACTAGGACCGTTGGTGCCGTCCGCGTTCATCTCTGGCCACAGCGAGCCGAAGAACGCGACCGTGCTGGTGTCGGCCACGTCGAACGCCCACCGGCAGAGGGCTTCCCGCGCGATGGTCGCCGCCGCCGGGGGCACACCGAGACGGGCCTGAACCGCGGCCTCGTCCACCTCCGTGGGCTGAGTGAACTGGGCGACCACCGGGTCAAGCGACGTGTAGTGCTTGAACCGTCCCTCCAGCCCCTTCAGGTCCGAGCCCATCGGCTCAGCGTACGACGTGCCGTGCCCGAAGTCGTCCGTGTTCTTGCTGATGAAGTACACCGTCTCGTCGGGGTGATCGCGCGCGTACTCGACAGCGGTCAGCCAGATCGCAGCGTCCCGAGCGCCGGTCTTGACCGGCTTCTTCCCTGCCTTCATCTCCAGCTGCTTGCACGGCGCCAGTACGTTGGCCTCACGAAACGCGGCTTCCTGCAGAACCTGGGCGCTCTGTGGAAGCACGTCCACGATGGCGGCGAAGGAGTCCCGTTCGTGCTGGCGTACACGCTCCGGCTCGTAGTCCGGCAGCTGAGTGGGCAGGCCCCAGGGCGTGTTGGTTCGCAGTGCCTCGACGGCCGCGTACGCCGCGTCGTACTTGGCCTTGTGCTTCAACGCCCTCTGCGCGGCCAGCTCCTCCATCACCGTCCACGGGACGGCGACACTCTCGACCCCCGTCGCGCGGATCGTCTTGAGCAGGTCGGCGCTCGCCCTATCGGGGGTGATGCTCCACAGGATGCTCGTGTCCAAGATGATCAAGGTGGGCGGCTCCAGCTCTCCAGTGCGTCCGTGTGAGCACTTAGCCTCTCAGCCCGAAGAGCCCGCCCGCATTCACGATTCGATCACAAGCCGAGCGTCTGGCCCCCCTCGTCGCCGCAGGTTGACGCTCATCAGCTCTGGCGGGACGTAGGACACGTCAAACAGTGCGCCCGCCTCGTCGTAGATCAGCAGGTCCAGGCCGCTGTCTTCGAACCGCAGCCCTGTGGACAGAGTCCGCGCACCGACGGTGAACGACCTCACTCGCGGGACTGTGTTTCCTGGGAGCCGAGAATTTGCCCGCCGACACAGGCGGCCCTGGAATGATGAATCACCACATCGCACCAGATGGCCAAAGGGGACGAATGGGCCTGCACATTTCGCGGATCGAGATACGCAACTTCCGCAACTTCCGGCACCTCGTCGTCGACGACTTCCCCACCCATGCCGTGATCGTCGGCGAGAACGGCGTCGGCAAGTCGAACCTGCTGGAAGCGATCCGCCTAGTCCTCGACCCGTCCATCTCCGATGCGCGGCGGATGCTGCGCGAGGAAGACGTCTGGGAAGGGCACCCCGCAGGCCTCGCCGGCGGAGCAGAAGTGACCATCGTGGTCGAGCTGCGCGGCTTCGACGACGATGCTGGCGCCAAGAGCATCCTGTCCAGCGCCACGGTGGACTTCGACCCCTATGTAGCGCGGCTGACCTACCGCTTCGCCCCGCGCACTGAAGTATCAACCGCTGACGGTTCCCAGGTGCAGCCCGCCGGTCGGCCGCTGACCGCGAAGGACTACGATGTCGTCGTCTTCGCCGGCGACCGTGAGACCAACGACGTGCGGGCCATCCGCCGCGCGGTGGCCCTGCGCGTCCTTCCGGCCCTGCGTGATGCTGAAGGAGACCTCCACAACTGGCGGCGCAGCCCGATGCGGGACCTCCTCGAACGACTTCCCTTGGACCCGGCGAACCTGGAAGCCACCGCCTCGGCGATCGCCGTAGCCGTCGACCAGCTCACCAAGGACGACAACGTCGCCAAGCTGGAGAGACACCTGACGGACCGGCTGGGAGACATGTTCGGGCCCCGCCTGGCCGTCCAGCCCACCCTCGGCTTCGCCTCCTCCAAGCCGGACGAACTGATCCGCGCCGTACGCCTGTTCTTCGACACGGCCCGCCGCAGGAGTATCTCCGACACCAGCCTGGGCAGCGCCAACGTCATCTACCTCGGTCTGCTCCTCGAAGCCCTCAGCCAGCAGCGACTCGACGAAGAGTTCATCGCCACCCTGGTCGCCGTGGAAGAGCCCGAGGCCCACCTCCACGTCACCCTCCAGCGACACCTCTTCGGGTATCTGCTGCGCACCGGGCCGTCGCTCCTCCTCACCACCCACAGCCCGCACATCGCCGCCGTCGCCCCGGTCCGCTCCTTCATCGTGCTGCGCGCCACGGAGAACGGCACGACCGGAGCCACCACGTCCGCCCTCCCCGTCAGCGACGAGGAAGCCGCGGACCTGGAGCGCTACCTCGACGTCAGCCGTGCCGAGGTCCTCTTCGCCTCCGCCGTTGTGCTGGTCGAAGGACTGGCCGAGCTGTACATCCTCCCCGCCCTGGCCGAGGCCGCCGGATTCGACCTGGACGGCTACGGCATCGTGGTGGCCAGCGCCCACGGCACCGACTTCAAGCCATACCGGGCGCTCCTCGGCCCGAAGGGCCTTGACACCCCCCATGTGGTCCTCACCGACGGAGACGCCGCCCTCGATAAGCGCGGTGTGCGGGAAGCCGGCCTCAAGCGGGGCGCGAAACTCCACCCCGAGGCATCGCGCAGCACGGCACTCCTGAAGCAGATTGCCCTGCTTCCGGACGGCGGTGCGGCCGATTACCGAACGATCCGCGATCCCCTCGCCGCAGAGCTCCAGGGCCACGGCATCTTCATCGGCGCCCAGACCCTGGAGACCGACCTGTGCTCCCTGTTCGGCGAGGAGATCATCCAGGCCTTCGAGGAGCTGAACAGCAACACCACCGCGCGAGACGACGTGAGCCGCGGGGTCGCCAACGAGCGGAATACGACCGTCGACCCCGAGCTGCGGAAGAAGATGCTCAAGCGGATCGGCGCCCTCGGCAAGGGCCGCTTCGCACAGCGCCTCGCCGCACACATCGCACGGGTCGACCTCCACGGACGCATCCGAGCCGCAACCCAGACCCCCTGGAACCTTGCACTCGACGAGCAGGCCCTGCGTCGCCTGGGCACGGCTTCCTACATCTTCCTGGCCATGGAACGCATCAGCCTCGCGGCCCGTGGAACGTCACTGTTCCCCGACTCCTCGACGCCGCACGTCAACGGGCAGGGCAGCGATGCAGCTCAGTGACACCCTGCTCGCGGAGCTCGAAAGTCTGCACCCCAGGCAGCGGGCCGCCGTTCTCCACGACGGCAACGTCGTTCTGCGGGCCGGCCCCGGAAGCGGGAAGACACGCACCCTCGTCGCCCGGATCGCCTACGTCCTCCAGACGCAGATCTCGCCCTTCCGCGGCGTCGCCTGCATCACCTACACCAACCCGGCGGCCGAGGAGATCCGCCGCCGCGTTCACCGCAGCGGCGTGCGCGCCGAGGGACGGATCACCTGCTCCACCGTGCACGCCTTCTGCCTGAACGAAATCCTGCGCGCCTTCGGACACCTGACCGGGCAGCCGACGCCCGAGGCGGGACAAGTCCTCAGCAAGGCGGCCATCGAGGCACTCCTGCAGCGCTGCTTCGACCAGGCCGGCATTGGCGAGGTCCTCGCCCAGCACCGCGTGCCACAGAGCACCAAGATCCGCCGGGCCCTAGCCTGCAACGAAGCCCTGGACAGCTTCGACCCGCGGGAAGTCCAGGCCGCACGCCTCTACGACGAACAGCTCATCCTTCGAGGCGAGATCGACTTCGAGGCCATGGTCATCCGGGCCGTGCACCTCGTCAGGGAGCACGCACATGTCCGCGACCTCCTGCGTGCCCGCTTCCCCCACCTCGTCGTCGACGAGTACCAAGACCTCGGCGGAGTCCTTCACGAGCTCGTCCTCGCCCTGCGCGACCTGGCCGGCATCACCGTCTTCGCCGTCGGGGACACCGACCAGTCCGTCTACGGCTTCACCGGCGCCGACGCCAAGTACCTGACCGAACTGGCGGACCGAGAGGACTTCCGCGACCTCGAACTCGAGGTCAACTACCGCAGCGGCCAGGACATCATCACCGCCGCCGAAGCCGCCCTCGGACTCTCCAGAGGCCGCCTCGCCCGCGAAGGCGCACCCCCCGGCGACGTCAACCTCGAACAGGTCGAGGGAGGCCTCCAAGACCATGCCCGAGTGACCTGCGACCTCGTCGAACAGGCACAGAGCAAGGGCATCAGCCCCGAGCGGATCGCCATCCTCTACCCCGCTCGGGGACGCCTGCTCGACGAGGTACGCCGTGAACTCACACGACGGACGCTGGACTTCCGGCACGAGGGCGACGACAAGCTGCCCGCTGGCAGCCTCTCCCGCTTCGTCCAGCGCTGTGCGGCCCGCGCCGTCACCAACTACCAGATCCACGCCGCATCCGGCGCCGACCGCGCCGACATGCTGCGCCGTGCGCAAGCACCGTCCCTTGCCGCCCTGTCCCGCGCCCTCACCACACTGCACACCGAGGCCCAGCTCCCCCCGCCTCCCTCGCGGCTCTTCCTGCCCAGGGCTCTGCAACAGTGCCTCGACCCCGCGGCGCTCTACCCCGCCGACGCCCCGGCCCTCGCCTGGCTGGAGCAGCTGCGCGCCGCCTTGGCCCTCGACGAAGTAGCCGCAGGACACCCTGATCAGGACAACACGAGCAGCCTCGCCGACCTGGCCGGTCTGTGCCGGTCCAAGGACCTTGTGCTGCAGGACCTGGCGCGCGGCGAGGAAGTCGTCGGGAAAGTCCTGCTCGCCACCTACCACGCGGCCAAGGGACGAGAGTTCGACACGGTGATCCTGCCGGGCCTCCTCCAAGGCCTCATACCGCGCGATGTCCCCAGCGGGAAGCAGTGGCGGAAGCCCACGGAAGCCGAGCTCGAGGAGCAAAGGCGCACCTTCTACGTCGCCCTCACCCGCGCCGAGTCGACCGTAACCATGATCGTCGGCCCCGGGTACGAAACCAAGAACGGATACTGGATGTCCCTTGGCCCCTCGGCCTTCGTGATCGAGATGGCGCGGCGTCTCTTCCCCAAGGAAGAGACCTGACCAGGCGGGCGCACCCGTGACCGGACCGTCTGGCGGGGGTCCGGGGCATCCTCCCCGCCGCTGGTAGCGGCCCGCGCCGCCAGGCGGTGACGTACGAGACCCCGGGCCCTGTCGGCGGGCCCGGGGTCTCACGGCGGGTGGGGAGCGGTTAGAGGTTGTCCCAGTAGCTCTCCCGCTCGGAGGGCGGCCCGAACCGCGTGATGGGCCCGCAGGTGCAGTTCCCGCCCTCGTACAACTCCTCGTCACACTCCTCGTGGTGCTCCCGCACCGGCCGCTTCATTGGGGCCGCCGACAGCGCGGGCTGCGCGGTGGGCGGCTCCTGGGCGGGCGGCTCCGGGGCGGCCTTCGCCGGGGCGGGGCCCGCCCACTCCATGCCCAGCGCGGCGAGGGCGGCGCGCTGCTCCGCAGTGAGCTTGTCCCGCCGGCTCTTGGTGTTCGAGAGCCACACCCCCAGCTTCACCGGCTCCGCCTCGCCGTCGACCACGACGTCCACCACGGCGTCGCGCGGGACGGGCCGCTGTCCCTCCTTCTCCACCCACTGGGTGAGGGCGGTCAGGCCGCGCTGGAAGGCGGCCTCCGCCTTGCTCCCGGCCTTACGCGCGCCCTGGAGGGCGGCAAGCGCCAAAGTGAGCTCCGGCGTGGCGGCGGCCGCCACGGGGAGGGCCGCGCCCCGCACGCCCAGCGCCTCCAGCCGCTCGCGCTGTTCGGGCATCAGCTGCGCCCAGGCGCCCACCTCCTGCTGCCTCCACCGCCACGTCCCGATGTCGTCGCCCTCGAACGTGACGCCGGGCGCGATGCAGGGCAGGACGCCGTCGGCGTCGGCAAGGTCGGCGAGCACCCGGTAGTGGCGCTGCCAGTTCAGCGGCCAGGGGCAGTTCCAGTCCGGGTCGACCGCCGCCAGCTGCTTCCCGCGCTCCGCCGCGCGCTTCGGGTCTTTCCCGAGACCGCCCTTCCTGCGGAGGTTGGCCATGTGCGGCCATGAGGCGACAGTTCGCCTGGGGCAGACAGGAAATACCACGGAAAGACTGGCCAACGTGTGCGAGGCCATGTCAACGTAGACGACCTTGCAAGAAACCCCAGGTCAGAGAGGTGATTACCCGTGTCCGTGGCGCCTGCCGGCCCTGGATTCTCCACTACGATCGAGGCCCTGCGACTGCACGAGTGGCAGCTCGGCGCCGGTCAGCCCGCGCTCGTTACAAACTTGTTCTCAGCTGAGGACTTCCACCTCGTCGTGGACGACCGCGCCGACGTCCACGTCAGCTCCAAGGACGGTCGGTTTTATCTCGGATGGTTCCCTCTTGGGCGCCCCGGAACCGAGGGCGTGGGCTGGGTGGTAGCGGTCACCGGCACGGCCTCGGTGCCCGGCTACCACCTGTCGTTCGACACCGAGACGCCGGCCGACATCGTGGCCGCCGCCGTAGCACGTGTGCTGGAGACCGCACAGCGCGCTTGAAAGCGCGCCCCCCCGGCAGTTTTCGCTCCGAGAGCGGCTGCCTTTATGCCGCCCGGAGCGTCCCTCCGCCCCCCATCTTCACGTTTCAGGAGGCTGTTCGTGCTGTCCCCGGAAATGACCGTCGGCGAACTCATCGACCTGTTGTCGCAATGCGACCGGAGTTCTCCGGTCCGTCAGGCCATGAACCCGTTCTTCCCGATGGCACACCGCCTCGCCCAGGTCGTCCAGGCGGTGGACCGCGGCGGTCAGACCGTGGTCTATCTCGCCGAAGGGCGGGACGAGGCCACGCAGCTCGGCCTGCTGCCGCCCGAGGTCGCTGTCGCCCTCGCTTGGCAGGGCGACACCGAGTCGCCCCCTTCCCGTCCCCGTCGCAGTGCCGGCGGTAAGTAGAACCCCATCAACCCATTGGAGGCGCCCCTGTACCCCGACCCCCCGTGCGACCCGTCCACTCCGGCTGACGGGCAGACCGCGTTCTGGGTCGGTCCCCGGCACCTGGCGGGAGACGACGGCCGCCTCTACGACGTCGTCGCCGACACGCTCGGCGGTCTGGGCTGGACGAGCCTGACGATCGTCCGGGGACGCCAGGAGCCGGACGAAGCAGATGAGGACCGGCAGGTGCTGCGCAGCACCGTCCTGCATATCAGCCCCGATGCCCTGCGCTGGGCTCAGTGGAGCCTGGCGGACGAACCGGTCAGCCTGGGAGATCTGCCGATCGCCTGGCAGATATCCGCCCGCGAGGACGCGAGCAGCCCGATCGCGACGTGGTCCGCCTACTTCACTCCGGAGGTCCCCGGCGAGGCGGTGGCCGACTTCCTCGTCACGCTCGACGCCCGCAACCAGCCCGCCGAACCCCTCGTCGCCCCCGAGCTGGTTCTCAACGCGGTGTCCAGGCACAACTGGTTCCGCGATATCGACCGGCCCCACATGGGAGCCGCAGACCCTACGTTCGCATCGCACATCAGCCTCGGCGAGGTGCCGTCCCTGATCCAGGACGGCGATCCTCGAGCCCTGACTGAGGGAGTCGATGACGCCGGTCAGGCCGGATGGCAGGCATGGGCCGAGCCCGTGCTCGGTGCTCCGTGCTTCTGGGTGGCGTCATTCGGAGCCAGCGTGCCGCACGACCTCGTGGCCGCTTTCGCCGCCTCCCTCAGCTCGACCGCACCGGTGCTCCGGCGGGTACTGCCCGCAGCAACCAAGGAGCGACTCGTGCGAGTCCCAGCCAGCTAGAACTCACTCGCGTCTCATTCCTCGCCACTCGGAGGTGGTTACTTGCTCTTTGCAGGATGCGACTGGTCGGACCAGTGGCTCGACGTCGCCGTTGTCGACCGGTCCGGAGCTGTCGTCGGCGAGACCCGGATCGTCTACGCCGAAACTTCAGATCCGGTCGCCCGCTACCGGGAGTTCCTCGCGCCACTCGGGCGCCGGTGGCGAGCGACGGTCACCGGGATCGAGGACGTGAACATCCTGTTCGCCCGATCCCTGGCAGCGTCCGGCATGGACGTCGTTCATGTGGATCCCACCCGCGCGGCCCGCCACCGCGCCGCCTTCGGCACCCCCAAGACCGATCGCGCTGACGCGCGGCTGATCGCCTCGATGACCCGCGCCGGGGAAGGCCGCCCCATCGTCGTGAACTCCCCGGGCGCAGAGGCACTTCGCGTGGTCACGCACGCCCATCGGGCCGCCGTGAACGCCCGTGTCGAAGCCCTGCACGTTCTACGGGCTTCCCTGACGCGGATCTGGCCAGCGGCCGTATCCGCGTGGCCGGCCGGTGTCGGTGGCCTGCGCAGTCCCCAGGCACTGGCCGTCCTGGCCGCCGCCCCCGGGCCCCGCGCGGCCGCCCGGCTGGACCGTACGAGGCTGGCTGCGCTGCTGATCGCAGGGGGCAGGAAGCGCAGGGTAGAGGACGAAGCCGAGCGCTTGCGCATGATCTTCGCCCGACCGGTGATGCTGCTCGATCCCCGGGTCGAGGAGGCCGAGGCTCTGCGCATCGGCCACCTTGTTGCCGCTCTCCACGAGGCAGTCCGGCGAGCCGACGATCTCGAGCGGGAGCTGGGGCAGCACTACGCCGCCCATCCCTTCCACCCGCTGGTCGCCCACATTCCCGGAGTGGGCACGGTCCTCGGCGCCTACCTCCTCGCGGAGATCGGTGACCGGCCGCTCCAGCGCTTCGGCAGCGGCCGCTCCCTTGCCGCCTACGCCGGCGTGGCGCCGGTCACCTGGGCCTCCGGCCAGACCGTACGGGTCGCCTTCCGCCGGGCGTCCTCCACATATCTGCGCAGCACGCTGCACACGGTGGCCTTCTCCATGACCAGTCACTCGCCGGGCGCCCGCGCGTACTACCAGAAGCGCCGTGACGCCGGGGACGCGCACGCCACCGCGCTGAGGAAGCTGGGACGCAAAGTCCTGCTGAGCCTCTACCACTGCATGGCTACCGGCACACCGTACGAGGACGCCCTCGCCTTCGGCTACGAACCGGAGCCGGGCGGGGTCCCATACCTCCGACGGCAGAAGCCGCTCGACGAAGAGCAGATCGCACGCGCCCGCGAGATGCTCGCCACGCCTCACACGACCGTCGCCGCTACGGCACGGGCTTTCGGAGTCAGCCCGCAGACGATCTACCGACACGTTCTCCACCGCTCTTGGAAGCGGTGACACCCGGGGCCGACCTGTTCGGCCCGAGAGTGGAGGCGTTCACCGTGCGGCGGTGAAGGCCCCTGCTCTCGGCCAGAGCAGGAGAGGCGGGCGGGCCGGGGGACGCCCGAAGATATCCCTGGGCCCCTGGAGCCCCAACGTGGGAATGGCGCCCTCGGATCCCGTCCGCCTCGTTCAGGCCCGGCGCCCGCGGCAGGCACGAACTGCGGCGTGGCCGTGCTCGATCAGCAAAGCCCGGCCTCCCCTAGGGGAGGCCGGGCTTTCGTGCACCCACGCTGGGGTGGGACGGCGCCCCGGCCGCACGGTGACGGCCGGGGCCCGAGGATCAGGCGGCTGCTGTCGCCTTGGTGAGGGCCTTGTCGAGGTGGCGGTCGACGAGAGCCGGGGAGCCGGAGACGATCAGCAGGACGCTGCCGTCGCGGATCGCAGTCTGCTGCACCACGGTGCTCCGCCCCGCGGCGGAGAACGTCAGGAGCTGGCTCCACTGCTCGTCACCGAGCCTGACGGGCGCGGGCAGCTTCCGGGAGGTCACGTCGATCGAGGTTCCGCCCGCCACGACCTGATAGGCGGAGCATCGGGTCATGGCATCGGAGACTCGACCGATGACGTCGGACAGCTTGTTCGGGCTGTCGCTGTAAAGCGCCTCGGAGACCTCCGAGTCGCTGCCGGAGCCGTAGGCGAAGGTGGTCTTCGCGTTGCGCGGGAAGGTGAGCTGGCCGCCGGTGGCCGCGTTGCCGCCCAGCTTGCTCAGGGCCGGGCAGCCGATGACGGTCACGTCCTCGTGCTCAGCGGGCTGCTCCGGCTTGCGGAGGTAGCCGCTGCCCAGGTCCTGCCGGTCGAGCAGGCGCTTCTCCAGCGCCGCCGACGAGAGCGGAGCCGCGTTGGGGAGGGCATCGGCCGGCGTACGCGAGGGGGTGGGGGTGGGGGTGCGGGGCTCGGCCCCGGTGGTGCTGGTGGAGCAGGCGGGCACCGCGAGGAGAGCGGCGGTGATACCCAGGACGGTGGCGGCGACGCGAACGCGCACGATGAATGGACCCCTTGACGGTAGGTGACTGATGGTCAGTACGGGCCTCGTGGCCCGGTGGGGTCGTAGGGGTGGGGTTCAGCGGCCGTGGTGGCGCAGGCACTCCTCGAACGTGGCGTACGTTGCGTCGGCCGGGCCGGAATTCCGGTTGAACCAGGCGGTGTCGAGTCGGGGCTCCTGCTGCTGGTGGCCGGCCCGGCAGCGCAGCCAGATCTGGTCCCGGGTCGAGAGGACCAGCCAGTCCCGGTACGCCCCGCACTGCTGGCATGCCACCAGCTCACCGCCGACAGCGAGAGGCTGCTTCCACGGCATCATCTTGCCGTCGACCTGGTCGTGGCTGAGCACACGCAGCTCCGGCGGGAGGAAGTCGTCCACCGTGGTGGACGACTCGGCTCGCTCCAGTTCCGCCCGTACCTGGTCGACTTCCCGCGGCACCTGGCTTTCGAGTTGCGCCGACATCTCTAGAAACTCGCGCTGGTCCTCGCTGGATTTGGTGGCCCGTCGGCGTATCCGGTGCAGCAACCTGTCAGCCCTCCCGTTGCCTGGTCCTGCTCGCGTCATGATCGTCCCTCAGTGCGCCCGGCGACTTCAATTCACAAAGTCGACAGTCGGGTTCCGTGAGAGCGAGGCACCCTTCATGCCCGGCGGCCAGACGGGGAGCGTTTCTGTGTTCGGGCGGCGGCCGGTGCTCACCGGATGTTGCCCGTTGCCTCCTCGCCACGAGTACGGCCGGGCGAGCTGGGTCGGGACACCGACCTGCGGGTTGCGGACGGGCTGGTCACGGCGTTGTTCGCGGGCGAAGCGGAGGCGTCGGCGGGCAGCTCGCCCAGGTGACGCAGCCGCCACATCAGCACATCGCTGATGGAGTCGGCGCTGTGGAGTTCGCGGTGCCCGACTGCGGCGGACAGGAGGGCCGCCGTGTCGCGGCCTGCTGCTTCGGCGTCCGCGATGGTCGCGGCCAGGGCGTACCAGCCGGGCTCGGCGAGGATCTGGTCGGCCAGGGCGGGCACGGCATCGCGGATCACCACGCTCTGCCGGTGGAGGACGGTTCGGTTCAGTCGCCGACCCCGCTGGTGGAGGACGGCCAGGGGCTGTGCGGCTGCATTCTGGTAGGCGGCGCGCAGGTGCTCGGCGGTCTGCCGGGCGGCGGCGGCCTGCTGGGCGTGGCCCTTTTTCGCGTGCCAGTGCACGGCGGCGGTGACGAGGAAGACGAGCATGTCGATCGCCATCGCGGTTGTCGCTCCGTCCTCGCCACGGCCCAGGGCGGGGCCGCCGTGGACGAGATCGCGGGCGGCTTGCCGCAGGGCCTGGTCGTGGCCGCGCTCGGCGCGGACGTGAGAGCGGGATGCCCGCTCGAAGGCGAAGGCGGCGTCGCGCAGTTCGCGACGGGTGTGAGCGGCCGAGGTCGTGGCGAGGGCGTCCAGCACCTCGCCTGCCGCTGCGATGGACCCTGCGACGGCCGCATCCTTGCCCTGCTCGATGATGCGCACGGCCTGCCACGCGGCTGCCGCCGTCGTGCGCCGGGCGGCGGCGGGGGCACCGGGCCCTCCGCGTGCGAGTGCCTCCGGCTGTACGCCCTGAGGCTCTGACTGGGTGTTGTCGGCGGACCAGCGTTGCCGGATGCGTGGCAGGGACAGGTCCGGGGCCAGGCGTGCGCCGGGGTAGAACACCGGCTCGCTGTTCTTGTTCCGGTCGTCGGGCAGGGCGACCTTGTACCCCAGGAGGTCACCGGAGGGTGCGGAGCGCTTGCGGATCAGGAGGCCGGCCGAGGCGAGCCGGGCGAAGAACTCGTCCTCGCCGCGCGCGCCGGCCACCGCGCGCCGGACGGTTTCCCTCAGCTCCTCACGGGCGGTGCGCTCGCGGCCCTGCCGCTCGGCCTTGTGGCGCTCGGCGCTGGTGGGCCGCTTCGCGGCGGTGCCATCGCCCTTGGTCAGGCGACGAAGGCCCATTTCCCGTTCGAGGGTGCGGGCCTGGGCCTGGACGCGGACGGCGTCGTGGTCGAGGTCGGGCTTGAAGCCGTCTTCCCGAACGAGGGTGGCGATGATGTGGATGTGGTCGTCGGCGTGCCGTACGGCCACCCACCGGCAGCCACCGCCCAGTTCGGGGTCGTCGATGCCGGCGGCGGCGACCATGCGCCTGGCGACCTCACCCCACTCCTGGTCGGTCAGGATTCGGTCCTCCGCGGCGTTGCGGACCGAGAGATGCCACACGTGCTTCGTCGGCCGGTGAGCCTCCTCGATGTTCTCGACGGGCTGGTCGAGGAGCTGCTGGAGATGCTTGAGGGTGGCGGCCGGATCTCGGCCGGGGTCGGGGGCATTGTGGTCCCAGGAAGCGACCAGATGGGGGTCGGTGTGCTCCTCGTACTTACCTGGCCCGTACAGGTAGGAGAGGAGGCCGATGGTGCGCTGTCCGCGCTTCTGGATCCTGGGGATCATGCCGGTGACGGGGTCCTAGTGCTGGTGGAGGAGCCGGTCGGTGGCGTGCTGGACACGCTGGACCGCCCGGTCGGTGGCCGCGATGACCGCATCGAGTTCCGGCGGGTGGGCACCGGCGTTGATCGCGCGGGCGATCTGGTTGAGGTTGCTGCCGACATGTCCCAGGTACCGGCGGGCGGCGAAGAACTCGGCGATCACCGCACGCTCATCGGCGACGGCGCTCGCGGTCCGTTCGAGGTCCTGGGCGGCGGAGAGCGCGGCGCGGGCGAGGAAGCCCGCGAGGGTGAGCCCGGCGGCCTTCGCGCCGGCGGACACAAGAGCGAGTTCGTCATCGCTGAAGCGTGTGTTGCGGACATGCGGACGCTGGCGGCGCTGGTACTTGCGGCGGCGGGTGCGCGGCTGCTCAGGTCTCTCCCATGTCCCTGCTGGCTGCGATCCGCCCTCGGTCGCAGCCTCCTCGTCTGGCGTCCCCCGGCGCCGGACGAGCCCCTGCCCCACGGGGGCAGGGGAACCCTTGGATACTCCGGCCTGGGCGGAGTATCCAAGGGGATAACTTGCTCTGCCTGAGACCGAGTTGGGGTCGGCGGCAGGTGCCGAGGTCGGGTCGTTCCGGATCGGGTTCGCCATCAGGACGCGGGCCTCGTGGAGCGGATGCGGTGCTGGACGGTGGCGACCAGCGCGAGGACGTCGGCCGCCCCCGCCAGGACCTGCACGCGGCCCGCGTGCGTGTGCTGGACGAGCCACTGGCCCGTCGGCATGAGGACGGCGGCGTGCAGGACTTGCTGACGGACGAGTGCGTCCGCCCATGCACTGGCCTCGGCGGCGGTGGGTCCGGATGAGCGTCGATGGGGCGACGTCACGGAGTGTCTCCTACAAGTGGGGGAGGGGGCGGTGACCCGGCTTCCAGCCGGGTCACCTGGGGCGGATAGTGGCGGTGAGCTGCGTCTTTGCGTGTTCACCCACATTCAGGGCATCGTCCGACGTGGACGTTGAGCGCGCGGGCCATCCGCGCCTTCGTGGAGACGGCCTGCTTTGCGCTGGACTTCGCCGCCGGTCGTCCCTCGTGTCGCGCGGAGTGGGCGAGCATGAATGTGATCTCCCGCTCGTATTCCGAGCGCAGGGTCGTGAATCGCGTGCAGGTCTTCATCCGGCGGTGGTCCTTGTTCTTGAGGCGTTGTCGTCGCGCAATTTCGCGAGGACGAGGCTCAGCCGTTCGTTTCGGCCGCCCTTGAGGTCTTCGCGGCGCAGGATCTCCCGCAGCTGAACGCGCGTGAGGGATGCGTTGCCGTCCCGCTTGAGCAGGGCGGGGATATGGGGGAGGACCTGCTCGACGAGCTGGTCCACGGACGGCTCTGGCCTGTTGGGTCGACGCTTCGCTTGGGAGGTGCGGGGCCGTCCGCTCCGCTGCCCGGTGCCCGGGGACCGCGGGGTGGGCCTCCGCCGGAGGGGGACCGAGTGGTCCCGGTCCCCGGTGGGTTCGGTTCCCGTGTCGGCCGGTTCCCGGTCCCCGGTGGGTTCGGTTCCCGTGTCGGCCGGTTCCCGGTCCCCGGTGGGTTCGGTTCCCGTGTCGGCCGGTTCCCGGTCCCCGGTGGGGTTCG